>CAMHJC010000007.1 GCA_946185345.1 uncultured Clostridia bacterium
ACAAAATATTCTCGCAAATAATTGTCTACTTTCAACCGAAAAATAGTATTAATCATCCGTTACTGACCGGCGTGTTTCAATGTACCAGTTGAAACACGCCGGTTTTTGTATGTGCGAAAAAAAAGGGCAGCGCATTTCCGAAAAGGAAGTAACGCTGCCGGTAAAGTGCATGATTATGACGGAATCATCAGCCGATCTTGCGGACGATGCAGAGAGGCGTCTGCTCGTGGCCCTGACCGAGAGGATTGTCCTTGAAAATTTTTGAGTAGTATTCATCGGGAACGTCCTGAGAAGGCTTGCCGAGAATATTGACACCGATGTCGTTGGCGTCGACGACAATGACCTGATGGCCGTCCATAGCCTCGGTGAAGTTCTTGGCGGCTTCATGCGGCTTGTCGGGAGCCATTTTGGCGTATCCGTTGTAGGGAGGAATGGTGCAGTCGCACGGCCCGTCAATCGCTCTTGCGGAAGGGCCGAGAATGTTGTAGAAAACGCCGCGCTTACCAATGAGCTTGCCGAAGCCGGCGATGATAGCGGCGAAAATGATCTTCGGGCGGCCGACAGAGCGGATTGCCAGCTCCATTGTTTCAGGCATGCCCAGACCGATGCCGTAGGGAGATTTATAGACGAATTTGGTAAGGAATCTGGCCAGACGGGAAGGCTTGATGTCTTCGATCTTAAAAGCGCGTCCCTGGCTGATGGCGAGAATCTTCTCGCTCATGAAGACCATATCGCCGTCCTGGAGATAAGGCTTTACCAGCTCACCCAGCAGCTCTACGAGATTGTCGCCGCTCTTGATAATGGGTGTCTTGACAGGATAGCGCTCAAAGCTTCCGTCGTCGGTGGTTATGACAAGGTTCTTGCCTTCGTTGGGAGTGAAGGGCATGTTATTTTCGGTTTCTTTCTGTACGGCTTCGTTTTTTACTTCTTCAGTCATAATCGTAATTCCTCTTTTCAACAATATTGGCTCAGGCATGACCCTAGCGACACTCCTATTATATAGCCTATCGGCGAAAAATGCAAGAGTGCTTTATAAATTCGCCATTGTACCGCAAAATAATACCCCTGCCGCCTTTTATTTGATGATTGTACACATAAATCAAAAGCTCGGATAGGTCAAAATGCCGAAAAAACAGGTTATCTCTTCTTTTTGAAGATCACTCCCACCACTTTCGGACCGGCGTTGACAGCAATGGCCGCACCGATCTGGTAGAATCCCGCCGGAGGATATCCCAGTTTCTGATACATGGCCTTGGCCAGCTCATCGCAGACGGAGCCGTCGTTGCCGTAGACGATGCAGTAAGGCGTTTGAGGTTCGATTTCGGCGGCGGCTTTTTTGACGATGGTCGGGATAATCAGCTTTTCGCCTCTGACCTTTTCATCGGTAGTGATGACGTGATCAAAAATGCGCATAATGGGCTTAAGGCCCAGAGCGTCTCCCACAAAGGCCGCTGCGGCGGGAATACGGCCGGACTTTTTGGCGTATTTCAGGGAATAAGGCGCAAAGAAGATGGTGCAGTTTTCCACCCAGTTGTTGATGAAGTCAACGATGTGTTCCACGCTGTCACCGCGCTGCACCATTTTGGCGGCTTCCACAACGGCATATCCGTAGGCGCCGGTGTAGCTTCTGCCGTCGATGGAGATGAAGCGGATCTTGCCGACAGCTTCAGGATTTTCCTCAAAGAAATTATCGGCGGCCATGACGGAATTGTTGTAGGTGGCGGAGCCCTGGGCATTGATCAGCACGCAGATGACGTCGGTGACGCCGTCCTTGTACATCTCCTCAAAAACCTCCTGAAATTCAAAGGCGGTGAACTGAGAGGTGAGCGGAAGGCCGTCATAAGCCTCCATCATGCTGTAGAATTTTTCATTGCTGAAATCCACGCGGCTCACATATGTATCGTTTCCGATGGCTATTTTGAAGGGAACCACCTTGATATTGTACTTTTTTTCGTGCTTCTCGGAAATATCGCTTGCAGAGTCGGTTAAAATTCTGATTTTTGACATAAAAAACAATCTCCTAACTTTTATTGCATATCATTTTTACAACACACCAATGAACAAAACAACAATTACAAACAACTCCCGAAAATTCAGCAATTTAATGCGGCGAGAGCCTCCGGCTTTTCCGTGAGGGAAGAAAGGTTGTCGCTGATCGTAAACAGCGTGCGGTAAAATACCTCAAGGTCGGCTCTGGGAATGGAGCCGCTGACGTATTCCAGCGCATTCTCGATCAGGCGGTCAAGCTCTCTGGCGATTTTTTCTCCGGATTCGGTAAGAGCAAGCTTGTATTTGTATTTCTGACCCCGGTCGGCGATACGTGTGATAAAGCCCTTGTGGGTCAGCTCGGACACCACACGTGAAATCTGCGCCTTGTCCATCCGGCCGGCCTGCGAAAGTTCAGTGGCGGTAAGGCCTTCCTCATGTCCTTCGAGCTGGACGATGAAGAACACATGGGCGCTTTTGAGCCCGTAAGTGTGCATTACCTCTCCTTTAATTTTCTGAATACTTTTGCAGATCAGCGAGGTGTAGACGTCAAACAATTCAAATCTGTTTTCCTGCATATCAAAATTCGTCCTTTCACAACACAGGGAAAAACATATGCGCACTGTTGGCAGCATATAAACCAATAAACAAACAATTACTATTATTATAGCTAACATTTGTTGATATGTCAACCTGATAACGAGAAAAAAATTGGAAATATAGATAATTCCCTGCAGGAAATTTAGGTGATAATGGATAATTGTATGCGATCACACAATATCAAAAAAAGCATCACGTATCGCAATACCGGTGTGCCATACATAATGCTTTGTTGATTGACCTCAGTGGAATGAATTACCTCTCCGCTGTCGTTTCCGACTGGCTGACAAGCAGTCCGTCAAAGAATTCACGCAGGCCGGAAAGCTCCTCCACCTCCAGTTTTTTGAGAAGGTTGCGGCTTTGCGCACGGACGGTGTTGCGTGAAAGCATCATCTTGTCCGGAAGCTGATCCATGGTATAGCCGTCCAGCACCACCAGATCAAGAATATACTTCTCACGGTCGCTCAGCTGCATCTCCTCAGACTTGCGGATGATAAGCTCCCTGAGCAGACGGCGGTGTTCAAACTGTTCCTGTGTAAGGCCGTACCTCTTCAGCAGTGAGAATACCGCGGGGCCGCCGATGATCAGCAGCACGGCAATGGCGGAAATAATCAGCGCCTCGTTTCTGACCGGAAGGAGGTAACCGAACACATCCGCAGCCAGTCTGGCGGCGATGACAGAGGTGTATCCGAATATGGCGTAGAACATCGGGTGCTGTCTGTCCATAGCGAAGTCAACAATGAAAATATAGGTGAAAACCGCAAAGCAGGCCTGACCGACAAAACCGCAGATGAGAAAAACGGTCTGCTCATCCCGTGAAAAGTAGGGGAGGAAAAGCATGATTGCCGTAAACGCCAGGAAACAGGTTGCGTAGACATAGAGCGGAGTGACCGTGTGGAATTTGACAAATAACGCAATGATCACCGCCGTCAGGACATACGGGACATAGGTGTACAGCCCGTAATTCCGGAAGAAAGGCACATACATTTCGGTTCCCAGCGAGGTGATTCTGCCTAGGCACAGGTAGTAGATGCCGGCAATGACAAAGAGCAGCCAGTAGGCGCCAGGAATATTTTGCAGCAGAACCTTGTGGGAAGCTTCGGAGTAACTGATGATGGGCATTTTTTCCTTTGAGAAGCCGGAGGAACGCACGGTTACCAGTGCCAGAGCGCCCGAAAGCACCGCCAGCATATAAATGCCTCTTGTCATATCCATATAGCTGTAGATGACGTGGTCGGCAAACCTGACCAAGCCTCCGATTGCGATTCCGGCGGCCACCGAAAACAGCCTGTGGCTCACCCTGACGCCCAGCAGCCTAGAAAACACTGCAAGCACGCCGAAGGAGGCGCATATGCCGGTAATCACGGCGTAGACGCTGAAGGAATCGGCGTTGGTAAATGCCAGCGCCAGTCCGCTTTCCGCCATGAGTATGGCCGGCACCACGCGGAAATATCTGTGTCCGAGCAGTCCCTCAAAGTCGAGGTGAAACATGAGAATAAGCAAAACGCCCAGCATGACCGCCAGTGACGCGCCGAAAATAATGTTTGTCACATCATAAAGCGATGAAGTGCCGTAAATCTCAAGGCTCTTTTCACAAATGAATTTGACCGTAAGGTACCAGCCGATAAATCCGCCGACGCAGACCGCAGAACCCATAGAGCTTTTTGTAACGCTCGCAAATAATTTCTTTATCACATGCATCACCTGTTGAACCTTCCGCCATAGATTTCTGATAATTTTCCATAATATATCAATATAATAATAACACGCTTCGACAGATTATTCAATAATTAACACGAAATTTTTACCAAATTAAAAATTTATTAAAAGTAATGCACAAACCACTTGAAATATTTTTAAATTTGTGCGATAATAGTATCAGTAAAAACGGAATGGTGTTCCGTTATAAAAGGAGCTGAGTTGGCGGATGTTCTTAAAACTGATTCTCGCTCTAATAACTTACAAAGGATTGAGAAAAATGGAAAAAAATTTCAACAAAAACGCAAACCTTCCTGGAGCGCAAAACGGAGGTAAAAAGTCAGGGGTCGGCTGGAAATTAGCCATTATCGTTATTTTAGCCGTTCTTGTCATATCGCCGATTGATCTGATCCCCGGCGATCCGATTATTCTTACTTCTTACATTGATGATATTGCCTATGTGGCCGGTATTATCGGAACGGTCGTCAGCATGATCAAAGGAAAAAGAGTCCAGCAGATTCCCGGAGCCGGTAATAATTCGACATACGTTCCGCCGATGTACAATGAAGTAAAGTCCAATAAGAAAAAGTAAGCCACCAGTTGTCCCGTGAACATGCGGGAAATTCAAAATTCATGTATTTTATGCGGTGTTCTCTTTATTGATGAATGCCGCATTTTTTTGAGATAGTTTTTTTGTGGTAAAGGAGCAGTTGTTATATGAATCATACATTCGGATCTTACACAGCCAAAAGGCTTTTCCGCACGTTTTGCGCACTGCTGGCAGCGGTGATGCTGCTGTCGTCCGTGGCCTCATGCGATACTCCCAGCAAAAAAGAAGTGACCCCGGCGGACGCCGCTTTTCCCTTCGAGGATCCTTCCATGGAGGAGTCGCTTGACCGGTTTATCAATACGTTTGCCAGATATTACACGGTGAATCACGGAGCGGAGTGGAAATACGACTGCAACAGCGCAGCGGACGGCAGCGGCAATATTCTTGCCTGTATCGTCACGCCTGCGTCATGTGTGGACTGGAGGCTTTTTTCCGAGATTCCCGAGGAGGACCGCTTTATAGAAAAAACCAACGATCCCAAAGGCTGGGCCGCCGAGTCAAATGCCTATTATGTCTTTGAGGCGGAAATCGCGGAAATGATTGCCCGTGAACTATTCTACGTCAGTGACACAGACATTGACAGGCTGATCCGGCAGGGAGAGGAAGACAGGTGCTTCTATCAGTACGGGGACAGATTCTATACCGTGTACGAAGGAGGAACCGATGCGGAGGTCAAAATCTCCCACAGGACGGTCCGGCCTGACGGAGAGAAGTATAAGGTTAGTTTTGACACGGCGATTATAAGCCAGAGTTATGAGGACGGACTGTGCTATTCACTTTACAGCTGCACCGCTGAAATGGCATATAAAAGCGTAGCGGGCAGGTATTATTGGTCGCTTTACAGATTTGACTCGGTAATAAAGTGATATGCAACGGGACAAATTACGCCGTCAGACGTTTGTGTAATCATTTTGTAAGGATATTTTATTAATTATTTGTAAATCTTGCTCAAAGTTTTTTGTATTTTAAAACTCATGTGTTATTATATATCGCAGTGCATTTTGAGTACGGTTATTCCGGTGACGAGGTGAAAGTAAATTGAGCGCGGCGAACAAAATTTATATACGGGCGGCTGCCGAATCCAACGTGGGTAACGCCAGGGGCAATAATGAGGACAACGTATATTTCAATGGCGATTACATAACTCCACGGAATATCAGCCGACCCTTTGCCATCAAGACCGGAGAATATACCGATGTAAATATCTTCGCGGTATTCGACGGAATGGGAAGGAACAATACCGGCTCTTTCGCCTCGCTTGTAGCAGCAACCAGACTTGACAACCTTGCCGACCGCATATCCTTTGACCCCGACGCGACTCCTGACGACGCCGTGCTGGAATATATGCAGGAGACCAATGAGCTTATCCGCGATCAGCGGCGTGAAACTGGCGGAGTGCGGACGGCTTCCACAATGGCGCTTCTGATTATAGAGCATGGAAACGCGCACGTATATAATGTGGGGGACAGCAGGGTTTATCTTTACCGTGACAAGCAGCTTGTCAAGCTGACCCGCGACCATGTTGCCGTCGAGGGGCAGAAGAGCGTGTCGCTTACCGAAGAGGGAATACGCCACGGCAGGATAACGAAATTCCTTGGCATGAACAGCCGTGAGGGCAGAATGGAGCCATACCGCGCAAAGCCTTTCAAGATAAAGAAAGGCGATAAATTCCTTGTTTGCAGCGACGGTGTGACAGATCAGCTCGACGAGGACGAGATAACAGTATGCCTTGCCAAGAGGAAGGATCCGTTCGGTCACACAAACGAGCTTATGGCTCTTTCCATGAGCGACGACAGCGACGACAATGTGTCGGTTATTGTTGCGGAGGCAATAGAGCCTGGCATACATATCACACAGAATATGATCATGGTGATGATGGGCTGTCTTATAATGCTTTTCGGAGTGGCAGTCGGATTTGTATTCGGCTGGCTTGTGGGAAGCACTTCTTCGGAGTACGAGGGGCTGACCGACTATGACGACAGCTTTTTAAACAGCGGTATAGTGAGAAGGGTAAGCGGTTCGGATATCTCGTCTGACGTTTCGGATGCTGTTACAGTTACTTCGACTATTGAAACAACGGTTCCGAATGACGACAAGACAAGCTCGGAAGAGATTAAATACACCGTTTACGGACTCACATTGCGGCAGAACAATGACATCACGCTCAAACGCGGCAAGAGCGTAACGCTTTCGGTGGAGATCAATCCGGACAACGTGCCGCAGAGCTATGTCCAGTGGAGCTCGGATAACGAGAAGGTCGCCACTGTTAACGAGAACGGCAAGGTGGTAGCCAAGAAGAAAGGGCAGGCAACCATTACCGCGAGCGCGGGCAATGTCACCGTAACCTGTCTGATACGAGTGACATAAGGAATATAATGATTCCGGCAAAATGTGATTATAAATGTGATTATATATGAAAAATTCGCCGTATGACTGGCGATGGGAAGGATGGTCGTAAAGTTGGCTTTTTTCAAGAGATTCAAAAATCAGAATACGAAAAAACGCTACGAAAATCCTGCTGTCAATCAAGCAATTGATGAAATTAACAAGAGTAAGGATAAAGAGACTTCGGGTGTACCGTCTGCCGGGGAAGCCGAAAAACGCGGCATTCACGGCGGCGAACGTCCGGTCAGGCAGAACGCAGGTTTTTCTCCGGTGCTGTCATTTGATCCAAACGGCGCCGGCGCAGAAAATGTGGTGTACAAGCCGGCCCAGACCGAAACCAAGAGCAACCGTTCGGCGCAGTTTGCCAAGGAAATGGAAAACCTTGCCGGCATCTACGGGGTTGACAAGGCGGAGTCCGAAAGCTATGCGGAGAGTCCGGCGCCCATTATTCCTTCAATGGCGGCGGCAGCCGAAGCGCCTGAGCCGGTGCCGGTGCGCAGCAGAGCCGGAAGCGGTGAATCGCTTGCCTTTATGGATCTGTCGGACCGCACCGATCTGCAGCCCGAGGAGATTGAAGAAGCAAGCGAGATATTCGGCATCAGATACCCGGCGGGATTCCGCACCGATCTGGTGAATTACGCCGGCAGAGAGATTGATCTGAGCGATTTCAGCCTTGTTGAAAACCTGCGCTGGAAGCATATCGAAAATGCCTCCGACATAAGCGGCATCGTGTTTCCGTCGACGATTGATACCGATTCCTTTAATTTCTACGACAGAAACATCAGCGGCTGTGATTTCAGCTCGGTTTACGGACTGCGCTGGAGGCACATTCAGAGCGCCAGAGACATAGCCGCCATCAAGTACCCGGCAACTTTTGACATAGACAATGCGGTGTTTGCCGCCCGCAATATTTCGGGAAGTGATTTCAGCCTGATCGGAAGCCTGCGCTGGGAACATATCGTGAACGCTTCCGACATCAGGGGCATCAAGTACCCGGCCTCATTTGATACGTCGGCGGCGAAGTTCTACGGCAGAGACATCTCCGGCAGCGACTTTTCGCTCTGCAAAAACCTGAAATGGAAAGAAATAAGCCTGGCCTCGGATCTGAGCGGCATCATTTACCCGGATGGATTCGACTACGGCGAGTGCGACTTCACCGGAATCGACATTTCCGGCAGCGATTTTTCCAAGGCCGACACCCTGAGATGGAGTCAGCTGGAAAACGCTTATGACATCACCAACATAAAGTATCCCGCCAGCTTTGACGCAGACAGCTCTGATTTTACCGGCAAAGATATCTCAGGCAGCAATTTCAGCCGTGTGAGTAACCTTCGTTTCGTCCATATCAGGCCGGCCAAGGATATCAGAAAAATCGTTTATCCGCCGCAGTTTGATATAGACGAGGCGGACTTTACCGACCGTGACATAGACCGTTCGGATTTCTCGCTGCTGCCGGGATTCAACTGGGACAGCGTGCGGCTTGCGGCCAGCCGGGATAATGTGATTTATCCTGCCGGATTTGTGGAGCCTTTTCCGTCGGATGAGGATGTGGAAGGCGCCATGCTTATCTACCTGCTCCGGCTTTACAGCCGTGTGCAGCAGGATCAATTCAGCACAGATGCCTTTTACAGCGATATTACGGCGCTTTATCCCGGTATCACAGACGCCGATGCGGCGGCTCTGATCGAAAGATCGACACGCAAATGGGAGGTTCCCAACGGATCGAAGCTGATTCGTCAGGACGCCCGGTACGCCCATACCGGAGACAAGCTTTTCATGACCAAGCTGGGCTTCAAGCTGCTCTATCCCGTTTGCGGAGGAGAAAAATCCGCCGAAATCCTGCGGGAATCCTTCGGTGAGATCATCCGCCGCAGAGAACAGGAAAAATTTGAACAGCGGCTTTACGACCTGCAATGCGGCAAGTATCTTTCGGCGGCCGAGCTGACCGAAATCGGATTTATGGCCGGCAAGCTGCCGCAGAAGGCGGAGCTTCACGTGGCTGTGGATAAGCCGAAGCGTGTGCTTCCCGTTCCGACCGAACTGGAAAATATGGAAGAGAATGAGCGCAGCCGTGTCCGTGCCGTGCCGATTACCGAACCGCTTGTCGAACCGGAGCCGGCGGTATCTCCTCTCACCGAGATAGCCGACAGGGTGAAGGTGAAAGTGGTTCAGTCCGAATCGCCGATTCTCGCACCGGTCAAGCCGATAGATCCCAAGACGCTGCTTGCCCTGAATGAAGAGGAGAAGCAGCCTGCTGCCAGGCGGAATTCCGAAACGGAAGCCGATTTGCTGGAGTCCGCATCCGAATCCGGCGAAGAACAGACCATTGAAATTCCGTCGGAATCCGAGAGCCGTCAGCGGGAGACAACCGAAACCGCATCGGAATCCGAGGAGGAGCAGCCCGAAAGCGAAACGCTCGTCACTTCTTTTGAGCAGGTCAGCATAGATCAGTACGCCGACAGCCAAGCCGAAGGTGAACGCCCGAGAGGGTACAGCTTCGGGGAGCGGATTGCGCCGCTGGAGGTTGATATGACTCCGCCTGTCATTCCGGACTCCTCCGAGCCGGAATATATCCCCATTGCGACTCCTGAGCCTTTGCCGGAGATAAGGCCGGCAGAGCCGGAAGCGTCCGAAACGGAACAGCCTTCGCCGGTCGGACAGCGGATCGGTGTGCGCGAAGACAGCTTTGAACCTGTCCGTATACAAATTGACAGGCTTCGTGACAACAGCGCCGACGATGCGGGTGAAAAGCTGCGCCGAAAGAAGCTCAGTGATGAGGAAAAGGCCATCCGCACAGGCGTAATGGGAATGCTGCTTTATATCAACCAGAGCATTTCCGACTCGGATCTCACCAATTCCGAGCTTTTCAGCGAATTCATGCGCATTTTTCCCGGTGCGCAGCCGAAGGAAACCGCGGCAATGGCTCAGTTTGCGGCCAATACGCTGAGCGGAATCAATGCCAATACCCGCGCCAAGCTCTTTATGTTCGCCACCAAGGCGGAACCGGCGGTCAAGCGCAGACTGATGGATTTTGCGCTTGAGCGCTACAGCTACAAGCTGCGTGTGGCAGAGGACGAAGCCTCCTTCCGTGATTTCCTGCAGACGCTCTGCACCACTCTCTTTGAGGAGTCGGGGGATTACGAATATTCCTCCTACCTGCTCTCCAAGGGCATATTAAAAGAGCCGCCGGAACAGCGGGAGGCCCATTACAAACAGATTCCGTTTGAACGGGGCATCGGAAAAGCCAATCTTTACGCCAATACACGTTATCCGTATTATCGCACACTGGAGCAGGTGGGATTCCTTCACTTTACCTTCGAGGCGATACGTGACAGCCTTAAGATCGAACTGAGCGACAGCCATTATTATGAAGAGCTTGAGGATCTGGTCTATCGCAAGTGCGAGCCTACCCTGATGAAGTTCGTGGTCATTGAAACCACCATGGGACTTCTCTACCTCGAACAGAGGACGCTGGCCGATTGGGGCGTGGATGAGGAATTTGTCTGGCGCGCGGCGGAAAACAACATGAAAAACACCCGGTTTCGCGCCAAATATTCATTCAGCACTGAGGATTGCAGCCCGTTCAGATATATTCAGCACGACCTTGCGAGCTATGTCCTTGCCATGCCCGAAAAGCTCAGCGAGCTTGCGGACGGTCAGGATCTGATTCTTACGGCTCCCTGCCGGGAGATCGTTTACATTGACTTCTACGACCTTGCCGCCATAAGGGAGATGCTCAGTTTCAGCACGCATTACGACTGCACCATTCAGCTGGGCGGCGATCAGTATGAGCATCCCTTTACGCCTGACGTGTTTATTTTCCATGCGGATGACGGTTCTCTCGAACGTGTCAACGATGAGACGTATATTCTTCTCGGCGATTCGGTTGCGAGACGGGAAGTGCTCCGATCGGTGCTTCCGCTGGATCTCAAAGTGGATATTGAAGCGATTGTCAAGCCGAAAACCACAGACGAGATTGAAATCATCGGAGACGAGACCTACAATCTTCAGGCAGCGGCATTTACCATACTCAGGCTGTATTCCGAAATGAACGGCGATACCGATTACACGATTCCTCAGAATGCCGTCATGGCGGTGTTTGACGATCTGTTCATTTCGTTTGACGCCATATATCCGCCTATCCGTGGCAGAGAACAGCCTGATCCCATGCAGCATATTGACGACTGCGCCCGGATGGTCGCAAGAGGAGGCAAGACCGTCAGCTGGCTGCTTGTGCAGGCGATTCAGCACCTCTGCGGCGATATCAATTACGAAACTCCCGCAAGTGCCGGCATCCGCCAGACCACGCTGCGGGAAATCTACGGGGACAACGCCAACGCCGTCTGGCTCAACTGTGCCACGGCGACCGAATTCCGCAGGCGTTACGAAGCGGTGCGCCGTTATCACGAGATTCCGGTGGCCAATCAGCACCTCACCATTCTCGATGCGAAGGTCGAGGTGGCCATGCATGCGCTTGTGATGATATTCCACCAGTTCGGACAGCGTTACGCGCTGGGACAGGTGCGCAGACATTTGTACAAGATTATGCCGGATATCAAATTCTGCTATGAAATCAATCAGAGCGCGTGGCTGCCTTCTCCCGGGGATGACATTGACGTAGATGTGCAGTCCATCGGAATGATTTTCCGCGGATTTGACAACGCCACTCAGGAGAATATTCTTTCCTGTCTGGCCAATGCGATAGGCGACCGTGATCTGGCGGAAGGCGGCTGGGGATTGCTGTATTTCATCAAATTTGTGAAATACGCCTATCTTGATCCGTCGGATATGGTGGAGAGATATTTCATCTCCCGCAGCAGGCTCATTCCCTCGCAGAATATCTTGAAGCAGCTCTATTACAAGGACCTCAACAATGAATTCATCAAGCACATGCGCAAATCCGTCAAGCAGATGCTCTCGGATTACGGCGACAGCTTTGAAGTCATCCGCAACACTCCTGTCAGAGGCGGCGAGGAAGACAACAAATCGCCGGTGGAGGATTTTGAGAATGTGCTCAATTTCGCCCGTGAGATAGAAGAAAAGATGAACGGCCCGGCGGAGATTCCCCCGGAAGGCGAAATGATCAACCTGCAGGGCAACCGTCCGATGGCGACCACCAAGCCGGACATTCAGCTTCGTCAGGTGGAAAACGGATTCCTTGAGAAGCGGCTGAATTTCGTGCTGGAGGCTGTGGACGCCCAGATGGCCGATCAGCTGGTGGACGCGGCGCATTTTGTCACCAAGCTGTTCCGTGTGCCGGAAATTGAATTCAGGGCCAACAACGATATCGAGTGTGAGCTTCACTACGGAATTATCCGCAGCAAAAACCAGGTTGTCACACTCCGTTCGCTTGCCTGGACGGTGGCTCAGCTGATGTACGAATCGGGACGTGATCTGCGTGACGTTACCGAGCAGGATGTTTATCGCGCCAACGAGATTGTGGAGCAGTGCGACCGCAACAATTACAAGAAGTCGGGCGCATTTCCGACGCTTTGTTCCATGCCGGTGGACGAAGGAATGTACATACCGGCCTATCAGGAGTACATTTTCTTTGCGCAGGAGCTGATGCCGGAAGTCAAGCTGGCCAGCCTGTTCTCACTCCAGCAGGAGTTGGCCGACATTGCGCCGATGATGAAAGTGGTTTACGACATACTCAAGAGCCAGCGGCGTGACGGTCCGGTTCAGCCCGGTACGGTTCTGGCGGACGCATTGTGCGCATGGAGCGCCTATTGTTTCGCTGCGGTGGATTCCTTTGAAGTTGTGGCGGGTCCGTCGGCTTACAGCTTTGCCCAGATAAAGAGATAATTCAGACAAGCCGGTTCGCAAGTGAAAACTGCCTGTCGATCACAAGTCCTCTTTCCTGAATTGTTCTGGAAAGGGGACTTTTTTTGGGTGATTTTCATAATTTGTTAAAAAATATAGAATTACCCGTTGAAAAAAACGGAATATGACGTTATAATAATTAAATGGAACTGTGTTTATATATGAATGAAAAAATACATGGACAGAGGGCTGAGCAGTATGAGTACAATCAAAAAAACAGGCGGAGACGAAATAAAAAGAACTGCGCTCTGGGCGTCGTTGTCATTTGCGGTGCCTTCGGTGATACTGGCATTTATCATGGCCATGTGCGGCATTACGCCTTTTGGCGATAAGACGCTAATCACCGGGCCGGGTTCCGCATGGTTTGACAGCTTCAGCGGAATGTACGAGTCGGTTATCTCGGGCGAAGGCGTATTTTATCATCTGAATGTCGGATTCGGCAGCAGCTTTTATTCGGAATTTGCCTCGGGGCTGTGTTCGCCGTTCATGTTTTTTGCGCTGTTTTTCGGGAACCGTCATCTTGCGGCGGCCTATTCCTTTATCACCATCGTCAGAGCCGGAGCCGCCGGAGCTGCGGCCTGGTACATGCTGCGGCAATGCACCGGTATCGGCAGGTCTATGAGCTTTGCGTTATCCTGCGGCTATTCTCTCTGCGGCTTTACGGCATTTGCCGCCTATTACCCGTCAATTGCCGACGGAGCGGTGTTTTTTCCGCTGCTGGCGGCCGGAATATACAATTATGTGCAGGCGTCCCGTCCTGTCAGACTTTTTGTGTTCGGGACGGCGTTTTTCCTGACATGTCCCAGACTTACCCTGTTGGGAGTCGTCATGTCATCGGTGCTTTATTCAGCCTTTTATCTGCGAAAGGCCAGCAGGAAGCAGCGTGTCTATAAATCGGCAATGTTTGCCGCAACCCTGATCTGCTCGGCGGCAGCCAACGCCGTGCTGACCATTCCGCTGCTTGCCGGGTCTGTCAATTACAAAAACGGCGTGTTTTCCGAAATGAAAGCCAATGATATCCTGAGCGATCTCTGCTTCGGAGGTTACGGAACGACTCCCTCAGGCGGATTCGGACTGTGTCTTGCGGGACTGCTGATCGTAGGTTTCTTTGCCTTCTTCTTCAACTCACGGATCCGTACGGGTGAGAAGGTATCCATTGCCGCCGGTACGGCTGTGATATTGATCTGCCATGCCGCTGCTCCCGTTGCCCGATTCGTTCTCAGCTTTGCCAATGCCAGAGGAGAATCCGTCAATGCGGGCTTTATGCTTGCACTCCTGGCTGTTTACTGTACAGCAAGGAATTACTCCGAGCGTGAAGGTATCGGCACTGTGGGAATCGCATGTTCCGCCGTACTTTACGGACTGCTTGCGGCCGTGTCGGCAGCCTTTGCCGGCCAAGAGGTATTTGCGCTTCTTGCCGAGTCGGGACTTGCCATATTGGCGGTGGCGGTTTTCGTCCGGCTCTGCATGAAGGAAGGCGAAAATGCGGTCCGTCTGTCGGTTCTGACGGCCGCTGCGATTGCGCTCTTTGGCGCGGTTCATTGCGCCGGCGCGGCGGTATCGGTTCATTCTCCCGTAACGGCCGGTGAATTGAGCTATGTTGCACTGAACCGGGCGAAGGCCAAAGACGCGCTTGAGAAAAGCTATCTCGACAAGAATGAGGAGGTTCCCCGTTTCTATCGCACCAGAAGCACGGACGGCATTTCGGACAGTGTGGATATCAACCGCAACGAAGTGGAAGGCCTGACCCGATTCGCCGAGAAACTGGGCATCATGAGAGGTTCAGAATACGGCGGTGCGGATAACTTCACGGAATTCACCGACATACTTTTTGGTATTGCAAACCCGGATTACGGGTATTATTCGGAGGATGACATTCTTTACACGGCGTGTTCGCCTGCCTACCTGATAGGAAGCCGGGACGACCGTCTGCCGGAGAATCTGAATGCCTTTGAATTGCAGAATGATCTGGCGAACAGGTGGTTCGGGGTGCTGCCTTTTGAAAAGGCGGAGCCGACGGAGCGCACAAGCGAGCTTTCGTCCAGAAGCGCACGGTACAGATGGACATTCGGCAATGAGACCACGGCGGTGGATCATTATGTCATCCGGGCCGAGAACGGCAGGAGCGTTTATCTGCTCGTGCCGGAAGGCGATTACCGTTTTGCGGTGGACGGAGACAGCAGGAGCGAATGGCGCAAGGGCTGCCCGGGAGGAATATACAATATTTCTCTGATGCACCGTCAGGATGACAGTGACCAGGGCGGAGAGGTCCTTATCCATGTATATATATCGTCCGATGTTTCACAAGGCACTCCGGAGCCGGAATTCTGGATCTACAGCGGCGGTCTCAATGATGCCGTCATTCCGAGATGTGCCGAGTATATTTCGTACAGAGACAGCACGGTCAAATTTCTCTTTGACGTGACACAATCTCAGACCGCCATTACATCCATACCGTATGACAGCGGCTGGGAGATCAATGTCAACGGCAAGTCCGCAGAACCGATCAGGCTTTGCGGTGGATTGATCGGTATTCAGCTTGAGCAGGGCAAGAATTCAGTGGTGATGAATTACACGCCGCCTTATTTCAAGGTGAGCTTCTGGATATCGGCCGTCCTGTTCGTTCTGGGCCTGTATATCACCCTGAAAGTGGAACATGAAGCGGCGCGCCGCCGGAAGGTTCGCATGGCGTTCCGCGCGGTAGAGCTTCGCATAAGCCGCATGACGGTCGATCAGCTGGACGAAACCGAAGAAACCGCCCCGGAGGAAAAGACCGGAGCGGAATCGACCGCTGAAAGCGGCGAAGAAGAAAACACCCCTGAAACCGAAAGTGAGGAAACCAACAATGAAGAAGTATAAAGGCATCATATTTGATTTTAACGGCACGCTGTTTTTTGACACGGAGCAGCACGAGCAGGCATGGAGACAATATGCCAGAGAAATCTGCGGCAGGGAAATCACCGATGACGAATTCCGCTACTGCATTCACGGCAGGACAAATGCCGACATTCTCAGATATTTTCTGGACGACGAGCTGACCGAAGCGGAGATTAGGCGTCATTCCGAAGCCAAGGAGGAAATCTACCGCAGGCTCTGCCTGAAAATGGCGGATAAGCTTCAGCTGGCCGACGGCGCATTCGAACTGCTTGACATGCTCAAAGCCGCCAAAGTCCGCATGGCGGTTGCCACATCGTCCGGCAGGAGCAATTCGCAGTTTTATATCAAGCGCTTCGACATGTGGCGCTGGTTCAACCAGAATACGTTTATCTACAATGACGGCAGCATAGCCGGCAAGCCGGAGCCGGATATCTATCTTTCGGCGGCCGAGGCGATCGGCCTGGAGCCTTCGGAATGTATTGTATTTGAGGATATGCCTTCCGGCATAAAGTCGGCGGTATCGGCCGGAGCCGGCAGCGTAATCGCCGTGGCGTCGTCGCTCAGCCATGAATTCCTTGCTTCGGTAGGCGGTGTGGATGAAGTGATCCGGGACTACACCGACGGAGAATTCAGAAGCCGTCTTTTGGAAATGGTCGGCTGATTCGGCAGGAGGCGGAAAGCAATGAAAAGAAAAGCGCTTTGTTTTCTGATTGCGGCGGGATTGCTAGTCAATCTGTGCGCATGCGCTCCCTTCAGGGCGATCATGGAAAAGGCAAATCGGGACAAAACTCCCGTGTCGTCGCAGACGGATGACTATATCGTATCGGAAATTGAGGATGACTACGAAACAGAGGACGGCGGTGAGGAAGACCATTATTCTGACGATCAGGTAATGGTGACCACTACCACCACCACCAATGCCTCCTCCAAGGTCAAGAATACGGATTTTGTGCGTGTCAGGGATTATATTCCCGACATCGAGGTGGAGATCAAATATGCCACGAAGTATAATATCACAGGCATGGTGATATACGGATTTGACGATGCGTGGCTCAGATACGGCACTGTCAAGAAACTCAAAAAGGCGCAGGAAAAACTCAAAAAGAAGGGCTATTCCCTCAAAGTCTGGGATTCCTTCCGTCCGACCTACGCACAGTTCGATCTGTGGAACGCCTGCCCGGATCCCAGATATGTTTCCGATCCGAACAAAGGATTTTCGTCACACTGCCGCGGCAACGCGGTGGACGTCACATTGGTGGATGAGGACGGCTGGGAAGTCGACATGCCGACAGGATTCGACGACTTTACGGCTCTTGCCGACAGGGATTACTCTGACGTCAAGAATAAGGAAGCCGCCGCCAACGCAAAGCTTCTGGAAAAAACCATGAAGGAATGCGGCTTCAAAGGCTATTCGGCGCAGTGGTGGCTGTATATTGACACGGTAAAGTATGACGTTGACAAGAATTTCGATCCGGCAGATTTTGATTAACTGTCCGCATCGAATCATACCATAAGCAAAAGATAATCAATGACAATGAATTATTATTCAAAAAGAGACAACAGCGATTACGTACGGCTGATTCTTGCGCTGGTTTTTCTGGCAGTGTCAGTCCTGATCATGACGGCTGCCGTTGTGCTGATCATCTCAAGAAATCAGCCTTCGGGCAAAAGCAGGGTGGTCTCTTCGTCCGAAATGACGGTCAGCCGCACGGACAGTTCACCGGGGCATTCTGCCGGATCGGGCACGACAGGAAATAAAGCGGATTGGCCCGAAAAGACCGTCCCGACCACTGCGACGAATCTCCCTGCCCCCGAAAACAGCGATTTTGTGCGTGTCAGGGATTATATTCCGGACATCGAGGTGGAGATCATCTACGCAACCGACCGGAATTTCACCGGACAGGTCATTTACGGCTTCGATGACGCCTGGCTGCGGTACGGTACGGTGAAAAAGCTTGCCAAAGCGCAGGAGAAGCTAAAGACCAAAGGAGTACGCCTCAAAATCTGGGACGCCTTCCGTCCGACAAGCGCCCAGTTCCGACTCTGGGAGATATGTCCGGATCCGAGATATGTTTCCGATCCGAACAAAGGCTTTTCCTCTCACAGCAGAGGCAATACGGTTGACGTCACACTGGTCGGGAAGGATTCCGCCGAATTGACCATGCCGACGGGATTTGACGATTTTTCTGCGCTTGCCGACCGGGATTATTCCGACGTCAGGGACAAAGAGGCCGTTTCCAACGCAAGACTGCTGGAGAATACCATGAAGCAATGCGGCTTCAAGCCGTATTCGGGCGAATGGTGGCATTTTTCCGACAGTGTGAAATACGACGTTGCGAAGGAGTTTAACCCTGCATCACAGCATTGACCGGGAGGAAAGCATTTTGATGAAAAACGCGAGTCTGTGCTACATCGAGCGAAGCGGCAGCTATCTGATGCTGCTTCGGAACAAGAAGAAAAACGACCCGAATGAGGGAAAATGGATCGGCGTCGGCGGCAAGCTCGAACCGGGTGAAAGTCCGGAAGAATGTGCGCACCGTGAGATTCGGGAAGAAACCGGACTGACGGCCGGCAGTCTGATCCCGTACGGAAAGGTGTATTTCCACTCGGATGTGTGGGAATCAGAGGTAATGCATCTCTTTCTTGTGACCGAATTTGAGGGTGAAGTGACCGACTGCGATGAGGGAGAGCTTCACTGGATTGACAGGCAGGCAGTTTCCGGGCTGCCGCTCTGGGACGGTGACAGAATATTCCTCCGGTATATGCTCTCCGGCAGAAGATTTGAGGAGATGACGCTGGATTACAGCGGAGACCGTCTCTGCCGCTGCGTTGTGGACGGAGCGGAGCAGGAGCTTCTGGACGTCTTCAATGAGGACGGCAGCCCGGCGGGAATGGTCGCCTCCCGTGATTATGTGCATTGGAAAGGGCTGTGGCATTCCACGGTTCACATCTGGATAGCCGGAAAGGACGGACAGGGTCAACCGGCGCTGCTGCTTCAGCTGCGTGCGGCCTGCAAGCGCCTCTACCCTTCGCACTGGGACATTTCTGCGGCCGGACACATTCCGGCTGGAGAAGGGGCGGCGGAAAGCGCGGTCCGTGAGATAGAGGAGGAACTCGGCATTCAGGTGCTACCCGAAGAACTCGAATACCTTGACACGCTGAAGATGACCTATGACGATGACATTGACGAAGGGTACCACGACAGGGAGCATTGCCGGATCTATCTCCTGCGAAGGCAGGTCGATATTCCGGAGCTGACCCTGCAGGCATCCGAAGTGGAAAAGGTCATGTGGGTCGGATTGGATGAACTGATCCGTCAGGTGGAGAGCGGAAGCCTTCGCCACTGCCTTGAAACAATAGAGCTTGATATGCTCCGGAAGATTTTATACTGATTCAGACGAAAGTCGGTATGATACTGAATTGACAGCTGACAGCCTGTTTTTGCCGGTTATTTCCGAATAACCGGCCGAAAACAGGCTGCCTATCGGAAAGGAACAAATTTTTTAATGAAATCTCCATTTGTAAGGGGCCTGCTGGACGGGGTTCCGATAGCGCTGGGATACCTTTCGGTGTCCTTCGGTTTCGGCATTTTGGCGGTGCGTTCGGGGCTTGCTTCACTGACTGCGGTGATTATTTCGGCGGTCAATCTGACTTCCGCCGGACAGGCGGCGGGAATCGCCATTATTGCCGCCGGCGGTTCCTATCTTGAGATGGCGCTGACGCAGCTTGTCATCAACCTTCGTTACGGGCTGATGTCCATTTCTCTCTCCCAGAAGCTGGACGATACTTTCAATACTCCGAGAAGGCTGCTCGTCGCTTACGGAATAACCGACGAGATATTCGCAGTCGCTTCGGCTCAGAAGGGACTGCTCACCGCCAGATACATGTACGGCCTTATTTCCATATCCACGCTGGGCTGGTGCATGGGAACCTTTCTCGGAGCGTCGGCCGGAGCGCTGCTGCCAGCATCGCTGACCAACGCCATGGGAATTGTGCTTTACGCCATGTTCATCGCCATCGTGATTCCTCCGGCCAAAAAGAGCCGGGGCGTGCTGGCCGTGGCTGCTTCGGCGGCGCTGTGCAGCATGATATTCAGATATCTGGTGCCGCAGGTGACAAGCGGCTTTGCGATCATCCTAAGTGCCATCATTGCTTCTGTGGCCGGCGCTCTGATATTCCCTGTGGCAGGCGAAGGTGAACCGGAGGTGGAGAGCGTATGACCTTGGTGATTTATATAGCGGTGATGGCGGGTGTGACATATTTCATCAGAATGATTCCGTTTGCGGCCTTCCGCCGCCAGATCAAATCCCGCTTTTTCCGCAGTTTTCTGTATTATGTGCCGTTTGCGGTGCTCACGGCCATGACCGTTCCGGCGATCTTCTATTCCACCGGCAGTATGACCACAGCGGCATTCGGAACGGCAGTGGCGGTCGTGCTGGCGTATTTTGACATGCCGCTGATAGTGGTGGCGCTTGCCGCTTCGGCTGCCGCCTATGCGGCGGGGTTTGTTATTCCTTTTTTTGCGTGAGTATTGTTCGCAGATAAACACTGGATTCTGCCGTCAGACGGCTGTAGTCAGAGAAGGGGATGTATCTTAACGAAATGAGCAGGGTAATGATTGCAATGAGCGGAGGAGTGGACAGCTCCGTTGCGGCCTTGCTGGCGATCAGCCGGGGCTATGAGGCGGTCGGCGCAACAATGAGGCTGTTCGATCAGGAAAGCAGGGAAGACAATGACATCAGGGACGCGAAAAGCGTTTGCGAGCGTCTGGGGATAGAGCATCATGTGCTGGAAATGCAGGAGGAATTTGACCGTGAGGTAATGCGCCGCTTTGCGGACACTTACCTGAGCGGAGAAACGCCGAATCCCTGCATCATCTGCAACAAAACTATCAAATTCGGCGGATTGCTCAACCGAGCGCATGAAATGGGCTGCGGACGGATCGTCACGGGACATTACGCTTCGGTGAGATACGATGATGGCTCCGGCCGCTGGCAGCTTTGCAAGGCGAAAGATCACTCCAAGGATCAGACCTATTTCCTCTATATGCTGAGTCAGGAGCAGCTTGCGGGAATTCTGCTTCCAGTGGGAGAGCTTACCAAAACGGAAGTGCGTGAGATAGCCGAGTCCAATCAATTTGTCACCTCACGCAAGCACGACAGCCAGGACATCTGCTTTGTGCCGGACGGGGATTATGTCGGATTTCTGGAGCGGTACTGCGGAGAGTCCTTTCCTGAAGGGGATTTTCTGGATCTCAGCGGCAATGTAATCGGCCGGCACAGGGGCGCCGTTCGCTATACAATAGGGCAGCGCAAAGGCCTTGGCATGGGATTTAACAGACCGATGTACGTCTGCCGAAAGGATATGACTGCCAATACCGTCACATTGGGGGACAACAGCGACCTGTTCAGCAGGCGCGTGACTGCCCGGGACATCAATATGATCGCTCTTCCTCAGATCGACAGACCGATCCGTGTCAGGGCAAAGGTACGCTATTCGCAGCGTGAGGAATGGGCTGTACTCGAACAGACCGGCGAGAATGAAATAACACTGGAATTCGACAGTCCTCAGCGTGCGGTTGCTCCGGGACAGGCAGCTGTCTGCTATGACGGAGACTGCGTGATCTGCGGCGGCAGAATTGTCTCCGGAAGTCATTGACGGGATAAATTTTACATTATGATGCATTAATTATTTACAGATCAGGTATATTATTATCTGTAGAATTTTACTTGAAGGGAATGAACTGCGTATATGTTGCGAAGGAGCCTGCTCAGGACGGTTTCACTGATGATTGTCTGCGCCACGGTGGCGATTCATCTCACGGCGTGCGGCAAAGACAGCAAAAAAGACGTTCCGACCGTCAACCTGAGGATCATGTCCTGGAACGAAGACTTCCGTGAGCTGATGGAGACCTATTTTATACCGCATCACCGGGAACTGATGGAAAACGTGGAGATCGAATGGATCACCGATGAAATCAACAGCTACCGCGGCAGCGTTCAGAAGCGGCTGGCGGAAGGCGAGAGCATTGATCTTTTCCTGGGCGATCATAATATGGCTCCGTTTTTCGCGGCGGATGAGCATGTCGCCCGCCTTTCTCAGATCGGAATAACAGAGGAGGAGCTGAATAATCAGTATCATTTCGCAAGGATACTCGGTTCGGACGTTGACGGACAGCAGAAGGGATCGGCCATGGACTGCGAACCGGGGGTGCTTTTGTACCGTGCGGATTACGCGGAGAAATATCTCGGCATTACACATCAGGAGGAAATGCAGGAAAAACTGTCCTCATGGGATTCTTTCATTGCGGTTGCCGGTACGCTCAACGAACAGTCGGACGGCAAGGTGAAAATGCTTTCCAGCAGCGCCGAACTGTGGAAATCGGTGGATTGCGCCATGTCCGGGCTGTGGCTTTCGGAAGGCAGGCTTTCGGTGTCGGATGACACCATCGCCCATTGGCTGACGATCGTGAGGTCACTGGAATCGGTGAAGGCATTTGCCGGAGTCAAAACACTTGATGACGACTGGTACAGCCTGATTGACAGCGGCGTTTTCTGCTTTTACGCGGCGCCATGGCTTTGCAAGAGCAGTTCCGCTTCATCCGCCGACATCACCACCATCTTTTCGTCTGCCAGACGAAGCGGTGCGTCGTTCGGCAAATTCAAGACTTCCCTCGCACCGGACGGATTTGTCTATGGCGGCAACTGGCTCTATTGCGGACAGAATAGCGCACACAAGGACATTGTGGCGGAGATCATCCGCTCATTTACCTGCGAAGCGGACTTTATGAAGCTGATCGCCCTGGCCGAGATGAAGTATGTCAACAACAGTAAGGTGTGCGATGAGCTGTCCACCATGAAAATTCCCAATCCCCTGTTTGACGGGCTGGACGCCTTTTCGGTGTACAATTCCGCCGCCCGTGGGCTGGAATTCTCCGCTCCGACGGTTTATGACGCCTCTGTCAGCCAGCTGCTTTACGGTCAGTCAAAGGCCTACAGCAAAGGCGAGATCAGGCTGAGCGAAGCCTCCTATAATTTCCGCTTGAATGTATGGAAAAAGCACGAGGAAATCACTTCGGAGCCGCAGAAGAACATGTATTAAGTGTGACAAATGTGTTAAAAAATCATTTCAATGTGGCTGAGTGAGGTTACAGAGCATTAATAATCTTTGACAATTCAGGAAATATGTGTTAGAATGTATTTGATTAAAAAGAAAATGTCAGCAATCAGGACTGATTCAAAGGAGAGATTTCAATGGAATTCAAGGGTTTGTGCCTTGGCTGCATGAGTAATAAGGGCAGCGCCATAGAGTGTCCGAAGTGCGGCTATGTAGAAGGGACGCCTCAGGTTCTGCCATATCTTGAACCCGGAACGCTTCTCAAAGAGAGATATATTGTGGGCAGACATCTCAACGCAAACGGCGAGGGAGTTACCTATATCGGTTATGATATGACAACCAATAAAAAAATTACGATAAGGGAATATCTGCCTAAAACACTTTGCTCCAGAGTCAAGGACGATGACAATATCATCATTGCTCCGGGCAACAAACTGGTCTATCAGGACTACCTTCAGGACTTTATGGAGATAGGCAGAGCGCTTGCCAAGCTTTCCAGCCTGCCTTCAATTGTGCCGGTCATCGACATGTTTGAGGCCAATAAAACAGCCTATACCGTTTACGAATACGTTGACGGCAAGCCGCTCGATGAGATTATCAAGCGCGCACGCCGTTTCACATGGGAAGAAGCCAGACCGCTTTTCCTGCCGCTGATATCTACCGTCAATTCGGCTCATGCCATCGGACTGGTGCATTTCGGCATTTGTCCGGAGAACATCATCATGACCCGCAGCGGCACGCTGAAGCTTCAGGGATTCGGCAGTCCGGACGCTCATCTTGCCGAAACCGAGTTGACCGCTGAGTTCTACGACGGATTCAGCGCCATTGAGCAGTATTCGCTCGAAGGCAAAAAAGGCAAATGGACCGATGTTTATGCCATGAGCTCGGTCATCTTCTATGCGCTTACCGGCAAAAGGCCTCCGGATGCGGTTTCCCGTTCCTATGAGCCTCGCCTGAATATGCCTTCCGAAGTGGCCCAGAATATTCCCACTCATGTGGTCACGGCTCTTGCGGGCGGACTTCAGGTCAATATCGAAACACGTACCCATTCAATGGAAGAACTCAAGAATCAGCTCAGCAATCCGGTTCCCCGCAAGCCTGAACCGGCAAAGCCTGCTCCGGCTCCTTCCGCTCCCAATTACGGCGGAGAAAGATTCGTTGACGAGCCTGCCTACCGTGAACCTCCTGTGCGGGTCGCACCTCCGGCGGCGTCGGCTCAGATGAACCGTCCTGTCCGTGATTACGAACCGGATGACGACGAACCCGAGATTTCTCCCTACAAATACGGCATTATTTCGGGTCTTATCGGATTTGTGGTGCTGGGTGTTATTGCGCTGATTTTCATCAATCTCGTGGTTCTGCCCATGATGAACAAAAACAAGGCGGATGATGAGGAAGACACGTCTTCGGCTTATGTTTCGTCACAGGACGAAAACATCAGTTCCGAGCCGAAGGTGCTCTACCGGGTTCCCAATCTGGTCAATAAAAAATGGAGCAACGTGGACGGCAATACGAAATACAGCAATTTCTACATTCGTCTGATAGATGAAGTCTATGACGAGAATTACGAAGAAGGAAAGATTATTTCCCAGACAGTGGAAGCCGGATCGACCGTTGAACTCAATACACCCATCGGCGTGGTTGTCAGCAAAGGCTCCAAGATGCGCACTGTGCCGAACATTATCGGCATGAATGTCTCCGATGCGTCAAAGGAGCTGGAAAAAGCAGGTCTTGCGCTGGGCGATCAGGCCGAAGAATACAGCGACAGCTATGCAATGGGCAAAATCATCAGACTCAACGGCATAGAAGTCGGACAGAAAATCCAGGCGGGCAGCATGATCAATGTTGTTGTCAGTCTGGGTGAGGAAGAATAATCCCCTATCATATTTGCGCCGTGCGGCAGGCACTTTCTCTGAAGTGCCAGTCCGCACGGCTTTTTTGCGCAAAAAATCACCTGCCAAAGGACAGCCGCATTAACGGTGCCGCATTGGCAGGTGAGCATGAAACGGATTTGATACTAATTTTCAGCTAAAATCAGACATTCTTTGCGGCCTATTTTGCGCCCTGCGGCGTCATCGTCCTAGGCAGGCGCCAGCCTGCCGTCGTCCTGCTGTCGACGAGTCGACAGCTATTCCTTGCAGGACACAAAATATCCTCGCAAATAATTGTCTACTTTCAACCGAAAATTAGTATGAGAATTTATGCCTCTATGTAAAGAATACCCAGCGTATTGGGGCCGCAATGGCTGTAAACCGTGCAGCCGGCTCTGGTCTCGAGCACCTCGTCAAACATGCCTGAATCACGGGCCTGCTTGAGTGCCGCCTCGACAGGCGCTCTGTCCTCGAATGTGTGTGTGATGAATACCCTTTTGCGCACGACATTCGGTGTAGAATCAAGTCTGTCCTTGATGTACTGCGGAATGATCTTGTCGATGTTGCCGCGGTATTTCTTACCGACCGACATCTTGCCGTCAATCACCTCAATGCAGGGCTTGAGCCTGAGCAGATTGGCTCCCAGGGCCGCCACACCAGAGCATCTTCCGCCTTTCCAGAGGAACTCCAGCGTGTCGATCACGAAGCTGGTACGTACTTTCGGCACGATTTCGGTAAGCTTCTGTGCGATTTCCTTTGCGGACATTCCGCTTTCGATCATATCGGCCGCCGCAAGCACCACAAGCAGTATGCCGGTGGAGAGATTGGCCGATTCCACCACATAGATGTTGTCAAAGCTTTCCGCCGCAATGCAGGCATTGGCGTAAGCGGAGGAAAATCCGCTGCTTATCGTAAAAAACAATACGTCGTATTCCTCGGCAGGCCACTGTCTGAAAAGCTCCTCGTACTCACCGGGAGGCGCGGCGGCGGTTTTTGAGACATTGCCGGTTTCTTTGTAATACTTAAGAATGTCGCCTGTGGAAATATCCACTCCGTCCCGGAAGCTCTTTTCACCGAGATTGACAACAAACGGATGAATTTCGATGTTGTATTTTTCGGTGAGCTCAGGCGAAATGTCGCAGGTAGAGTCAGCGACAATCTTAATTTTCTTGGACATTTTTAATCACCTTACTATAATATCATTTATACCATATATTTTCATTACTCTTTATATCGCACACTGTATCAGATGAACCAGCAGCCGTATACAACGCAGCCGATGCAGAAGGTCAGAGAGAAAAGAACAGTGATCATATAAAGAATATTTGAAACGAAACTAAGCTTTTTCTTAATGCTCAGCACCTTCATGCCGGTGCAGAACATGGTCACGCCAAGCGCAAGAATGATCGGAATCACACGGAAATCCATGGCGGAAGCAGAAGTTGCGCCGATATTCTGCAAAATGTAGTAGCCGATGACGCAGCCGGTCATGGCAATCAGAGTCCAGACATTGACCTTCTTTTTGGCGTCGATTCTGGCGATCATATTGCCGAAGATGGCTAAGGCGGCCATGGATGCCACCGCAAAGGCAATCAGCATGAAAATCAGGGGATAGAACTGCGGAATTTCAAGATCGTTGTCGGTGAGGTTGCCGAAAATCGACGATTTCACCAGGTAAATCCATGCGTTCTTGTCGTTGGGATTGACAAAGACCTCGGTAAGTTCACTCAGATCAAACGAGAGGAATTTAGTCTGTAAATCAATGGAGCCTTCGTAATTTCCGAAAAGACGCATAATGCCGTTGTCACTGCCGTTGATCATATTTCTCACGGGATAAGCAAAGCCGAGTACGGCCCACGCAGCCACACCGCTGCAGGTCTGAATCACCGACGAAACGGTATTGGCGGCGTTTTTGCGCTTGAATACCCGAACGAGGTTGATGATGACCTGCACTGCGATGACCGGAAGGAAAATCAGTGCGGACAGATCGATCATTACGGCCAGACCGAATGAGACGCTCATAAATATGAAGTCCAATCCGTCAGTAAAGTTGTTCCATCTTGAGAGGAACATCAGCGCAAGGCACATAACGGCGAACATAGGCAGCAAGGGGCTGATTTCTCCGCCAAGCCTGATGAGACCGGGATGGAAAGCGATAATGGCAGTGCCGAGATAGACGGACGTGTCATTTGCTTCCAGCTCACAGAGAATGTAATACACTGCGATAGCGCCTACAATGCCCATGTATTCGGTGGTGATACGGAGAATATCCATAGCGTAGGGTGCGGTAAAACCGAACATCGACATGAAACTATAGATAAATGCCGACGCAACGTAATACAGAGGCTCATATGTTTCGGGAAGCACCAGATTGGTCTGCACATTGGCAAATGCTTCATACTCCGGTCCGGAATGGGAAGCGCCGGAGGTAAAGATGACATAACAAAGCCTCAGAATAATGGATATGAACAAAATCACATAAACCGTTTTGCGCTCGCTGTTAGTCTTTTTCCAGGTTGTGTAGAGCAGACCACCGATCAGCAGCACAATCATCACAGCCGCAAATACTTTCAGCACCAGCTGGCCGAAAAAACCGTTGATAACGCTGAATAATAAGAAGCCGCCTGCCGTGAACATGGCCATCCAAAGATAGGACCAGTTGTCGATTCGATTGTCTTCACGCAGTTTTTTCTTCGCCTGAAGCATAAGTGAATCACCCTCCAAAACTAATAGGTTATTATTGTTGACCATAACATACATGTCAATCAACATGTTGATTTTAACATATTTTGAATAACAATTCAATATATTTTTAAAAAAATATTACACACATGCGATGTTTTTTTGTAAAAACAGAAAAATCCGCACTTTGTCCGAATCGACTGACAAAGTGCGGAATGAGGTTGGTTGATGAATTGATTATTTGCCAAGGACGGCAAGCAGAACGCCTGCCGCAACTGCCGAGCCGATAACGCCGGCTACATTCGGGCCGAGAGCGTGCATGAGCAGGTAGTTGGAAGGATTGGTTTCCTGACCGACCTTCTGGGAAACTCTGGCAGCCATAGGCACAGCCGAAACACCGGCCGATCCGATCAGAGGATTGACCTTGCCGCCGGTGAAGATATACATCAGCTTGCCGAAGATGACACCGAAGGCGGTACCGAGACAGAATGCCGCAAGACCCAGACCGACGATCATGAGCGTTTCTGCGGTAAGGAAGACTTCCGCTCTGGCTGTTGCGCCGACAGTGGTTCCGAGGAATATCGTTACAATATTCATCAGTTCGTTCTGAGCGGCATCGGAAATCCTCTTGACAACGCCGCTTTCACGCATCAGATTGCCCAGCATGAGCATGCCGACCAGGGGAGCGGCGGAGGGAAGCAGCAGCGCAACGACAATGGTGACGATGATGGGGAACATGATTTTTTCGGTCTTGGAAACGGTGCGCAGCTGCGTCATCACAACCGAGCGTTCTTTCTTTGTGGTGAGCAGGCGCATGATCGGAGGCTGGATAATCGGAACCAGCGCCATATAGCTGTACGCCGCAACGGCGATCGGGCCGAGATAATCGGCCGCCAGCTTGGAAGTGACATAAATGGCTGTCGGGCCGTCCGCACCGCCGATAATGGCAATGGAACCGGCCACCTTTGCGCTGAAGCCCAGCAGGATAGCGCCGCAGAAGGTGAAGAATATGCCGATCTGAGCGGCAGCTCCCAGAATAAAGCTCTTGGGGTTGGCAATCAGGGGGCCGAAATCCGACATGGCGCCGATGCCGAGGAAAATAAGCGGAGGATAAATACCCAGCTTGACGCCGAGATATAAGTAATAGAGCAGACCGCCGGAATGAGCCACTTCAACATATGTCTGACCGTCGGGCATAATGACCTGCCCGTATTTGGCGATCTCGGTAGCCGAAGCGTCGGCGAGCGCCTTCAGCTCGGTTGTAGGCACGTCCATGACGCCGGAAAGCGGCAGATTTACCAGCAGCATGCCGAATGCGATCGGGAGCAGCAGGAGCGGCTCAAATTGTCTGCCTATAGCCAGATAGAGCAGGAAGCAGGCGATACCTATCATTATGGCGTTTTTCCAGCCTTCACCCTGGAAAAGACCCAGCAGACCGGATTCACCGAGAATGCTTACGATAGACGCCCAGATGGAATTAAGTATTTCCATGAATTAACCACCTTTCGGAAAGATAAAAAATCAGAAGGGACGGGTATTTTCATAAATACCCAAAGCGGCCCATCTGGTGCGTCCGCCGGTCTGATTATGCGAACGGGACACTTTTTTGACCGCATATTTCCTGCCGTCGCTCATTGCCGCAACGGCAGCGGCAATCACCGCAATGATCTCACCGGGAATCGTGCCGTCATCCGCCGGAGCAGCCGGTTCGACTGCCTGAGGAGCGGGAGCGTTTTTGGCTTTTTCCGCTTCTTCGGCCGCTTTTTTGGCGGCAAGCTTTTTATCCTTTGAGGCGGTAACGGTGCGGAAAATTCCTCCGTAGGCGTAAAAGATGATGATGAGCAAAAGCAGAATCATAAAAACAATGAGGATGCCGGAACAGGTGATGACAGCCATGAGCATGCCCTTGTCCTTGAATAATTCTGTGCCGGTTACCGGCAGCAAGCCGGTCGGCAGAACAGATGTCAGCATAGGAAATATTCTCTCCCATCAATAATAGATTTTTGCGATTCTGGGCAGAACCGGGATAAAAAAGCCGCTTCTCCCCAATATGCAATACTTATGAAATATTATAGCTCACCGGTTTGTTTATTTCAACATGGAGTCGCCAATAAATCGGAGATACTATTCATTTTTTCCGTTTTCGCTATAAATAATCCGAAAAAACTGTTAAATTATTGCAAAATTATGACGGGGAGAATTCCGCAAACCATCTTCCGCTTCCGATTATATACACACAATCGCCATGCAATAATTTGTAAAGCAATTATGAAATAATCAAAAAGATATTGAAATATTCATTCATGGGAATTATAATATGACACAAGTGCAGTTTATTGAGAGGATATTGATGGAATGAGTCGGAACAAAGGTAATAAGAAAGGAATCAGAGTGCTTTTCAACGGTTTTCTGATCGTCATGATGCTGGCGATCGCAGGCGCTCTGCTGGTAAAAAACAAAGACAGGATCGGATTAAGCCGGTTTTTGGGAGAAAAAAGCGAGTCGTACAGCTTTTTTACCGATCTGAAGGACGCCACGAACAAAATGCGCTCTTCCTCGGAAAACGAGATCAAAAACCGTGCGCCGGTGTATGTGGTGGATGTGGAAAAGTATGTGGCGCCGAATCCTGATCCCGCAAAGTATGATTCTCAATTGGAAAACTACAGCGATTCCACCATTGAAATGCATTACCACATGGAAAGACTGTATGACTCAAGATTTCATTTTATTGAGGTGAGAATCAAGCATCCGTCGCAGCTCCGCATGGCTCTGGCCTTTGACAAATTCGGCAGTAAACGCCAGAAGCCTTCCCTGATGGCGGCGAATGTTCATGCGGTTGCGGCGGTCAACGGCTGTTTCTATAACAGACGCTATGGCGGCATCATTATCAACAAAAGAAATGTCTTCAGGAATCATCCTTACGGTCTGGATACGCTTCTCATTGATTCCGACGGCAATTTTCATATTGTCGAAGATACCAAAGTGGAATCCAGCGGCGTGCTGCAGCAGTATGATATTGTCAACGCGCTGACATTCGGTCCTGAGCTGGTTCATGACGGCAAGGCGCTCACCATCACCAAAAGAAACTGGGAGCCTTCCACATGTGAACCCAGAACCGCCATCTGTCAGTATGACGATGACCTGCATTATCTGATCTGTCTGGCGGAAGGCAGAAACTGTTACAGCGTCGGTGTTACCATGCAGACCTTTGCGGACGAGATTGCCACCAGGGGAGTCAAAACCGCCTATAATCTCGACGGAGGCCAGTCGGGTACCATCGTGATTGGCAATGAGGTCAAGAACAAGATCGGCTGGGGCCGTGAAAGAGCCCAGAGCGATATTCTCTATTTTGCTACCGCCATCGATGCGGCCGATCAGCAGTAAAAGCTGCTGTGGTGATTCTTCCTAAAAAGAATTCAAAAAAATATTAAAAACATCCAAACTTATCCAAAATAAAAATTTTTGAAAAATAAGCGATTCTTTTTCCGTGTCTCAGACGTTTTATTTATGAAAGGCCAAGACAAAGGCCGCCGTAATATAACATAAAACGTAAAGGAGACTGGTTATATGTATAACAACCGAGTAAAGAATATCATTATCAACACAAAGCCGGATGGCGAGGCCGCCCCGAATGACATGCAGCTCAGGCTTGCGGATTATTACACCAGAGCGTATGCGAAGACCGTGGAACGTCTGCATCTTTCCGGTGAGGAAAAGCAAAGGGCTATTTCCGCCGTCAATATGGAGTATGACGAGCTTGTATCCTACGGCAGACGTGACTGCCTGGAAATGGTTTCCTGACCGGCAGCTGACAATACTTTGTGGATGGATTGTTTTGTGGATGGACAATTAACGTTACTCTTGTGGATGGAATGGCTTTGCGGATCAACGTATTGTCATCGTACCTTGACGGAAAGGGAAGCATTGCCGTTTGAAAAGGGCCTGCGGTTTTACTGCGGGCTCTTTTTTTACAGGATGCAGGCGTAGGAAGGAGCGCCTGTCCGTTCCGGACGCCCGGTCAAAAATAATTTCAAAAAAAGTCTTGACGAAATAATAAAAGTATGCTATAGTAAACTTACCTCGCATTGGGCGTGTTTTTTTTATGCGCCTGTATTTGTATGCCGTCACAGGCTCACATGCTGCCCTGTCGCATACTGATACACAATTCAACTTATACACTTTGCGGATTGCGGAGCGTATCGAGGGAGGCTGAATGCCGCGGATGCCGATCTGTTTTTGCAGAGACACATCGCATCTGACGGTAAATTATTCCGTTACGGGAGGTGCCGACATGAGAGTTAAGGTCACATTGGCATGCACAGAATGCAAGCAGAGAAACTACAACACTGTCAAGAACAAGAAGAATGACCCTGACAGACTTGAGATGAAGAAGTATTGCAGATTCTGCAAGAAGCATACTTCGCACAAAGAAAGCAAGTAAGGGAGGACGGATTATTCTATGAGCGACAAGTCAACCAAAAAGGACGACAAGAAAATCGCAAAAGACACTGGCAAGAAAACTCCTGCCAAAAAAGATTCGTCCAAAAAGAAGGTAAGCCCGATCAAGGCTGCGGGTAAATTCATCCGCGAGTACAAGAGCGAGCTCAAGAAGATCTCCTGGCCCAGCGCAAAGGATACCACCAAAAACGCGGCGATTACCCTTGCGGCCATCGCAGTCGTAGGTGTATTCATTTGGGTTCTGGACTTCGGACTCAGCCAGGTGAGAGACCTGGGTCTCAAAAAGATTCCCGAGTGGTCTGCCGCAGCAAGGGCTGAAGATACCGTTTCGCCTTCTGAAGTGTCACCAAGCGAAATCGCCGAGTAATGACGGCTCGGCACACACACAGGCAATGCCGCACGGTTGCCGCATGACGGGAGTGAAAACAATATGGCAGATACAACAGGCGCTTCTGGATCCGCTCATTGGTACGTGATTCATACCTATGCGGGTTATGAAAACAAGGTCGCTTCCGACCTGATGACAATAGTGGAAAACCGTAAGCTCCAGGACATGATTCTGGATGTCAAAATTCCCACGGAAACCGTTACCGAGACCGTTACGGTCAAAAAGGGCGGCGTGGAACAGCAGGTTGAGCGAGAAGTAGAACACAAGCTCTTCCCGGGTTATGTGCTTGTAAAAATGGTTATGACTAACGAAACCTGGTTTATAGTGCGCAATACGCGCGGCTGTACAGGCTTTGTGGGACATGATTCCAAACTCGTCCCCGACTCCAAGCCGGTTCCTCTCACCGATGAAGAGGCCGCTAAGTGGGGCGTAGAGATGAAGTCCGAAAGATTTGCCTTTGAGGCAGGCGAAGAAGTCAAGGTTATCGACGGTTCCATGTCGGGACATGTCGGCGTAGTCAATTCCATTGACCACGAAGCCAAGACCGCTGTGATAACGATAGACATGTTCGGCCGCAAGATTGAAGCCGAGGTCGATCTTCCCAGCGTAGTTCCGCTGAATTAACCGATCAGGCTGTTTTCGGTTTTCAGATGTGCCGGATCAGTCCGGCGGCGGCAGGCAAGACCGCTCGAAAACTTGCCGTTAGAGGCATGTGTGCCTGAAGTGCGCAGTGCTTCTGTGGGAGAGGCAGTAAATCTATTCCAAATAATGCTGTCTCGGTATCACCACGTATTTGGAGGTGCTTTTTAATGGCTCAGAAAGTAACAGGTTACATTAAACTTCAGATTCCGGCAGGCAAGGCAACACCGGCTCCCCCTGTTGGTCCTGCTCTTGGTCAGCACGGTGTCAACATCATGCAGTTCACCAAGGACTTCAATGAACGCACAAAGAACGATGTGGGTCTTATTATTCCTGTTGTCATTACAGTTTACGCAGATCGTTCCTTCACATTCGTAACCAAGACTCCCCCTGCAGCGGTCCTCATCAAGAAGGCATGCGGCATCGAGAGCGGTTCCGGCACACCTAACAAGACCAAGGTGGCCAAGATCACCAAGGAACAGGTCAGAAAGATTGCTGAAACAAAGATGCCCGACCTTAACGCAGGCTCCATTGAGGCAGCCATGAGCATGGTCGCAGGTACAGCCCGCAGCATGGGCATTACAGTAGAGGACTGATTCCGATCATCCGGAAAGGTGCTCTATGTGGGAGGAAACACTCCGATATTACCACATTACAGGAGGATATTGACTAAATGAAACACGGAAAGAAATATGTCGACGCCGCAAAGGCAGTTGACCGTTTGAAGTTATACGATTCCAATGAAGCCCTTGATCTCGTCATCAAGACCGCAACCGCCAAGTTTGACGAGACTGTCGAAGTTCATGTCAAGCTGGGTGTTGACGGCCGTCACGCTGACCAGCAGGTCAGAGGCGCCATTGTTCTGCCCAACGGCACAGGCAAGAGCGTCAGAGTTCTCGCTATCTGCAAGGGCGACGCTCTCAAGGCAGCTGAGGCAGCCGGCGCTGATTATGTCGGAAATGATGAATACATCCAGAAGATTCAGTCCGAAGGCTGGATGGACTTTGATGTGCTGATCACCACACCCGATATGATGGGTATGGTCGGCCGTCTCGGTAAGATCCTCGGTCCCCGCGGCTTGATGCCTAACCCGAAGGCCGGTACCGTTACTCCCGATATCGCCAGAGCTATCAAGGAAGCCAAGGCCGGTAAGATCGAGTACCGTCTGGACAAGACAAACATCATTCACTGCCCGATCGGCAAGGTTTCCTTCGGTACCGACAAGCTGCTTGAGAACTTCGATGCACTGCTCGGCGCTATCATCAAGGCAAAGCCTGCCGCCGCAAAGGGCCAGTACGTCCGTTCCTGCGTAGTCAGCTCTACAATGGGTGTCGGCGTCAAGATCAACCCCAACAAGGTTGGTATGTAATTTTACAGTTGTTTTACGGACCTGTCAGAACACGGGATCGTAATGCGTGCTAATCTGAGAAAAAAAGTGCCGTGTTTTGATCTCAATACTTCAGAAGCGGCACTTAATTTTTTATCAATTGCTTAGGAAAAGAGGTAACTAATTATGAATTACACTTGCAAGACATGTGGCGGCCAGTTTGACAGCCAGCTCGGTATCTGTCCGTCATGCGGAACACCTGTTGAAGCTGCTCCCCAGGATAATCAACAGGCAGGATTCCAGCAGCCCGGCTATCCGCAGGCAGGATACCAGCAGCCCGGTTATCAGCAGCCCGGTTATCAGCAGTCAGGCTATCCCATGGGTGGCCCGACTCCTCCCAAGTCGAAGATGGCTGCCGGACTTCTCGGCATTTTCCTCGGAGCCTGGGGCGTTCACAACTTCTATCTCGGTTTCACCAGCAAGGCTGTCATCCAGATCGTCGTTTCGATTGTCACATGCGGCTTAGGTGGTCTCTGGGGCTTTATCGAGGGCATTATGATCCTTGCCGGCTCCATCAACACCGATGCTGACGGAAGACCGCTTGCACAGTAATCTTTTTTCAGGATTATCGAAAAACATATAGCTTTCAGTTCGCTTTGGAAAAAAGTGAACTGGAAAATGAAAACATCTGTCGCCGTATGACGGCAGGTGTTTTCTTTGTTTTCTATAGGATGATGCGGATTGGCCGTTTCCGGAGCGGAAAATCAGAAGCGTCGACCGTCTCGGCGCAAAAGATTTGAGGGTAAAAGCGTTCTGAACCGTCCTTAAAAGCATCGTTCAAAGGAGATGATGAAAGAATGAACAGGTTAACTGTAAAAAAATATCTGGGCGGCAGGGAATTTCTGAAACGGTTTCTGCTGATAGCCATGCCCATTGCGGTGCAGAACGGTATCACCAACTTTGTGAATATGCTTGATAATCTGATGGTCGGTCAGCTGGGTACATACCAGATGAACGGCGTTTCCATTGTCAACCAGATTAATCTGATCCCTTATCTGGCACTTTTCGGAGCGATGGCCGGAGCAGGAATCTTCACGGCACAGTTCTACGGCAGCGGCGACAGTGAAGGCATCAAATACACTTTCCGCTTCAAGCTGTGCGTATTCGTTCTTCTTGTGACGGGTGCGATTGCCGTCACAATGCTGTTCGGCGGCGATCTGATCACGCTTTTCCTCCACAGCGAAAACACCGCCGACGTGGAAATGACCAGAAAATACGGTTTGGATTATATGGGAATCGTCATGTGGAGTCTGATTCCCTTCGGGATGTGCCAGGTGTATGTCAGCACACTGCGCGAGGTGGGCGAGACAGTGGTGCCGATGAAGGCGGGACTTGCGGCCGTTGTGGTGAATATCGTCATGAACTGGGTGCTGATTTTCGGCAGATTCGGTCTGCCGGCTATGGGCGTAAAGGGTGCCGCTCTGGCCACCATTCTCGCCAGAATTTCGGAATGGGCGATAGTCGCCGTATGGCTGCACACACATGTCGGCAGGTACTCGTTTGTCAGGGGACTGCTGCGCTCCATGCATATTCCGGCAAAGCTGATCGGCAGGGTGACGGTCAAATGTATTCCCCTGATAATCAATGAAAGCCTCTGGGCCTTCGGAATAACCATGTTGACCCAGAGTTACTCCACAAGAGGACTGGACGCCGTGGCGGGAGTGAATATCTGCTCCACGCTCTCCAATGTGTTCTCGGTGTTTTTCATAGCGGCAGGCGACGCAATCGCCATCATGATCGGTCAGCTTCTCGGTGCCGGCAGGATGGAGGAGGCGCGAAGCTCCGACAGGATCCTCTGCACCTATTCCGTGCTCGGCAGCGCGGGAATGGGTCTGATAATGGCCGTCTGCGCTCCCTTTTATCCACTGCTGTACAATACCACTCCGGATGTGAGGCGGCTGGCGACAATGCTGCTCCTGATTGCCGCCGTGATGCTGCCGGTCGATGCGTATACCAGTGCGGCTTACTTTACCCTCCGGTCGGGCGGAAATACCTTTGTTACCTTTCTTTTTGACGGATTCTATATGCTTTTGGTCGTGGTGCCGATTGCCTACGTTCTTTCACGGTTTACCTCGCTGCCCATTATTCCGGTCTACCTACTCTGCCGTTCTTCCGAGATGATCAAATCTCTGATCGGCTTTGTTCTGCTCAGAAAGGGCGTATGGGTGAATAACATTGTGGAAAACATGACATGATTTTTTGTGTCAAACGTAGAATGTGCCGAAAACCCGGTTAAATTCAAAAATATAGTCCGAATTTACTTGAAATTGATCGAAAAAAATGCTATAGTGTTCATTGACACGATACAATCGTACACGGGTGGTGGATTCTACATTGTCTGAAGAGTATTATATTGTAAGCAGCAAGGCGCTGCCGGAGGTATTTGCCAAGGTAGTTGCCGCCAAACGTCTGCTTGGCACAGGAGCGGCACATTCGGCATCCGAAGCCGCCAGACTTGTGGGAATATCCCGCAGTGCCTTTTATAAATACAAGGACATGGTGATGCCGTACGATAATGCGGAAGAGTCCCGTGTGCTGACCATTCAGTCGATGCTCAAGGATCAGCCGGGCGTCCTTTCGTCCATGATCACCTCTTTCTTTGACGCAGGGGCGAATATACTCACGGTCAATCAGAACATTCCGGCGAACGGAGCGGCTTATGTAACGGTTTCGGTCAGTACGGGCAATATGGAGATAAGCGTTCCGGAGCTTTTTGAGCGGCTCAGGGCGCTGGACGGAGTGATATCCGTCTCCGGCATAGGCGTCGGAGTATGAACAGGGGAAACGCCGGCATTACCATGGCGTTGGTTAATTATCGGATAAAACATATTATCAAATAAAAAATACATCGGAAAGCAGTGATTTTTTTATGGTCAAAATAGCAGTTATGGGTCACGGCGTTGTAGGCTCCGGCGTTGTCGAGGTTCTTATGAAAAACCACGAGGGCATTGAGCAGCGTGCCAAGGAAGGCATCGAGGTCAAATACATTCTCGATCTGCGTGACTTTCCTGAGTTGCCATATGCCGATAAATTCGTCAAGGACGTCAATATTATTCTCAATGATCCCGAAGTCGAGATTGTTGTGGAATGTATGGGCGGTGTAAAGCCTGCTTTTGATTTCTGTATGAACAGTCTCAAGGCCGGCAAGAGCGTTGTCACCTCCAACAAGGAGCTTGTCGCCGCAAGAGGGCAGGAGCTTCTTGAGGTGGCAAAGGAAAAAAATCTCAATTTCCTCTTTGAGGCCAGTGTCGGCGGCGGAATTCCGATCATCAGACCGCTTGCTCAGTGCATGGCGGCCAATGAGATTGCGGCTGTCGCCGGAATACTCAACGGCACAACCAATTTCATCCTCACCAAAATGATAACCGAGAATATGCCTTTTGACGAGGCTCTGCAATTGGCTCAGAATCTCGGCTATGCCGAAAAAGATCCGACTGCCGATGTCGACGGACACGATGCCTGCCGCAAGATCTGTATTCTCGCTTCGCTGGTCTGCGGCAAACATGTCTATCCCAAGGACGTTTATGTGGAAGGCATCCGCAACATCACACTGGAGGATGTGGCCTATGCCGACCGTTTCAAAGCGGCCATCAAGCTGATAGGGCTTTTCAGGGTTCAGGAGGACGGCAAGCTTCAGATCAATGTCGCACCGAGAATGGTATCCAAGAATTCTCCGCTTGCGGGCGTCAATGACGTATTCAACGCCATCTGCGTGATCGGTGACGCCACGGACGAGGTCATGTTCTACGGCAAGGGCGCCGGCAAGCTGCCGACTGCGAGCGCCGTTGTGGCCGACGTCATTGACTGCGTCAAGCACCGTGTGGCACGCAAATATCTCTATTGGGCGCCTGCGGAGGAAGGCATGATTGCCGATTATCACGATGAGCGCTGTTCCATGTATCTGCGTCTCTGCGGCAAGAGCTCCGATGAACTGATGACCATTGCCAACGAGCTTTGCAGGGAATGTATCTATACCGAGGGAGTCAATCCCGATGAAATAGCCATTATTACCGATGTCGCCACCTATGCCGAGCAGGAGCTTATCGCAAAGAAATTCATTGCCAGAGGCGTGAATGTCATAAGCGCCATGAGAACGCTCAGTATGTAACGGCAGGGTGACGCTTGATGAAATTCAGAATTCCGGCGACCAGTGCCAATATCGGTTCGGGCTTTGACGCCCTGGGCATTGCGCTTTCAATGTACAACGAAGTCGAGATCGAAGAAAGCGACCGACTCGAAATAACTTCTCTGGACGATGTGGAGGTTCCCACAGATGAGGATAATCTGATCTACCGTTCAGCCTGCCGGCTCTATGAGGAATGCGGCAGACCGCTGCCGGAAGGTTTCAGAATCGCTCAGAGCAATGTGATACCCATGACGCGCGGCCTCGGCTCCAGTTCGGCCTGCGTCGCGGCGGGACTTCTGGGAGCCAATTATCTGCTGGGCAAGCCGCTCGGCAGGGAAGAGCTTGTCAATATCGCCTGTTCCATCGAAGGCCACCCCGACAATACCACGCCGGCATTGCTCGGAGGTCTGACCTCGGCGGCAGTGGAAAACGGCAAAGTTTACGCCGTCACCCTGCATGTGGCGGATAAATTCCGTTTTGCTGCATTTATTCCGGATTTCGAGCTGAAGACCTCGGTGGCAAGAAGCATTCTTCCTCAGACGGTGTCTCGTGAAGACGCAGTCTACAATCTCTCCCGCTCGGCGCTGATGGCGGGTTCGCTTGCCACGGGGAATGTGGAAAACCTGCGGATTGCCGTGCAGGACAGGCTTCATCAGCCCTATCGTCTGGGACTGATTCCCGGAGCGGAAGGTATTTTCCGTCTTACCTATGAATACGGCTCCTATGCCACCTACATCAGCGGAGCAGGTCCCACGGTGATGTCGATCATCAGCCGCCGGTACGAGGAGGAATTCGAGAGCGAGATGACCCGTGAGCTTGAGCGGCGGGGACTCGGCAACTGGCGGATGGTGATACTTGATGTGGATTCCAGGGGAGCCAAACTGCTGAAACAGCAATAGCGTGCATTGGCGGGAAAACAGCGGACAATCGCAAATGCCGCTTTCCAAACATATTATGCAAAAGGCGGAAACGCCTTAACGCATAAGCAAGGCAAAAAATCTTCTAATAAAAAATATCGGAGGTATTGAACAGATGGGTTTAATAGTTCAAAAATTCGGAGGTACATCGGTTGCCGACGCCGAGCGAGTGATGAATGTCGCCCGGATCGTCACCGACACCTACAAGCAGGGCAATAAGGTTGTAGTGGTTGTATCGGCTCAGGGCGACACGACCGACGATCTGATTGAAAAGGCAAAGGAGATCAACCCTTCTGCGTCCAAGAGAGAGCTTGACATGCTGATGACTGCGGGCGAGCAGATTTCCATCTCTCTTCTCGCAATGGCCATCCAGAAGCTCGGCTATCCCGTCATTTCCCTTCTGGGCTGGCAGGCCGGCTTCGTGACCAGCTCGGTTTACGGCAGTGCCAGAATCAGACGTATTGAGACTGACAGACTTCAGAGCGAGCTAGACCAGAACAAGATTGTGGTTGTGGCCGGTTTCCAGGGTCTCAATAAATACGACGATATGACCACGCTCGGCAGAGGCGGCAGCGATACCAGCGCCGTTGCCATTGCGGCGGCGCTTCGTGCGGACAGATGCCAGATATTCACTGATGTGGAAGGCGTTTACACAGCTGATCCCCGCAAGGTGGAAAATGCCGTCAAGCTTCAGGAGATCACCTATGACGAGATGCTCGAGCTTGCCACCCTCGGCGCACAGGTTCTCAACAACCGTTCGGTTGAAATGGCCAAGAAGTATAACGTACAACTGGAAGTGCTTTCTTCACTTGTCAGAAAGCCGGGTACTATAGTTAAGGAGAAGGTAAAAATGGAAAAAATGCTTATCAGCGGCGTAGCCAAGGACACTCACGTAGCCAGAATTTCGCTTTTGGGACTTCCCGATGAGCCGGGCGTAGCGTTCCAGGCGTTCAGCCGCCTTGCCGCCAAGAATATCAATGTCGACATCATTCTGCAATCCATCGGCAGAGACGGCACCAAGGACATCAGCTTCACGGTTGCCGAGGACTGCGCAGACGAGGCTGTCGAAGTCATGAATGAATTTGTCGCAAGCATAGGCGGCAAGGGCGTCGCAGTTGACAATGAGGTCGCCAAGGTATCCATTGTCGGCGCAGGCATGGAGACTCATGCGGGCGTTGCTTCCAAGATGTTCGAGGCCCTGTACGGCGCTCACATCAACATCAGAATGATCTCCACCAGCGAGATCAAGATTTCCGTCCTTATCAACGAAGAGGATGCGGACAAAGCCGTTTCCGCTATTCACGCAATGTTCATCGGCTGATTTCAACCGAAAGATCATTTTATTCATTTCATCATCTTATAATGATACGCAGCGCATCAATGCCGGCCGAAATGCCGGTGTTGGTGTGTTCTTGTGTTTATGACGAATCATAGGGGAGGATTAATGAAATGTTGAAAAGACTGACCGTCCTGCTCAAGGCGGCTGCGGTGACAGCTGCGGCAGTGATGATGATAAGTATGGCGGGATGCTCTGAGGATAAGGAAAAAGTCTCCGCATCCGACATGAACCGTACCGAAACAGGCGAATACTATGATAACGGCGAAACCTTCTGCCGTGGCGTATGGACTGCTGACAACGGGGAAAATCGTGTCGGCTACTACATTTTTTATGACGGAGACAGCGGAAGATTTGAGGACGCACAGTATGGAATGGGAGTTCCTTTTGAGGTCAAAACAGAGGGAAACCGTGCGAATTTCAACCTCGGCGCCGTGGATTTCAGCGATCCGGCGAAGGTAGAGAATACAGATAAGGGCAGGCGGACGCTCGTTTGGGAAAGCGACGGCCGTACCGAATATCTTACCCTGCTTGGCGGGTACGAGCCGGATTCCTTCAGTTACTGTTCGCAGAATGATCTCAGCGATATGGCGATGGATTATTATGAGAATCAGAACGGCAAACGGCCGGAGGCGGCGGAAATATCAATCGGATCGGACGGTATGGCTTTGATTCAGCTTTTCGGCAAGGTGGGCAAGAACGGCAGCCTCCTTTCGGAATATGAAATAGACAGCATTACCGGCAAAGGCACCGTCAAGGACACAGGGGAGGAGATTGCCCTGGTCAGGAACACGGATCAATAAGATTCAGATTGAGTGACCTTTTATCACCTCAATATTATTCATAACTCTAATACTAATTTTCGGCTAAAATCAGACATTCTTTGCGGCCTATTTTGCGCCCTGCGGCGTCATCGTCCTAGGCAGGCGCCAGCCTGCCGTCGTCCTGCTGTCGACGAGTCGACAGCTATTCCTTGCAGGACACAAAATATTCTCGCAAATAATTGTCTACTTTCAACCGAAAATTAGTATATTAATCCGGCAATAAAATATCTATCCATTTTTTCTTCAGCCGAGGGAAGGAT
>CAMHJC010000008.1 GCA_946185345.1 uncultured Clostridia bacterium
CCATAACAACGTCGGAATACATCTGGATAAATCTTCTGTAGCAGTCCCATGCCCAACGGGGGTTGCCGGACTGTGCAGCGATGGTCTCGACAACCTCTTCGTTCAGACCGAGGTTGAGGATGGTGTCCATCATGCCGGGCATAGAAGCTCTTGCGCCGGAACGGACGGAAACGAGAAGGGGATTTGTCTTGTCGCCGAACTTCTTGCCGGTGATCTCTTCCATCTTGACGATGTACTCGTTGATCTGACCCATGATCTCGTCGTTGATCTTCTTGCCGTCCTCATAGTACTGGGTGCAGGCTTCGGTGGTGATGGTGAAGCCCTGGGGAACCGGCAGACCGATGTTGGTCATTTCAGCAAGGTTAGCGCCTTTACCGCCGAGAAGCTCGCGCATGTTGGCGTTGCCTTCACTGAAAAGATAAACCCATTTTCTCATGTGAAAAAACCTCCTGGAAATCACTGATGATTTCGTAATTTAGCTTTCGTACGCCCATTGGGTTTTAAGCAAAGCAAAAAACGCAACTCGTACATTGCTTTGTATATGATAGCACATCCTTTCCACAAAATCCAGTACTTTTACAATTATTTCATACTTTTTTTGAAAAAATTTCCTCCGGTTTTCTTCCCCGTCAATTTCCCGTCAGTATTCATCTGCGGTCGGCAGGCTGACACAAGGAATTATTCCGTTCTGTCAACCGATCAATTTATGAACCCGCCTTTTTTGAGTTTAAATTGGCTTTGGCCGATTCTCATTGAAATAAAACCAATAATAATCATACTTTTATGATTGTTTTGTGTAAATTGTAGAAGTGAACTCAGTTGATGAAAAATTGCAAAATTTGACTTGAAAAAAAGATATAAAAATGTAATAATATTTATATGTTTGTTACCTTTCGTATTTGTTTTTTGGTAAGCAACCGTAAAAATTTATAAGGAGCTGACTGTAAACATGTTTTCGGTTTCCCATCAGAATTCCGGTGAGTTCTCCGAGCCGATTCGTTCAGGAAGTGTCTGCGCCATAGTGCTGGCCGCAGGTGAAGGCAAACGCATGAAGTCAAAGAAGCCCAAGGCCATGATGGAGGTTTTGTTTAAACCTATGCTCGGCTGGGTGATTGATTCCGTCAGAGAAGCCGGCATCGGAGATATTTGTGTCGTCACCGGCCACCTCGAGGAAATAATCAAAGACTATCTTTCCAAGACCTATACCGGGGATCAGACCTGTTCCACCGTCACACAGGCCGAACGCAAAGGAACCGGTCACGCCGTGATGATGGCCAAGGAATTCCTTAAAGCCCACAAGGGCGGCAGCGTGCTGATTCTCAATGGCGACGCTCCCTTTATGGACAGCCGCAACATCTCCAATTCCTTTTTTTTCCATGAGGCTCAGAACAACTGCGTCACGGTCATTTCCGCCATGCTCGACGACCCGACCGGATACGGCAGAATTCTCCGTGCGGCGGACGGAAGCCTGATGTCCATTGTAGAGCACAAGGAAGCCACAATGGAGCAGCTGGCAGTCAAAGAAGTCAATTCAGGCGCATACTGGTTCAATGTGGACGCCCTGCTTTCCGTGCTGGATACCAACCACATCACTCAGAGCAGCGTCACGGGCGAATATTATCTTCCCGATGCCGTTAAACTGCTCGGCGACGCCGCCAATGCTTTCACAGCCGATTCGGCAAGCGTTGTCATGGGCGCCAATGATCCTGTCCAGCTCAACGAACTCAATCAGATCGCCCGCACCGCCATTCTGAATCAGATGATTGCCGACGGTGTTTCCATCACATGCACCGATGGCATCATCATCGGCCCGGACGTCACCATCGGTCAGGGTACCGTTATCCTGCCGGGTACCATATTAAAAGGTAAGGTCTCCATCGGATATGACTGTAATATCGGGCCGAATACCCTTATTGAAAATTCCACCGTACATGACGCCGTCATTATCAATGCAAGTCAGGTCAAACAGAGTGAAATCTTCGACTCCACCGATATCGGCCCCTTCTCTCAGATCAGGCCCAACTGCAAAATCGGTCCGAAGGTACATATCGGAGATTTCGTCGAAGTCAAGAACTCCGTGCTCGATGAAGGTACAAAGGTTGCTCATCTCACCTACGTAGGCGACAGCGACGTAGGCAAGCGCGTCAATTTCGGCTGCGGCTGTGTGACGGTCAATTATGACGGCCAGCACAAAGCACGCTGCAAAATAGGCGACGACTGCTTCATCGGCTGCAACACCAATCTTGTCGCTCCTGTGAGCATCGGCGACGGCGCCTACACCGCCGCCGGATCCACCATCACACACGATATTCCGTCAGATGCTTTGGGAATTGCCCGCGCCCGTCAGGTTGTCAAGGACGGCTGGGCGGCTGCCAAGCGAGGCGATAAAAAATAAATCCGCACGCAGTTCCGGCATGCGGATCCATCACGCAGTCCGTTTGCCGAATCCATATACACCATCATATCAGGAGGAAGTAAAAATGATAATCAGCAACAAAAGTCTCCACGGAACCGAAATTAAAATCTTCTCATGCAATTCCAACATGAAGCTCGCACAGGACATCTGCGACAAGCTCGAGCAGCCAATGGGAAGAAGCGACGTCACCAAATTCAGCGACGGTGAAATTTCGGTTTCCCTGAAAGAGTCGGTTCGCGGCAAAGACTGCTTTGTCATTCAGTCCACCAGTGATCCCGTTAACGACAATCTGATGGAAATGCTCATTATGATCGACGCTCTCAAGAGAGCTTCCGCAAGCCGTATTACTGCCGTGATTCCCTACATGGGTTATGCTCGTCAGGACAGAAAGGCAAAGGCCAGAGATCCGATTTCCGCTAAGCTCTGCGCCGACCTTATCACTACAGCCGGTGCCGACCGTGTGCTGACAATGGATCTTCATGCCGCTCAGATTCAGGGTTTCTTCAATATTCCTGTGGATCACCTTCTCGGCGCGCCCATCCTCGCCAAATACTTCAAGGAAAAAATGGGTGACAAAAACGACGAGTACATGTGCGTTTCTCCCGACCTCGGTTCCGTCACCCGTGTGAGGAACTTCGCTCAGCGCCTTGACTGCCCGATCGCTATCATTGACAAGCGCCGTCAGAAGGCAAACGTCAGCGAAGTCATGAATATCATCGGTGACGTCAGCGGCAAAAAGATTCTCCTCATTGACGATATGGTGGATACAGCCGGTACCATCTGCAACGCTGCCGAGGCACTGATGAAGAACGGCGCGCTCGAAGTTTCGGCATGCGCCACTCACGCTGTACTCAGTGGCCCGGCGCTTTCCCGCATCGAAGCTAGCCCCATCAAGGAATTCGTCTTCCTCGACACCATTCATCTCGGCAAGGAAAAGACGCTTGACAAGTTCACTATTCTCAGCACCGCACCTTATTTTGCAGATGCCATTCGCAGGGTATACACTGATGAGCCTATTTCCCTTATCTTTGACTGATATTTTATTTCTATCCTACATATAATCTTCAGGCAGGCCGGTCCCCGCAGGGTGACTGTCCTGCCCTTTGGAGTTTTGTCATTCAATTTCCCCTGATTTTTTTGATAATTTGGAGTGATGATATGTTCGGCATCATGAAGCCGCAGAGCATAGACTGGCTTGTGGTCGGCCTTGGCAATCCCGGAAAAAAATACGAAGGCACCCGTCACAACGCCGGATTTATGGCGGCAGACGCACTTGCCGTCAGATTGAATATCACTGTTGACCGGCTGAAGTTTCACGCCCTGATCGGTGACGGAATGTGCGGCGAAAAACGCATTATTCTGGCCAAGCCTCAGACATTCATGAATCTGTCGGGTCAGGCGGTGGACGAAATCATGCGGTTTTACAAAATTCCTCCTGAGCGGCTTCTGGTTATGTGCGACGACATCTCGCTTGAACCGGGCAGACTCAGAATTCGCCGCAAGGGTTCGCACGGCGGTCAGAACGGCATGAGAAACATTATCGATATGGTGGAATCGAGCGACTTCTGCCGCATAAAGCTGGGGATCGGCGCAAAGCCTCGTCCCGAATACAGTCTGGCCGACTGGGTACTGAGTCATTTTACAGCCGGAGAACTGAAGGAAATGGAGCAATCCGCCAAAAACGCAGCCGAAGCTGCCGAAATGATTGTCAACGGAAATACCGACAAGGCGATGAATTTATTTAATTCTTAAATATCGGGAGATTAGATTATGAACGCACCATCAAGTATTCCTGAAAAACGTGAGACGTGGTCCGATTACACAAGAGGTATTTGCGCAATTCTTGTTGTTCTATCCCATATGCCAAATGTTTCCAATGTCCTTATGTCGTACTTTACCCCCTTTATCCTGCCATGTTTCTTTCTTGTATCGGGCTATTTCACCAGAAATTACAACGGCAGCCTTACCGCTTTTTTCTACAACAAGGTCAGTAAAGAGATGATTATCAAACTGCTTTTCTCGATCAGCACGACAACATTTGTGGCTTCTGTTCTGGTCAACCTGATTCTGCATCCGTCCGGCATTCCCTTATGGCTGTATGACACCCTGGTCACTTTTCTCTTCAAATCAAAGGTCAATTTCTTCTCAATACTGGTGATGTCTTCGGTCTATTTTTTCATCATCAACAAGCTCTGCCGCGACAAGCCGCTCCCTATGATCCTGACAGCTCTGGCCGCTGCGGCTGTCGGCTACGTCATTTCAGAGAGAAACTACATCCGTTTTTGGAGCTGTGATACGGCAATGATCTGCGTTCTTTTTTACATTGCCGGTTACTGCCTGCGTCAGAAAAAAATTATCAGCCGGTTTCAGTTCAAACCCTGGCATGTGCTTTTGAGCGGTGCTGTGTTTTTCACGTCCGTGACAGTCTGCCTTTTGCTTTTCGGCGTTTATAATGTATTTATCGTCGTCGCCATCAACATCTGGAATAATCCTTTCCAGTCGCTCCGGCTCACTTTCTGGGGATGTGCTTTTATCATCAGTCTGACAAACTGTCTTCCTGAAAAACCAGCCGTAATGCGTCTGCTCGGCTATATCGGAAAACACTCTCTGGTATATTTTATGATCGGCGGCCCCATCAAGGCTTATCTGTGCTATTTTTTCGAAATGCTCTATCAATCCACCCGTATAGGCTTTTTGAACGACAGCCTGGTGATGATTCCGCTGATTCTGATCGTCTCTTGCGCTCTTACCCTTATTCCCTGCATGATTTTCGACAGATTCTGTCCGTTCATGAACGGAAATTTCCGGATGCCCGACGCTTCTTCGCAAAAATATCCGAAGGCATGGATCGCAGCAGGCGCTTCGGTGGCGGCCATCTGCATCGGTCTTTTCTACCTTGCGTGGAACGGCGTGTGGATTCCCAATCAGTTTTATGTCGGTGATTATCAGATAAAGGGCGTTGACGTGTCCTCCTATCAGGGAAATGTCGACTGGGAAAAACTTGCTTCACAGGACATCCGGTTCGCATTCGTCAAGGCGACAGAAGGCAGTGGCCATGTCGATTCGGAATTTGACAACAACTGGAACGGAGCCTCCCAAGCGGGGCTGCGTGTCGGCGCCTACCACTTTTTCAGCTTTGAAAGCTCCGGCCTGACACAGGCACAGAATTATATCAATCATGTGCCGGTAAGCGACAGTTCGCTTCCTCCTGTGGTTGACGTTGAATTATACGGCGGTCAATCCATCGGTCAACTTGACAGAATCCGCCTTCGCAGAGAACTGACCGACATGCTGGAAGCTCTGGAATTACACTACGGCAAAAAACCGATTATTTATACCCCTGACGATACATTCAACGTTTTCATTGATGAAAAACTGGCACAGTACACATTATGGATCAGCAACAAGGTAACCTCTCCCAACAACGAAAACTGGACATTCTGGCAGTACTCCGGCCGGAAAAGACTTGAAGGTTATGACGGCAGGGAATCATTCATAGACATGAATGTATTTTCCGGCACCCCCGAGGAATTTGCCCTATTTTAAACTTCTCTTTCATCTACCCTTTTTGAAACGGAGGAACTCCCGTTAATGGACGATCTTCAATTTATCCCTTCCCTACTGGACTCTCTTGAAGACTTTAATCATCTTGTGGGCAGCATCCAACAACACCGGCTTCCCGCCGCTGTCACCGGTCTGGCCTCTATTCACAAGAATCACTTTACCGCCGCCCTTTCAAGGACACTTGGACGCAAGATTCTCTACATCGCATCAGATGAAGCCGAAGCCGTGCGTCTGTGCGGCGATCTGGGCAAAATGGGCCTGCGCGCCTTCTTCTGCCCTGTGCGGGACATTGAACTTCGCCCGCTGGAAGGCCGTTCCCACGATTATGAACACAGCCGCATCGAAACCCTCAGCCATCTGATCAAAGAGGAATTCGACGTGGCGGTGGTCTGCGCGGACGGCGCCTCACAGCTGACCATCCCTCCGGAGGAGCTTCAGGAGCGCATGCTGACAATTCAGTCCGGCGGTGAAGTGTCGGTGGATTCATGCGTTGCCGCTCTCTCCGCAGCCGGATATGAGCGGTGCGACATGGTGGAAGGAGCAGGACAATTCTCCCTCAGAGGAGGTATTCTCGATTTCTTTCCGCCTGACGCTCCTCATCCTGTACGCGCCGACTTCTGGGGCGATACTGTCGATTCACTCAATTACTTTGATATTGACAGTCAGAGGAGCATCGAACCGATTGAAGAAATACAGCTTCTGCCGGCGGCGGAACTGATTATCACGGACAATGCCGCCCTTGCGGGAAAAATCCGCGCGCTCGCCAGATCGCTCAGAGGCAAGGCCTCCGCTGCCGCCAAGGAAAAGCTGCTGCGTGAAGCGGATGACCTCGAAGCCGGCATCAAGTGCGGCTCGCCCGACCGCTATATTTCTATGCTGTGCAGTTACGAAGCCACCATATTCGACTACATGCCAAAGGACAGCATTACGATTGTCAGTGAACACATTGCGGTTCAGGAAAAAATGAAAAACTGCGAGGCTTTCATCAATGAGGAAATCAAAAACCTGATGCTGGACGGTATTCTCTGCAAAGGAATGGATAAATTCACTCTTTCCTACGGAGAATTCATGGCCAAACTGGGAAAAGCGGTTTATCTCGAAACCTTCACTCGAGGCGGATACGAATACGATCTTCATACACTCATCAATGTCAACGCGCGACAGCATCCGGTGTGGAGCGGCAAGACATCCGACCTCATTGAAGAACTGAAGGCGCTGCTCGACGGGGGCAATTCGATTATTCTGCTGGGCGGCACACAGCGTTCCTGTGAAGGCCTGTATGAGGATCTCAAAAAAGCCGAAATTCCTGTCATTCAGGATTCCTCACCCAAAATGCCGCTTTATAAGGGCGTTACTGTCTCCGAAGGGAATCTTTCGGGCGGTTTTGAATACTTTTCCATCGCAACCGTTGTGATTTCCTGGGGAAGATACGTCAATCCCACTCCGGAAAAAACCAAGTCACGCAGGAACAGCAATTCTCTCGACCTGCAGAATCTGAATGAGTTGACGCTGGGCGATTACGTGGTTCATTCCACCTACGGCGTCGGCACATTCGGAGGTATACAGAAAATTAAAACCGACGGAATTACCAAGGATTTTATCAAGATTAATTACGCCAAAAGCGACGTGCTGTACGTTCCCATCACGCAGCTGGATATGGTGAGCAAATATGTCGGCGGAAAAGAAGGCTCGGTCGTAAAAATTAACCGTCTCGGTTCGGACGAATGGGCCAACCAGAAACGCCGTGTCCAAAAGCACGTCGCCGATATTGCCGACAAACTGGTGAAAATTTACGCCGAACGCATGAAAGCAAAGGGATATTCCTTTGATCTCGATACCGAATGGCAGCGTGAATTCGAGGACAGATTTGAATACCCCGAAACTTTTGATCAGCTTAAGGCGGCGGATGAAATCAAAAAGGATATGGAACGGCCGGTTCCCATGGACCGCCTGCTCTGCGGCGACGTTGGCTTCGGCAAGACCGAGGTAGCTCTGCGGGCCGCCTTCAAATGCATGATCGAAGGGCGGCAGTGCGCCATTCTGGTGCCGACCACCATACTCGCCTGGCAGCATTTCCAGACGGCGGCCAAACGGTTTGACGCCTATCCCTTCCGCATCGAAATACTCTCCCGTTTCCGTTCCGCCAAGCAGCAGACCGAGATACTTCGCAGGCTCAAGCGAGGCGATATTGATCTGATCATCGGCACACACAAGCTGATTCAGAAGAATGTCGAATTCAGCGATCTCGGACTTGCCATTATTGACGAGGAACAGCGGTTCGGTGTGGCGCAGAAAGAAAAATTCAAAGAGAAATATCCCGCCGTTGATATTCTCACCCTTTCCGCCACTCCCATTCCCCGCACACTCAATATGGCAATGAGCGGCCTGCGTGACATTTCATCGCTTGATGAGCCTCCTCAGGACAGACATCCGGTTCAGACCTATATCATCGACCACGATGAAGGCATGATTTCCGAGGCAATTCACAGGGAACTCAGGCGCGGCGGTCAGGTTTTCTACCTTCACAACAAGATCGAAGATATCGAGCGCACTGCCGAAAAAGTGGCGGCAATGGCACCTGAAGCCCGTATTGTCGTGGGACACGGCCAGATGCACGAGGACGCACTCAGCGAGGTCTGGCGCAAGCTTCTTGACCATGAGGCGGATATCCTGGTCTGCACGACCATTATCGAAACGGGTGTGGATATTCCCAACTGCAACACCCTGATCATTGAAAATGCGTGCAATTTCGGACTGGCACAGCTTCATCAGATCAGAGGCCGTGTCGGACGAAGCTCCCGCAGGGCTTACGCCTATCTGACGGTGCCGCCATTCAAATCTCTCACCGAAACCGCCAGCAAACGGCTTCAGGCGATCAGAGAATTCACCGAATTCGGCTCGGGAATTAAAATCGCCATGCGTGATCTCCAGATCAGAGGCGCAGGCAATCTGCTAGGCAGCGACCAGTCGGGCCAGGTGGAAAGCGTCGGCTACGATATGTATATGAAAATGCTCAGCGCCGCCGTCCGACAGGTGAAGGGCGAAGCGCCCGTTGCTCAGGACATTGAATGTCTAGTGGATATCCGGATTGAAGCTCACATTCCCGAAAGCTACATCGAATCATCACAGCTTCGCCTTGAAGTTTACCGCATGATAGCCTCTGTGCGCAACGAAGACGATGCGTCCGACGTGATCGACGAGCTGATCGACCGATTCGGTGAGCCTCCTAAGGCGGTACTTGGACTGATCACCATCTCACAGCTTCGCAGCAGCGCTGCCGAGGCCGGAATTCACGAGATCCGCCAGTCGGAAGGAAGATACCTGCTTTACAGCAAAAAGATTGACTTTGAAGTCTTTGCCAAATTATCCGAGAAGCTCCCCCACCGGGTCACCATCATTGATAAAACACCTCCCTATATCGCCGTCAAGGTCAACACCGCCAAAAGCGCGGCTGAAAACATGGAGGAAATACTCGGTGCGCTCCAGTCTTAAGCTCCCATCAGACAGCGTTGATGAAATGTGCCGCTCAAACTGAGGCGTCGTCCTTTTCTCCCCGACACATTTGATCAGCGCTTTGCGGGTTTAATACTAATTTTCGGTTGAAAGTAGACAATTATTTGCGAGAATATTTTGTGTCCTGCAAGGAATAGCTGTCGACTCGTCGACAGCAGGACGACGGCAGGCTGGCGCCTGCCTAGGACGATGACGCCGCAGGGCGCAAAATAGGCCGCAAAGAAAGTCTGATTTTTGCCGAAAATAAGTATAAGTGTTGACAAACACTCATTTGCAATGTATAATTTCATTGACTTATAACAAAATTATCTGATACTTTATCCACTGAAAGGCAGGTTTCTACATTGAATTCAATCCATCAAAGGCGCCGGTTGGATTTTTTGAGACTTTCTGAGCTGTCGGTATTGTTAATGATGGCTGTCGTATTCGCTCTGTTCACTGTTTCCTGCGGCCAGTCAAACGACAGCAGCATTTCGGATTCTGACATTGTGTCTTCGGGCGATGTCTCGGAACCGGAAATTCCTGTCGATGTTTCTCTGAGCGATACTTCAATTGAAATAGGCGTAGGCATCAGCCGTTCCCTTTTTGCCGAAGGCGGCAGGCAAATCACATGGCAGTCTTCCGACGAAGCGGTTGCTTCGGTTTCCTCTGACGGTACCGTAACCGGCATCGCTGTGGGTGAATGTGACATTACCGCTCAAAATGAATTTGACAACAACGTTCAATGTCATGTGACAGTCAAAAAGACGGTCTATCTTACCTTTGACGACGGACCGCTTGCCTACTCTGACAAGATACTTAATAAATTAAAAAAGCACGATGTGAAGGCCACTTTCTTCGTTGTAAACACAAGCAATATTGCCCTTGTAAAGAGAATGGACAAGGAAGGTCATCTTGTCGCCCTTCACACCCTGAATCATAAATTCGACGTCTGTTACCGTTCTGAATACAGTTACTTTGCCGATCTGGAAAAACTGGCTGATATCATAGAGGGATATACCGGCAAAAGGCCCAATGTTCTCAGATTCCCCGGCGGCACAAGCAATAAAGTCGCCTATATTCTCTACACCAGACGAATGGTAAGCGGTCTCGATGATCTTGGTTACAGAGCGTTTGACTGGACCGTTTCGTCGGGAGATTCCTCCCGTACTCCCATTACGGACAAGCAGTCAGCTTCCAATGTCCTTGGAAACTGCTACCACGACGTTGAAATCGTGTTGATGCACGACAAGAAGATTACACCATCGGCGCTCGATTCTATTATTCCCGTCCTCAAGAACAGAGGATATGTCTTTGAAACGCTTGATCATTACCCTGAACAGTCGTTTCTCACACCGACTTGGTACGAAAAATGCTTCGGTGACAAGACAATCCCCTGTGAGGCCGTATCAGTAGACAAAGAATCCTATCAGATGAACATTGGCGACAGATTCACATTAACCGCCACAATGACACCCGAAAAATCCACGGATTATGTGAGATTTGTTTCAGAAGATCCCTCTGTCGCTTCTGTCACGCTCGAAGGCATCGTTACCGGTGAAGGCAACGGCACAACCACCATCAAAGCCATCGCAAGCAGCGATCAGCAGGCCGTTTGTTCGGTGACAGTAGAAGGCTGATTCAACGGCTAAATGACAAAAACGCAAGGTCAGATGATTGGAATTCAGACCCTGCGTTTTTTGTTATATAAAAAATTCTGCCGGTCATCGCACCGATCCGGTACCACAACCGACAGAATAGTCAATATTCAGTGATGAATCAGCCGCAAGTAAATTACTTAACCTCGACTGTTGCGCCGACTTCCTTGAGCTTAGCCTCGATAGCCTCAGCGTCGTCCTTGGAAATAGCTTCCTTAAGAGGGGCAGGAGCGCCGTCAACCAGTGCCTTTGCTTCCTTCAGGCCGAGACCGGTGATCTCGCGGACAACCTTGATGACCTTGATCTTCTCAGCGCCGGCATCCTTGAGGATAACGTCAAACTCGGTCTTCTCCTCAGCAGCAGGAGCAGCACCGCCTACGGGAGCAGCAACAGCAACAGCAGCAGCAGCGGATACGCCGAATTCTTCTTCAATGGCCTTAACAAGCTCGGAGAGCTCGAGAACAGTCATGGCCTTAACTTCTTCGATAATGTTTGCAATTTTCTCAGACATGGTATTTTACCTCCAAAAATAATATTTCAAAAATAATGATGGTTCGCAGAATAACAATTACTCTGCTGCGGGAGCTTCCTCGGCACCCTCGGACTGCTTGTCTGCGATTGCCTTGATGGCGATTGCAAGACCCTGGATGGTAGCATTGAGGCCGAAAGCGAGCTGAGTGAGAAGAGTCTCTCTGGAAGGAGTCTTCGCCAGAGTCTTGACCTCGTCTACAGTCATTGCCTTGCCGTCAATGAAGCCTGCCTTGATCTCAAAGCCCTTCTTGTTGCCCTCCGCATACTCGTTAAGGATCTTTGCAGCGGCAATGTAATCGCTGTCACATGTAGCGATAGCGGTGGTGCCGTTGAGAACTGCATCGTCAATCTCAACACCTGCGTCGGCAGCTGCACGCTTGATGAGGGTGTTCTTGGCTACGGTGTAGACAACGCCGGCCTCACGAAGCTGCTTACGGAGCTTGGTATCATCGGCAACAGAAATACCGCAATAGTTGACGATAACGCCCGCGACAGATGCTTTCAGTCTGTCAGAGAGATCGGCAACCAGAGCCTGCTTCTGTTCCAATACTGCTTTACTTGGCATGATAGTTTCACCTCTGAAATTAAGATATTTCGCAGGAAACAAAAACGCCCGTCCCCGTTAATGATTAACCGAGGACGGACAGACAAATTCACAAACAAATACAGCGAAAAAACGCCATGATATTTCTTTTGAAAAAGCTCTGTTTCCCTCGGCAGGCGGCTTTACGTCAATAAAACATAAAAACCGTTGGGCTTAATGCACCTGCTGTCTTTGGTATAATCGTTCGAAACAAATCGAACTGTTCGGTTTTTCCGAACTATTACACAGCTTTATTATGTTACCACATTCTTATGCGTTTGTCAAGCATTTTTTTCATTTTTTTCCGCTTTTCTTATGCTCACTTCACCCGAACCCAGCGTTTCCTCTGTACCGTCTTCATAACGAACCACAAGATTGCAGCTTCGGTCAATGGACAGCGCCTTTGCCCTTCTCGGCTCTCCCCTGCCCAATACGGTAATATCCTCCCCGAGAATCACCGACCGCTTCACATATTCGTCAAAGAATGAACGGGCGGATAGATTGGCGTAATCATTCATAAGTTTTTCGATGATTCCAGCCGCAATGCGATTCTTTACATCTCCCGCAGGAGGAGCGTCAAATACGGCTCCGGCAATCTCCCTGATCTCATCGGGAAATCCTCCGTCCGGCGGACAGATATTCACCCCGATGCCGCAGATGGCGTATTCCAGTTCGCCGCTTTCCATGTCAAACGATGCTTCGGTCAGAATGCCGCAGATCTTTCTGCCGTTGATGAAAACATCGTTGACCCATTTGATTCCGGCGCTTTTCCCTGATACTTCCTCCACTGTCCTGGCAACCGCAACCGCTGCCGCCGTGGTAATGAACAGCGCCTCCTGCGCCTTCATCTTCGGACGGAGCAACAGGCTCAGATATAGTCCCGTGCCGCCCGGTGAATGGAATTTCCGATTCATTCTTCCCTTGCCGGCGGTCTGTTCGGCGGCCACAATCACGGTGCCTTCCGCAGCGCCGTTGGCGGCCATTTCTTTCAGGAGCGTGTTGGTGGAAGTAACGGTTTTATAAACCCTGATGTCAAGCTTTTCCGCCGACTGTCCAAGATATCTGATGATTCCCTGTTCCGACAGCACATCGCTCTCCTGCCTGAGAGAATACCCCTTTCCGCTGACCGCATCAAAATGATAACCCTCCGATTCAAGCTGCCTGACCGCCTTCCAGACGGCATTGCGGCTGACGCCCAGCCGTTCGGCAAGCTCTCCCCCGGAAAAGAATTCGCCCCTGCCGTTCTCAAATATGTTCAATATTTCTTCCCTTACGCTCATTATGATGTACCTTCCCACACTGAAATGATTGACTGTCCGTCGTTTTGTGAATTATCCGCTGAGCGCCTTAATGCGCACTTGTGTTGATAAATTCCGCTTTGTCCTTGGAATAGAGTATTTTCTGACCCATGTACAATCCGTAGTAGCCCGAAAGCATATAGCTGGTGGCCACCGCAACCGCAAAAAAGATCAATCCCTGCGGGCCGAACATTTCCACCGAAAGAATCATAGATGTAATCGGGCAGTTGGTTACGCCGCAGAATACTGCGATCATTCCCACTGCGGCGGCAAATGTGCCGCTGATTCCCAGAACCGGCGCAACAAGACACCCGAAGGTGGCCCCGACCACAAAGGACGGGACAATCTCTCCCCCTCTGAAGCCTGCTCCCAGAGTGATGGCCGTAAACAGCAGCTTGAGCGCAAACGCCTGCGGCACGGTATGTCCGCCGAGTACGGCGTCATTGATCAGCCACATGCCCGCTCCGTTGTAAGCGCCGCTCCCGACCAAATAGGTCAGATTAATCAGCAAAACGGAACACACCAGTATTTTGACAAATTTATTGGGAAATGCTTTTTTCAGCAGCTTGCCGGTGCCGTGCATCACTATACAGAAAGCAATGCTCAGCAGACCGCAGAGCACTGCCAGAACGGTTACTCTGACGACCGACGGTATAGTGATTGCCGGTATGGCTTCCAGTTTGAAGAAGGTCTTTTCCACTCCCATCCTGACGGCAATGCAATAACCCACCAATGCCGATATCACACTCGGCACCAGCGCCGAATAATACATCGCCCCGACGCTTATGACCTCCATTGAAAAGATTGCAGCCGTCACCGGCGTTCCGAACAAGGCAGAGAATGCCGCGCTCATTCCGCACATGATAATAAGCTTCTGATCCTTTTCGTCGAGACGCAGCAGACGGCCGACCTGATAGCCGATGCCACCGCCCATCTGAATGGCCGCTCCTTCACGTCCGGCTGAACCTCCCGCAAGATGGGTCAGCACGGTAGAGAGAAAGATGAGCGGCGCCGTAAAGATCGGAGGTTTTTCCTCGCTTCGAACCGAAACGAGGATCATATTGGTTCCCTTGTCGTTATCCATCCCGCAGTATTTATAGGCGGCGACAATGACAATGCCAACCGCCGGCAGCAGCCAGACCATTCTGAAATCCGACATGGCAAATGTTTCAGCGGACATCTTGATAAGATAATGAAACAGCGTCCCTATGCAGCCAACCAACGCCCCAATAATCACCGCGCACACGCACCACTTGATAAACATCCTGAAATGCGTCACGCCGTGCCAAAATTCCTCTTTGGACTTTTTCTCAAATTTCCTGATAAACAGAGGCAAAACTGATCACCCTTCAATAGAATCGGCAGACCGTATCTGATGAAAAACACAGTCTGCCGTTAATTATATCAAACTTTTTACCGAAGGTCAATTATTAATTCTTTCACGCTCCGCAGAATTACGCATAGATTGCGGCAAGACGCTTGTCTACTTCATGCAGGAATTGCTCGGTGTTGACCTTGGTCTTGTTTTCCAGAGTGGAGAGCAGGTAAAGATCGCCTGTCATAACGCCGTCCTCTATGGTCTGAATGGTGGCCTTTTCCAGATTGTCGGCAAAGGCGCACAGATCCGGCGTTCCGTCCAGTTCGCCTCTCTTGCGGAGAGCGCCTGTCCACGCAAACAGCGTCGCAACAGAGTTGGTGGAGGTTTCCTCGCCTTTCAGATGCTTGTAATAATGGCGCTGTACGGTGCCGTGAGCCGCTTCGTACTCATATACTCCGTCAGGCGATACAAGCACGCTGGTCATCATGGCAAGCGAACCGAATGCCGTGGCAATCATATCGCTCATGACATCGCCGTCATAATTCTTGCACGCCCAGATGTAGCCGCCTTCGCTGCGGATCACTCTGGCAACGGCGTCGTCAATGAGTGTGTAGAAATATTCAATGCCGGCTTCTTCGAATTTTGCCTTGTATTCATTTTCAAAAATCTCATTGAAAATATCCTTGAAACGGTGATCGTACTTCTTGCTGATGGTGTCCTTGGTGGCAAACCAGATGTCCTGCTTCTGGTCGAGGGCGTAATTGAAACATGCTCTCGCAAAGGAGCTGATGGAGCTGTCAAGGTTGTGAATCCCCTGAATGATTCCGTCGGAACCGCTGAATTCGTGAATCAGGCTTCTTTCTTCGCTGCCGTCCGGATTGGTGACGCAAAGCTCCGCTTTGGAACCCTGTTTGACCACCATTTCTGTATTCTTATAGACATCGCCGTAGGCGTGACGGGCAATGCAGATGGGCTTTTTCCATGTGGGAATATAGGGAGTAATGCCCTTGACCAGTATCGGAGCACGGAAGACCGTTCCGTCCAGAATTGCGCGGATGGTTCCGTTGGGAGACTTCCACATTTCCTTAAGGTCGTATTCAGTCATTCTGGCGGCGTTAGGTGTAATGGTTGCGCATTTGACCGCAACGCCGTACTTCTTGGTCGCTTCGGCGCTATCGAATGTCACCTTGTCGTTTGTCTCGTTGCGGTGAACGAGGCCGAGGTCATAATACTCGGTCTTGAGATCGACATAAGGCGTGATCAGAATGTCCTTGATCATCTTCCAGATGATGCGGGTCATTTCGTCGCCGTCCATTTCCACCAGCGGAGTTACCATCTTGATTTTTTCCATATTGATTCCATCCTTTGCTGTTATGCTTATTATTCAATCAGCCCTTACGGACATCCATCGGTTTGTAGGGTCTGTGATGACCCACGTACTTGTAGGCAGGACGGATAATCTTGCCCTTATTGATGACTTCCTCCAGCCGGTGCGCACTCCAGCCGGATATTCTCGAAATGGCGAATATCGGCGTAAAGAGCGACTCGGGTATGCCAAGAATATCATATACAAGTCCGCTGTAAAAGTCGACATTGGCGCAGATCGGCTTGAACAGGTGTCTGCGTTCGGCAATTGTCGCCTTTGCAATGCGCTCCACACGGTCGTAGAATTCAAATTCCTTTTCACGGCCCTTGGCGGCTGCAAGCTTCTGTGCGTAGCTCTTGAGTATCACTTCTCTGGGGTCGGAATAGGTATAGACCGCATGTCCGATGCCGTAAATCAGTCCGTTATTGTCAAACGCCTGCTTATCGAGAATTCTGATGAGGTATTCCCTGATTTCCTCCTCATCTTCCCAGTTTTTGACGTTGGCCATGATATCTTCCATCATATGCTTGACCTTGAGGTTCGCACCGCCGTGGCGGAAGCCTTTGAGGGAAGCGATCGCGGCCGAAAGTGCGGAATAGGTGTCGGTTCCCGACGATGTAACCACATGCGCAGTAAAGGTGGAATTGTTGCCGCCGCCGTGTTCGGCGTGAAGCACCAGTGCGACGTCAAGCACCTTTGCTTCCAGCTCAGTGAACTGACCGTCTGGACGCAGCATGTAGAGCAGGTTTTCGGCGGTGGAATACTCCTGCTTCGGATTTTTGATGACAAGATTCTTGTCGAGCTTAATGTGCTGATAGGCGTGATAGAGATAGGTCGCCATTGCCGTCATTTTGGCAATGATCTGGAGCGACTGCCTGAGAATATTGGCTGCCGAAATGTCCTCCGGTGAATCATCGTAGGAATAAAGCGTGAGCAGGCCCCGCTGCAGGCCGTTCATAATATTTTCGCTCGGCATATTCATAATGACATCGCGTGTGAATTCATTGGATAATGGGCAGAAGCTCGCCATTACTTCTTTGAAACGCTCGAATTGATCATGACTCGGCAGATCACCGAAAAGCAGCAGATAGGTTGTCTCCTCAAAAGCAAAGCGCTTATCCTTCATGCCTTCGATAAGGTCATAGACATTGTAGCCCTGATAATAGAGCGAGCCTTCGTCAGGCAGCTTTTTGCCGTCAACGGTCTTGGTGGCGACAACGTCGGATATCTCGGTCAGACCGGTCAGCACGCCTTTGCCGTTGGAATCACGCAGGCCGCGCATGACGCCGAATTCCTCATAAAGATTGACGTCTATCATGCCCGAAAGCATGGCGTTATTGTAAAGCTCATCAAAAAGCACCGTTTCGCTGTTTTCAAAATGGACGACTTCAAATTGACTCATTTGTATTCATCTCCCCGGTTGGTAGGATTCTCTGCGAAGCCTTTAATTATGAAAAAAGAGCAAAGTCGGGGCATACTTCCGTTAAGTAAATGTCCGCACCTTTGCTCCAATACTCCGCATTAATTAATGAATATAATAACCTAAAATTTCCATTTTGTCAAGCAGGAATCACCCGCCGTTCATTAAAAGATTTTGTCTAAATTGTTCAAATATCTCCCGAAATCCGGCGCTACAGACTGCAAATGATAGATTCTAGCAGCTTTCTCCGGCATCCTCCCGCCTGTCTGCGAGGCGTACAGTTGACCAGAATGCTGTCCTCACCGATCACTTCGATGTCACACCAGTCTATGATGCAGTCATCTTCCCTGCCAAGCAGCCCGAACCATCTCGCTCTGCCGTAGATCACAATGGCAACAAGCCGCGCGTCACAGGTATCCACTTCCACATCGCTCACATATCCCAGTCTTGCGCCGTTTTGAATGTTGATCACTTCCTTGTTTCTAAGGTCAACGATTCTGCAATTCATATATATCAACCACCTTCTCTTTCATTATTATATTAGCCTGCGCGAAAAAGATGACGGCAGCTGAATAATGTTATCTATATTTTAATACTTTTTTCATATTTAATGTTGATATTTACCCGGCTTATCCTTTATAATAGTATATATATTTCGCTAAATGGAGATGGATTTTTTGTTTCAACCTGTAATGATCAAATATAAGGACGACATTCTGAGCGATCTGAAAAAGCTGGTAGCAATTGAGTCGGTCGCTGTTCCGGACAGTGGCATCGAAGGCTATCCCTTCGGTTATCAATCCGCCGAGGCGCTGAAATTCATGACCGATCTGGCAGACAGTTTCGGATTATCCACGGAGAACTGCGATAATTTCGCATGCCATGCACAGCTCGGCAGCGGAGACGACAGTGATTACGCCGGCGTACTCTGCCATGTGGACGTCGTTCCTACCGGCGACGGCTGGCACACCGATCCTCTTGTCCTCACCGAAAAGGACGGAACCATCTACGGCAGAGGTGTGGCGGACGACAAGGGTGCCGCCATTGTTTCGCTCTATTGCCTGAAGGCGATGAAGGACAACCAAGTACCCATGAAACGTCCTGTGCGCTGCATTTTCGGAGGCGGTGAGGAAATCGGCATGGACGATATGGGGCATTATTTTTCCAGGCACGCTCTGCCCACCTGCGCATTTACCCCTGACGCGGATTATCCTGCCTGCAACTGCGAAAAAGGAATCCTTCACCTTCGCCTGACCGGCAGGACATCTTCCTCCGTTCTGTTCGTCAAGGGAGGCTCCGCTATCAACTGCGTCGCCGATCTCTGCACGGCAGTGATTGCCTGCGATGAACCTGCCGCCAACGCCATCCGTGAAATCATCAATTCAAGCGACGCATGCTGTGCCGTGGAAAAAACGCCCGAGGGCTTTTCCTTCACCGTAAAAGGAGTGTCGTCTCACGCAATGTGTCCGGAAAAAGGCATCAACGCCATTAATGTTCTGCTTACTGCCGCTGAGGAAGCGGATGTATTGGAGGACGGCAGCGCTGAGCTTTTCTTTGCGAAAAAAATCTGCCCCGACACAAACGGCAGTGCCGTCGGCGCCGCCTGTTCCGACGAATTATCGGGAGAGCTTACTATGAATGTCGGTCTGATCGAATCAAAGGCCGGCAAAACCTCTGTCGGCATCGACATTCGCTATCCGGCCACACTGGACAGTGAACCGATCATCAGACAGATAGCGGCAGAGGCGGCCCGTTACGGCGCTTCGCTTGAAATATCAGGCGACAACAAGCCGCTGTATGTTCCGGCCGATCATCCTCTTATCAAGGCGCTGGGGAAATGTTTCACCGAAATCACCGGCCGGCAGATGATTCCCGTTGCGATGGGCGGCGGCACTTACGCACGTACGCTCAAAGGAAGAGGCGTGGCATTCGGCCCGGTTTTCTCCGACGCAAAGCCGAGCAATCTGCACATGCCGGACGAAAATCTCTCGGTAGATGAATTCATGCTCCACGCCGAAATCTGCTACCGGGCCATGTGCCGGCTGGCTACGCTCGACGCCGAAAATGAATAAGCTCAGAGCAACACTTCGGCAGCTCGGCATCAAGTGCGGAGATATCATTCTCGCCGCTTCACTGCTGGCGCTGTCGGCGGCAACCGGCATAATGATCGCACTGTTTCAGCCTCAGCCGGAATATGTTTCGGTGACCGTGGACGGCTCGGAAATCTGCCGTTTGCCGCTCAGCGAGGACTGCACCTACCGTATTTCCGACGGCAACATCATCGAAATCTCCAAGGGGACGGTGCGCATGACATATGCCGACTGTCCCGATAAGATCTGTGTAAAAACCGGAAGCATCCACCGAACCGGCCAGTCCATCGTCTGCGCTCCGCACAGGATCGTGGTGACAATCACCGGCGGGGGGCGTTGTTCCGGTTACGATACCATGACCAATTAAATCAAAAAGGAAGTTGTAACTATGAACAATGACGCAAAAACCTTCAGCTATCTCGCCTATATCGGGCCGCTTTGCCTTATCGGGCTTTTCAGTGACCTCCGCAAGAATCCCACACTGCGCTTTCATCTCAATCAGGGGCTCGTGCTCTTCCTCTGTGAAATGGCGGCGCTCATCATCCACGCCATCATCAATTCGCTTATCGGCGGATTTTTCCTGCTGAATATTATCCCTGCGTTTCTCTTCTCGTTTATCGGGCTTTGCTCGCTTGTTCTTTCACTGATCGGCATCTTCAATGTCGCCACCAATAAACTGAACCCACTGCCCGTCATCGGCGGTGTCAATATTCTCAGATAACTGGAGTGATGAAATTGTCTGTTAGACTGATCAGACTGTTATCTTTGGTTCTGGCACTGTCGATGGCAGCCGGCTGCCTGACCGGCTGCGGAGAAGACAAAAAAAAGAGGTTTGTCATGCGCACCTTCAGCACTCTCGGCTCGGAAAAAGACGCAAAGGCCTATTCTTCCATCATCTCGGATTACACCAAGGATCACAAGAATGTCGTTATCAATGACACATCCACCACGGTTTCCGGAAGCTACAAAATGGAGCTTTCCATTTCATCCACCTACCGGGGAGCAGGCGCTCCCGATGTCATCTATTATTCGGCGATTTCCGACATGAGCGAGCTCTCCGACTTCTTTATGACAATAGACCAGATTCGCAAGGATTATCCCGATTTTGCCTCCAATGTTTCGGAGGCCGCTCTCAACAGCGTCGCTTCCAGTGACGGCGGCAGGTATTGCATTCCCGTGCGAGGCGAATGGCGCGGCATCGTGATTAACGCCGCCATGTTCCGCAGAAGCTCACTGAGAATTCCCGAAACATGGGACGACATCGTGCGGGCGGCACGTCATTATGAAAAAAGCAAGGTGTCGCTCTTTGCCAACAACCTCGATGACAGCGCCGCTCTGATTGAATATATGGTGCGCAGTCTGGGAGGAACACAATCTCTCTCCACCGCCATGAAAGGTGCTCCCGACAGTCACTGGAGCACCGTGCTGGACGCCATTGCATTTCTGGACGAGTTGGGCGCCTTTCCTGAAATGGCCAAAGGATCCTTCGACGGCCTGATTTCCTCTTCCGATCTCAAGCACACCGCAAAGAAGAAAACCGCATCTCCGGTTGAGCTTTACAACAGCGGAAAAGCAGCCATCCTTCTCATTGACAACACCATGTGCGGACAGATCAACACCGATATCGACAGTCAGTACATCGCTCTGCCCCAGATAGGAACCGTCACTCAGGCCGAATCCACCACCGCTTCCAATACTTATCCCACACACGCCATCTCCGGGCCGGTATATCCCGAAATTACAGCCAACACGCTGCCGCCCGATGAACCGGATCCCACGGTACGCCATTCCCCGGATCCGGCGGAGGAATCTGTTTCCGAATCGGAAGACACAAAGGAAAACGGGCTCTATGTCAACTTTGCCGAGGGTTTCTACATCACCAAAAAGGCCTATTACGACAAGAACAAACGTGAAGACGTGCTCGATTTTGTCAGATATTTCCTTAAGGGAGAAAACGCCACTAAGTTATGTGTCGATTACCAGGCGCCTTCGCTGATCTCTCTGACCAAAAAGACGCAGGATCAGCTCACCGACAAATCCAACATCTACAACGGCGTGATCAAATCGGTTCAGAATGCGGACAGCTTTATTGTCACCACGCAGACACAGGAGAACAATTTTTTCTGGAGTCACTGCTCGTTAGCCGTAGCCTGCATGTCAAAAGGCATTCTCACCAAAAAAGAGGCCTTGGGAATGATAGCCGACACCCAGATTTCCGTCAAGGATATCTACACTAACCGCCGGTAGCCGGTTACTTCAAAACACGAAAGGATACTTTTGTTGATGTATAAAAAAAAGATTGACCGTAATTACAAAATCATTCTTCCCGTGGCCATTGCTGCGTGTGTCGTCCTGATGATTCTGTCGGCGGTTGCAGCTTCGTCCATGTACAAGCCCAACAAGGATTCATTTACATCCGAACTTGGCAAAAATCTCGCTCTGCTGTGTAAAAGCTCCGGCAGCGAGCTGAGCCAGTCACAGCTTAAGATGATAGAAAATGCGGAGGTCAAAAGCGTCACTTACGATACCGACTCCTTCGGAAACAAGCTGTTTTACGCAAAAATCAGACTATACGCTCCTTCTGTGAATAACGGAAACTACACTGCCGATCCGGACGGATATATCTTTCAGACAGCGGCCTCCATGTTTGAAGGAGGCGCTTCGGAGGAATGTGAGATCTTCGGCTTGTGCAATGACAACTCGCCCGTCGTGGATGTTGAAACGATCTCCACCCTGACCGAAACCGCCGAAAGAGTCTGGCAGAACGAGTCGCTCACTTCAGATAAAAATTTTGAGTACGCTATCACTGATATGATTATTCCCGAGCCGTTTCCTGACAGAATATTGACGGAAGGCGGACAGTATCAGCCGGTTTATGACAAGTGGCTGACGGATTGCGCCGCGCAGTTCGCCTCTGAGGGCCTGAAAGTCAACACCGGAGGGGAATTATCCGGCGATGTCAATGACATAAGAGCCGCCATGGAACAGATCATCACGCCTTACCTGTGCTCCGTCAGGAATGTTTCCATTGAACGCAGCGCGGACAAAAAGGGAATGCTGACGCTGTCATTTGATTCACTTGACATTATTGGCACGCTTTCCACCGCATCAAAGCCGTCTATTTCCGCCATCAACAAGCTTGCCGGCGTCTATTCGGATGAAAGATCGCTGAAGATGAGCATTGACATTGATGTATCCGATCTTGCTGCGGAAGGCGGCAAAATGAAGCTTCCCTTTTTTAATCTGATCAAGGCACTCACCAAATACGGTTCGAGTGTAGGTTCCGCCACCGTCAAAATCAAGACGCCAACCTCCTCACAGATCATTGACGGCAAGTCAAACGGCACCTGGCCGGTTGAATTCAAACGCAAAAAGGGCGACGGAAATGTCATCATCGATGTGATCAGGGTAGAAGAATCCGGTGATGAAACTCCCGTGATTAAACTGTTCCTGACCGACGGCGGCAGCATTCCGGTTTGTCTGAGCAAGGGAAAGTACCGACTGAACATCGCTGTGGGAAATACCTTTTACGGCGGAAAGGAACTCTTCGGTATTAATGGCATCTACATGAAGGATACCCAGAATACTTACTCGATTCCTTCAAAAAACATTAATTCCATTACGGTTGCCAAACAGCCGGGCGAAAGTCTTAGCTTTACCGATTATCTGATCGGTCAGAGCGAAGATCCGTCACTCATTGACAAATCACAGTTCTGATATCAGCAAAGGGGATCCTCGGCGCAACATGAAACAAAAAAACAAAGCAATCGCATATATTATCATTTCCGCTTTTTTCTTCGCACTGATGAGCTTTTTCGTGAGGCTTTCGGGCAACCATATTCCGGTGGTGCAAAAGAGTTTTTTCCGCAACATTGTCGCATTCTTCGTGGCGGTCATCTTAATGATCAAGGACAGGCAGCCGGTGAAAATCGGCAAAGGCAATATGCGGTACCTGCTGCTGAGAGCATTGATCGGCACGCTTGGCATTTACGGCAATTTCAGCGCCGTGGGTCATCTGAATCTCGCTGACGCCTCGATATTGAACAAGCTCTCTCCCTTTTTTGCGGTTATCTTTTCCATATTTCTGCTTAAAGAAAAGGTCGGCACCGTGGAATGGCTCACGCTCAGCACGGCATTTGCAGGCGCCTTGCTGGTCATCAAGCCGTCGTTTTCCATGAATTCTCTCTACGCCCTGTACGGATTTTTCGGAGGAATGGCAGCAGGATTCGCCTACGCCTGCGTGCGCAAACTGGGAACAAACCGCGTCAAGGGGGCATTGATCATTGCCTTTTTCTCGGGTTTCTCCTGTCTTTGTTCACTTCCGGCATTACTGTTTGATTACACGCCTATGTCCGCCGGTGAACTTGCCAGTCTGCTGCTGGCAGGCTGCTCCGCCGCCGGAGGACAAATCTTCATCACGGCGGCTTATACAAACGCTCCGGCGAAAGAAATATCTGTGTTTGATTATTCCCAGATCATCTTTACCGCTTCTCTGGGATTCCTGATGTGGGGACAGATCCCTGATGTCTTCAGTTTTTGCGGATATGTTCTGATCATAGGCGCCGCTGTGTTTAAATGGAGATATAATCTCCGGGAACAAGTCAATTCATAACAAAAACTTCAGTATACCTCTGTTTGGTCTTTGCAACATCGGTATACTGAAGTTTTAATATTTTTCTGTTTATCTGTATTCCGGTCAGGGTCAGCCGATATTGACCTCTACCTCATAGCTGCCTATTGCCCAGCAATTGGAACGGTTTTTGACCGAAATGACCGCATTAACGGTGCATTTGCCGGTAACGGTTTCCATGCCCTTCATGTCGGCTTCCACAATGATGTCCTTCTCCCTGAGCTTTTCCACCACATACATCGGGCCTATGATCCGGATATTGTTGAGCGAGACGGTCTTGAAGCTGACTTTGCGTGTGCCGGTGTAATTGATTATGTCAAATTTTGACACTGTGGAATTCACATCCAAAGTCTCCACCTTGTATTTGGAAAGATCGATGTCCACTTTAATCCTGTTTACATTGTCAGACGTTTCCAGTCCTGTACTGAGCGAAAGAGCAAACTCGTAGCTGTTGGTTCCTTTGCGGAGCTTGGAAAGGTCGATTTCTCCCGCCGTGTAGGTCTCCTTCAGATTATTGATGGCATCGGGAGAACCCATAACGGTAAGGGTACTGGGAGAAATGACGATCGGCAGCTTTGACGCATCAAAATTGGAAGGCGCGTTTTTAAACGTGACCCCCACCTTGAATTCCTTGGATGTGCGAATCGGAATAGTCACCGAAACAGATTCGGTGATATCAGTCGCAATGGTCAGATGATTGAGGTGAAGCTTATCGCCTTGTTCATTCAGAAAGACAATATTGCCTTCAAAGGTCTCTCCATCGGTCAGTTCTTTGTTGATGTCCGCGCTGACGACAACACTCGCAATCTGATTGACCTCCGTCTCCGGGCCGCTCACACTGACGGTTGATACATTGGTATACGGCGTACCCATTGTGAGATTGGAGTCCTTGGGAATGGTCGCGCCAACCGCCATCACATTGGAAACGGAAAACTCCCTCTCAATAAATCTGTCGAATTTGACGTAGATCTGCTGCGAATTCTGCTCAATCTTTACGTCAAGCAGCGGATTTTTACAGGTGACAAGCAGCGTAAAATCGTACGATCCGGGCTTTGAGATGCTCTTATTGGCCGAAGCCACCGCCGTAAAATCATTCGCCGTCAGCTGAGTAAGCAGATATTTGCGGCCGCTTACCTTGACGTCCAGTTCCAGTTCCTTCAGCGACTCAGGAGAGATGATCTCCACAAAATCCAGTCCGAAGTTTTCTTTGATGGTATCGACATTGATGGTAATCGGAACGGCTGATATCGTTTTGGTTTCAACCGGACTGATATTGGTCGCCAGCGTCGCCCACATGATAACAGAACATATCACAGATAATGTGATCAGGAATTTTTTATTGTAAAACCACGGGCGATTGATGAACCCCCGAATTTTTCTGTAAACGGTAGAAAGCAGTTTTCTTCCGCCGCCTTTTTTGTTTCCCATTGCCACCAGTCCTTTATTATTCGGAAAACAGTATGAATAATTGCCTTTTTGTGAATATCATTTGCCTTGCGATGGATCATTGTTATTATTGTGATTATCTGATCCGGTTGGATGTTCCTGCCCCCGGGAAGCAGGATTTTTGTCGGATAACCTGCGTGAAAGCTTATTTTTGACATCAGTGAAAATGGGGATCTTTTTGGATTTCTGACTGTCACTGCTGCTTGGAAGAAGTACCTGCATGAGCTCCGAGGTGAATTCTGTAACGGTATCGAATCTGCTCAGTTTGCCGCCGATAGCGATTGACAGCTGACCCGTTTCTTCCGAAAGAACCACCACCACGGCATCGGAATTCTCACTCATTCCGATGGCGGCTCTGTGGCGGGTTCCCAGTTCCATGGAGATATTGGTGCTTTTGGTGAGCGGCAGAATACAGCCTGCCGAATGAACACGTCCTTCGCGTATGATAACGGCGCCGTCGTGGAGAGGTGCTTTATTGAAGAAGATGTTGGAAATCACTCCCGCATTGGGAACAGCGTCAACCTGCGTGCCTGTGGCCGCTATATCATTGAGCATATCCTCCTGCTCAAAGACAACCAAAGCCCCCATTTTCTGCTTTTGCAGCGTACGGAATGCCTCTCCCACACCGTTGATGGCATTGAGCTGGGCTTCATGTGGATCGTCTTCTTCTCCGAAAAGACTGCCCACAGAGAATTTGCTCCGTCCCATATGCTCCAGAAAGCTGCGCAGTTCCGGCTGGAATACGATAATCACAGCCAGAATACCGTTATTGACAATAATGTCAATAATATACAGCAAAGTGTTGAGTTTCAGCCACGATGCAAGCAGATAGGCGACAAATATCACCAATATACCCTTCATCAGCTGCTGGATACGGGTATCACGAATAAAGACGATCAGGTAATAAATGAGAAATGATACAATGATAATATCCAGCAGATCAAAAATAGAAAAATATGTAATGAGACGGTTTAGTATCTCAAAAAAATCATTCAGCATAGAAAATCACCAGTGAGGCAGCAGATTGGAAACAAAAAAATATCCTCTTATTATATTATCACATTGCCATAATACTTTTCAAGCTGTTTTTCGATTTTTTTAATAAAGTACTATTAATTTTTTTTGATAAGAGTATGACCGTCAGTGCCTTATAGCAACAAAAAACAATATCCGACCGACTTCTGCAACGAAGGGATCGGATATTGCTTTTTTACAGGTTAATTGGCTCTGCCTCTTGGGCCGAAGTACTGCGATTTTCCAAAACCGAGAATCAGTGTAAAGAGATTCGGCAGGAACAGAAGTCCCAGGGTGAAAAGCACGCCTTTGCCAAATGAGACAGCCAGTCTGAACATCAGGATGATGTAATAGATGACATGAACAATCGGAATGAGCAAAAGGAGAAACTTCCAGCCGTTTCCGTCAGCAATCTTACATAGGATGTAAAGATTGTACACGGGAATAATTGACTTCCAGCCGCTCTCTCCTGCCTTGGTAAAAATCTTCCACATGGCAATGATCAGCAGAACGGTCACGATGAGCGCTCCTGCGTTAACGGAACTGGTATCCACTTGTGACAAATCATACAGATTATTTTTCTCCAGGATTTCAATCATCATTTTCACCTCCTTTTTGCCAAAAATAGCCATTTGATTGTAAAACTTGAAATACAACATAAAACGCAGAATAGGCAGTTTTGTCATCAAAAGATTTTTCTCCGCCCGGAGCAAAGTATATCTTTATTTTTCCGTTATCTATTGCGCCCGGGTGCGTTTTTTCCCAAGCGCATTACGGCGCTGTGCGCTTGCTTTTTTTCATTTTCTTTTACAATCGCCTGTCCAAAAAAAGCTTTTATATTTTCTCGGGCAGAATCATGGTGATTCTTGTGCCTTTGCCTACGGTTGATTCCGCGGTCACTGAACCGCCGAGCTTCTCCACTACGGAACGTGTGATAAACAGACCCATTCCTGTGCGGCGTCCGGATTCATTCGGCGCATTATCACCCATGAATCCTGCCATAAAGATATGAGGAAGATCCTCATCCGATATGCCGCAGCCGCTGTCGTCCACCATCAGATGAATCATGCTGCCTTCCTTCCTGGCGGAAATGGCTATTTTGCCTCCGAGGCCTGTAAATTCGACTGCGTTGAATACTACCTGCGTCAGAGCGAAAATCAGCCAGCGCTTATCAGTGACAATATCAATGTCAAGACCTTTCCACAAAAGCCCGATTCTCTTTTCCATAAAGAAGGGAGAAAAACGTCTCAGACATTCCTTTACCATAGCGGAGAAATTATATTTCTTCAGTTCCAGATTTTCCTGGATACTGTCAAGCATGGTGAAGTAGTAGATCCGGTCAAGCATGGCGTTGACATACTCAGCCTCTCTGCCGAGAGAATCGGCCGTCTTTTTATCGGTCAGCGATTCCACCTGCTTCAGCAGACGGATGGCGGCAGGTTTGGCATCGGAAGCCCATACTTCGACACAGTCACTGTAGAGAATTTCGTCATCGCTCATGTGATCAAAGAACGAGTCTATCTCCTGTCCTCTGTCTTCAAGCTTGACCTCCGTCGTGGATTCTTGGGTTGTCTGATAGGCGGGACGGTAGGCGCTCTCAATCGGGCGAGGCTGCACGGGTTCGACTTTCTGAGGTTCCTGACTCACTTCGGGTGAGGACGAATATCCGCCCTTGAAGGGGATGGACATCACCGGGCCGCCTATCGTTTCCGTCCTGACAGGAGCCGCAACATTGGGAGCGACTTCATTGGCGGTAAACCGAAGCTCATCATTGACCGGTTTTGAGGGAGCGTCAAACGTCATGACCGGTCTGCCGATCACATTGTCGTCAAATGCGACGGGCGATTTCTCCTCCATTCTGTCAGGGCCGGGACGGAATTCAAATCTGGAAGGCGCAGAACGGCGGAATCTTTCCGTTTCGATTGGCGTTTCACGTGCGTCAACAGGCTCCGGCTCCACCGAATACTCTATCTCTTCTCCACGGAAATCAATATCATCCCGGAATTCACGGTCATCCCTGAAATCTTCCTCATCACCGAAATAACGGTCATCAGTGAAATCACGGTCTTCTCTGAAATCACGGTCGTCTCTGAAATCACGGTCGTCTCTGAAATCACGGTCGTCTCTGAAATCGTCTTCTCTCATTTCTTCTCCGAATTCAGAATTGTCGTATGGATCTTCGGGGCCGTCATTGGCTCTATACCCCATCGTCTCATCCTGATATCCGTAATCATCATGTGAATCGTCAAAGAAATTATACTGCTCCTGTGCGGGAGGATTTTGGTTCTGTCCCTTGCGTGACATAATAAAGTCTGCAATAATGACAGCGGCCATCAGAAGAAAGCCAATTGCTACCGAGATAAGTGCGATTACTCCCTGTGCCCCGGCAATTGCATCGATTAACATGCCCAGAATGGACACCAGCGCAAATACAATAAAACCTGCCGCAAGTATACGCTTTTTCTTGTCCATATCCCTGATGACCGGGATCTTGTCAAGAAGCGAATCCAGAAAATTCATAGTACTAATTCAACCTCCGTTTTTTTGCGGAATGAACTCCGAAACTCAAAGCTCACACCAACACTTGAATATTATAACTCACACAGCAATTCAATGTCAATTATATAATTATTAAATATTTGTACGAGATGTTCAAAAATTGAATTTTCCGGACAAAAAAACTCCGATCCGTTCTGCCGAAACGGAATCGAAGCTTATTCAGTGATTATTATGAATTGATTATGAGATTTTTCTGAACTGCATGGTGCCGGAATTATCTTTCAGTGTGAAAATGCCGTCCTTGAAAGTTCCCTTGACGTTCTGGCCTTTGAGCACGAAAATGCCGGAGCTGGCTTTGTATGTCATTTCGCTCTTTATGCCGAACAGATCCATTGTGGCAGTGTCGTCTTCTCTGATTTCGAGAGTTGCGGTCTTTCCGTATGACTTGATTTCTGCCAGCTGTTCCTCGTTATACTTAACGCCTCCGGCATCAATATCGATCAGTTCGTAGGTTCCAACGATTTCGGACTTATTCAGACCGCTGCAGGATACCAGTGTGAAAACAAACAAACAGGCTAGGACAACGCCTACTATTTTTTTCAAATTAACCACTTCCAATTAAGATTATATTTAAACAAACACCAGATCGCGGCAGACTACCTTGCTTTTTCAAAGGAGGTCGACCGGCATTCATTTAAGAACTAAATCTTATATTCATGAATATATCATTAATATACATCATTACCGCTAAAAAATCAAGATATTTATTAAAAAAATTAGTTTTTTAATGAACAGTCCAAATTACATGGCTATTTTGGTATTCAATCATACGGCGCAAACAAAAAACCGGCTGCTCTGCACGGATTGGCAGAAACAGCCGGTTTTGGTTTGTGTGATAAATACCGTAAGGCAATGATTATCTCTTGGAGAACTGAGGTGCGCGTCTTGCAGCCTTCAAGCCGTACTTCTTTCTTTCCTTCATTCTGGGGTCTCTGGTGAGGAAGCCTGCGCTCTTGAGCATGGGACGGAGGTTCTCGGTGTCGTACTGGAGCAGAGCTCTGGCAATGCCGTGACGGATTGCGCCTGCCTGACCGGTAACGCCGCCGCCGATGACGTTGCATACTACGTCAAAACGATCGGTAAGACCTGTCAGTTCAAGAGGCTGACGGACGATAACCTTCAGTGTGTCAAGACCGAAATAATCGTCGATCTCTCTGTTGTTGATAACAATCTTGCCTGTACCCTTGTAAAGTCTTACTCTGGCAACCGAGCTCTTTCTTCTGCCTGTACCATAGAAAAACGGTGTCTTATCGTACATAAATATTATCCTCCTTCCGAATCATTACATTGCCCAGGTTTCGGGCTTCTGAGCCTGATGCTTGTGCTCTGCGCCTGCATAAAGATGCAGTCTGGTGAGAGCAGCTCTGCCAATGGTGGTATTGGGAACCATACCCTTGACAGCAAGCTCCATCACTCTGGTCGGCTTGGTCTTCATCATTGTGCCGGCCTTGGTCTCTTTGAGATGACCGATATAACCGGTGTGACGATAGTAAATCTTCTTTTCAAGTTTGCTGCCGGTGAGAACAGCCTTGTCGCAGTTCACGATGATGACGTGATCGCCGCAGTCCACATGGGGAGCGAAGATGGGCTTGGTCTTACCTCTGAGAATGTCGGCTGCCAGTGTGGCTACACGGCCAACGGGCTTGCCTGCTGCATCGATTACATACCACTTGCGGTCAATTTCGCCGGCTTTGGGCATAAATGTTGACATAGCGTTTTCCTCCATAAAATTAATCAATTATTTCTGAACCTCATTAAATGCGCTTCATTCAAGCGTATTCGTAAGCTCGCAATGAGTATATTACCACAGATCATTCCGGTTGTCAACACCTTTTTTAAAAAAATTAATTTACAAATATCTTATCTCGTTTTTTCTCTGTTTTTCTAACGATATCTCTTGTATTCTCTTTCTCTATTTTTTATTTCTGAACAGAACCATCACGAGAAAACGGCTTCTGATGCCGACAGACCGGATCTGTGTCACGGTCGGTTGCAAGAGAAGCCGTCAATACTTATTGGATTGCGGAAAAAGCAAACCTTTCAATGGAAAGAATTATGCTTTGGGCTGATTATTATTGTTACCGGGCGCAGCGGGAGGAGTCGGAGGCACAGGCATCTGTGTGCCGTACTGCCCGGGCTGAGGCCTGTAAGCATTTTGGGAAACAGGACGTTTGCCCAACGTGATTTTTTTGGATTTGATCAGATCAAGCAGCTTGGGCAAAAAGTAGATAATGACCACTGCACATCCGGCGAGGATAAACAGAGAGAATGTAAAGGAACCCACTAAAGTGGTAACTTTCGTGCGGCTTGAGATGTACTTCAAGCTATTGAAAAAAGAGTCACATGTGTCAAACAAATGAATTAATCCGAAGATTGCCGTTATACAGGCCAGAGAAAGTGCGGAAATGTCAAAGATCAAACTTAAGGTTGGCTTTAAGCCTTTGCGCTGAGGATCGAGCAACCTCTCCAAAGCTATAAAAATCAGCGCTGCTCCCAAAACAATATAAATCAGACTGCCGGCAAAATTTGACAGCTTGTAACTGTCACGATAAGTACGGGTCAGACTTTCAACGCAATACTCAATATTGCTGAACAGACTGAATAAGGAAAAAAACACTACCACTCCGCCGAGCGCTATCATTGTGATATGCATCCATCTGCCCTTTGCGCCGGGAGCTTTAGGCGGCTTGGGCGGCTTGGGAGCCGCATACTGCCTGTTTTGTGCGGGAGGAACAAACCCCTGCTGAGGCTGCGTCGGCTGAAAGTTCTGATTGCCTTGATTGAACTGATTGCCTTGATTGTTCATAAAAAAACTTCCTTTCCGGAAAATTTATTTTAACCTGCTTTTGCAGATTACCGACTGAGAAAAAAGTCACAGTTCCTTTTGATGGATCCATTTTTTTCGAGCGGCTGAGTTCCAACTGCCGCTCCAATACCTTCTGCCGTCAGAACAAAGAAAAGAATTGCGTCACAACAGAAAGAGTCCAAGCCTTTGGCGCTTGCCACAGGCAACTCCTTTGGCCGCAATGCGGAATGATAAGTCTCCCCTTCAGGATAATAACTGAAGGAGGATTGGTTCTCCCTCTCATTCTTCATTATTAATAATATACAAATAACGGTCAAATGTCAATACATAATTAAGAAAATGATATAACCGGATAACCGATATCGTCATATACAGCAGAAAGAAAAACAAGAAATTCACCCTCCAAAGTCGCAAGACTATTGACCTTATTGACCGGATGTATTATAATATGATAACAGCATATCCATGCAGATAAAATGATCGGGAGATGACGGATGGTGGAAAAGAAGAACGCAAAATCCGAAAAGAGATGGACTTACAAAGCATTTTACAGAATAATCAGCCTGATATTAATGATAGCGCTGCTGCTGCCGCTTGACTCCTGCGGCTCCGCAGGCGGCAGAAGCGCCTCCGACTGGAAAGGAACATGGTACCGTGAGGGAGATTCTCCTTTTTCCAGGTGTTATGCCGAAATATCCAACGTCAACAGCGAAGGATTTGACTTTACCCTGGTTGTTTACAACGGCAACAAAGCAGGTGAACTGACCAACTGCCATGCGAGATTCGAGCAGAAAACAAATGAATATATCCCCCAGGAAACGGACTTTGACGAGGATAACGCCGCATTTTTCAAAGAAAATGTTTCCGCAGATGCTGGTTACGCCGCTTATTACTATGCCGAGGACCCCAGAAGCTATATTGAATTCTGCTTTGACGAAAATGAAACCGACAAGCTGGATATTTCCTTTGTGACCACCGGAGATTACGTAGAATGGACCGCGTTTGAGGGATTTCAGGATAATTCTCAGATAACGGGTATTTTCTCACACAAGGAAAGCTACATCAACGACAGCCTGTACGAAATGGGCGTGCTCAGCAAAAAATGCGACGACAATCTCCGCAAGCTGATGGGTGAAAGTGTGTATTTCCGTCTGCTGTGCTGCTTTCAGATTCACACGGCGGTTCGCAGCGACACTACCGGCAGCAATCTGCCTTATGAATACAACGGTTCTGTCCATATGCACGACGGTATCGGAGGAACGATCCACTACGGCTCTATGGTCAATCAGGAGTACGCCGCCTGTGTTATAGAGTATGACGACGGAAGCGTCAGTGCGGCCATCTCATTCGAAAATGAATCTCCCTCTTATTATTCCAACAACTGGGTTTATGAAAAGGAACACCCTTATCCGATTATCGTCTGGTTGGAAAATTATTCCGCATCAACGGCGCATTAGCGGCCTTTTGTATTAACAAAAAATCAATTTTTTGTTTTTAATTTCATTACTCATCGAGCGTAAATACCGCTTTATTTACAATTTGTTATCCAATTCGCCAAAAAATGTACTATAATAAATAATGTCAACAGAATTGAAACAGGAGGTTGTTTCGTATGCCCAGAGGAAGCAATAAAGATTACAGCGCTAAGATAACCGAAAACCTTAAAAAGGCACTTACAGAGATGTTGATTCTCTCCTTTCTCAGCAAAAAGGATATGACGATATATGAAATTCTCAACATTCTCGACAAGCAGAGCAATGCCATCTGCAAAATTCAGTACCCTTATGGCGTCATTTATCGCATGTCAGACCGTGGTTACATAGAGATAGCCGGCAAAGCCATTTCCGATGACCGCCGCAGAATTCACTACCGCATCACGGATCTCGGCAGAGAATACCTTGCCAAAATCACCGACGAGTATCATAATTTTATTTCCGGTATGAATATGATTCTTGAATATGTGGCTGGTTTAGGTGAGGACGACTGAACTGCAGGGTTCCGCCTTTTTATGCCGTTATCTCCAGTTGGTCAAAATCATAATCCGTTCGGTACACATTGGAGGATTGATGTACCTGAACGGATTTTTTATGTTTGTCCGGCTGCCTGCTCCCAAAAACTATTCATTTGTGCGGGATTGCTTCTGTGTTTCAGGCATTATCCATGCCGAAATTCCGCAAATATCAATAAGGAACTATGCAGAAATAATTGATACATTTCACTTTCTGAAACACGCAAGCATACTGTATTTTTAAGCAGAAAATGACTGATTAAATTCTGCATAGTTCCTAAGTTCATAGTAATTTAATAATCATAGTGTATGTTATAATTATACGATAAGATCAACCTCGTGCATTATCACACCTGAATGGAGAAATATTGATGAGCCAAAAGAAGATTATGCTGATAATTAATCCCTGCGCAGGTCGCAGATCCGGTAAAAAAAACGCCGTCAAGGTTGTCCGGCTTTTCAGGCATTACGGTACCGACTGCAAACTCTATTTGACTGAGAAACGCAACGATGCGACAAAATTCGTCATTGCCGACGGCGGCAAATTCGATGTCATTGCCTGTATGGGCGGCGACGGAACACTGAACGAGGTGATCAACGGCATGCTCAAGGCCAACCTCGATCTGCCACTGGGATATATTCCGGCAGGCAGCACCAATGACTTCGCAAGAAGCATGCATCTGTCGAAAAATATAGAAAAAGCCGTTCAAAACATCGTTAAAGGCAATACTAAGAGAATCGACGTGGGATTATTTAACGACAGATACTTCGGTTATGTTTCCTCTTTCGGCCTGTTTACACGGACATCCTACAGCACGCCCCAGAGCATCAAGAATGTCCTGGGCGGCAAGCCTTCCTACCTGATGCACGGCGCTCTGGAAATCGGCAGAATTCACGCCGAGCATATGAGAATCGAAACCGAAGGAAAAACCTACGAGGGCGATTATCTTTTCGGCGCAGTGACCAATTCCACTTCACTCGGCGGCGTACTGAAGTACGACCCGAAGCTTGTTAAGCTGAACGACGGCAAGCTGGAGATGATGCTGATCCGCAAGCCGGAAAATCCCGCTCAGCTTTATTCTATCCTCAAAAGTCTTCTCTCCAAAAAAATAACCAATAATCCTTACATCGAATTTACCCGTTCAAATAAATTCACCGTTCATCCTTCCGCGCGATCCGACTGGTCGCTCGACGGTGAATTCGCTTACACGGCCGGAACCTGCGAGATCAAATGCTTCAACAACCGAATCAGGTTCATCTGCTCCGACAGCGTTTCCAAAAACTAATCATCCTGCAAAAAATCCGTTCAGGCCATGGTTCGCCCGAACGGATTTTATATTGCGTCAGTTTCTGCTCCCGCAATAGTATTCAATTGCCTGCGATGCAAACGCTGCGGTGCCTTCGCCGCACGACCTGTCTATATTATGCTGCATGCTTCCGCCGCCGCTGTAGGCTCTGCCGAGCGACAGCAGAATCTTGTCGGAACATGTATAATAATTCTCCGTGATGTAATCCTGCAGCTTTTTCACCAATGTCTGCACCCTTTCATCAGACGGCGCCAGTGCCTTAAGGCTGGCAAATTCCGCAAAGATATTCATCAGGCCGACGGCGAGAACCCGGTTATCCTCACTGCTTCTGCCGGCGGATTTGCGCTCGTACTCCTTATATTCGGCAGTACCGCCCCATGAGGCTTTCGCCTGTTCCTCGTATTCGTCAATTTTCTTTACATCGAATTCGCTGAAATCCAATTTGTTCACTCCCAATACTTTGATTCCTTTTGCAAGGATAATAAGGTTGTCCAGGTGCGTCCGCTTCTTTTCGAGCAGCTCGATCTGCCTTTCCAGCGATTGCACCATGTCGAAGCTGCTGCCGCTCATGATGGCGCTGATTTCTTTCAGCGGAAATTCCAGTTCCCGATACAGCAAGATGCATTGCAGTCTGTGAAGTGCCTGCTCGTCATAAAGCCTGTATCCGGCTTCCGTCACTTCGGTCGGCGGCAAAAGACCGATTTCGTCGTAATACCGAAGCGTCCGCACACTCACGCCTGACAGCCTGCTGACCTCGCTGACGGTGAGAAGCTCACCCGTTTTTTCTGTTTGCCCCATGCGCCTTACCTCCCTGCAAAGACCATCCAGCCTATCGTAAGCGTAAAACGAAGAATTCGCAGATTTAACTATGCAAAAATATTCTTCTCTCGAAGCCGGGTATATCTATTTTATCACCCTTTATCTGCTGCGCTTGCTTGTTTCTTTTACTTTTACAATCAACCGAAAATGATTATAAACCATTACGTCACGTAAGAGTCAAGTGTTTTTTTGAAAAATTCTAAAAAAAAGCGGCACCGTCGCCCCGTAATCAAGGCAACCGCGCCGCCGTTTTCGGATTCGGCTTATTGAGAGAAACGGAAAATCAGTTGTTGCCGCATCCGCAGCCGCAATTGCTCACCCCGGCGCTCTGGCCGCGCATCATCTGAGCTTCGCTGCAATGCAGGTCGCCGGCTTTTGGCGGGAAGAATTCATCGGCGGGGAAGCTGATTTTCTTGAAAAGCTCGCAGGGACTTTCGCTTCCTGAGTCAACACAGATCTTATCCGGCATGCAGAAATCGTAGACCGGCACCAGCATCTGCACCTGTCTTTCAAGCTGAATGATCATGAATATGCCGAGTGTAACCTTTACCGCCTTTTCCGCAAGTCGGTGGTCAAAGCTTCCGGCAAACATTCTCGCCACACGGTTCGGCACGCAGCAGCATGGATAATGCGATTCGCAGACCGGCGCAAGCTTTGCGCCGAGTCCGATTGGCTCCGCAATCTGGACGGTCGCCTTCGGCAGATTGCCGGCCGGCATATTCTGCTCGTCATCGTCTCCGCCCACATAGTCCGAACTGAATACCTTTACGCTGCCTTCGCTGCCGTAGAGAATGGCTTTTTTGTTATAGACGCAAAGGCCTCTTACTTCACATGACGGACTGATGGGAGACATGGTGACGTCAAGCTTCACACAGAAGTAGACCGTAATGTCAACCGAGTAATAGCCTCTGTTGAAGGGTACAGGCTCGGTGTCGATAATGACATTCACCACGTCAGCCGATTTCAGGCGAACTCCGAGTGCGTTGTTGATAATGTCCTGATCACGCTCCACGAAGAATACCTGCAGATCCTCCAGACATTCTCTGTCACGGCAGGCGTCATAAACCCTTCCGGCATTGATGCAGACTGCCTCCTTGAAGCAATCCCTGCGGCCGCACTGGGCGGCTCTTTCACCCAGTGTCTGGGCATTGGCGCCCATGCACTGTGCATTTTTTTCACCCATTGATTATGTCCTCCTTTGAAAAACTGAGGCAATTGATGATGATTTACCTCGCATTACATAATATGAGGACTATGGGCAAATGTTCTCCCGACGGATGAGAATTTACGCGGCAATGTCTCTCCTGTTATAGATGAAATAGGCCGCCGCGATACCTGCCGCTGTTACCAGAATACCGATGCAGAGCGATATTGCTTCCACAGAACCGTTATTGACAAATACATCGGTGGCGTTGGAAAAACTGAACGGTGTGATGTATTTGAGGAATTCCGCCTTATCGGTGATACGTGCGACGATATCCAGCACATAGAGCACCAGCGCAATTCCCAGACCCATTCCGAGACCGCTTCGCTTGGAATAGGCCGAGAGCGCAAAGCACACCGACGCAATCTCCAACTGGGAAGCAAATTGAGCCAGAATGTAGGCGATCAGGCATTTCATACTGAGAGATTCGCCTATAATGGCTGCCGAGCCTACAAATACGCCCAGCGCAATGGCATCAAACAGCACCAGGTAGGTCACGAGCGCCGCCAGCTTGCCGGTCACAATTCCGCTCCTGCTCAGCGTCAGCGTATGGAGAAATTCGGCTGTATGGGAACTTTCTTCCTTGGAAAGCGCCGAAATGCCGAGAAGCGCCGCATACATTCCGCCGCCGAGAGCGAATATCGTCCCGATTTCGGTGCCGAAGAAACCTTCCAATGTGGTGATGGAAAGCTTATCCATGCCGAATGCCGCCGAAAATCCGCCCATTGAGGCAAACGCATCCGACATATCCGCCATGGAATCGTCTATCAGCGGAAACAGGAAGAAACAGCCGGCCGACATCGCCAGCACGCCTACAAGCCAAATAATGAAGCTCATGCGGTTCATTTTCAATTCGTGTCTGTAAAGTGTCATGCTTTCTCTCCTCCTTTGCTCAGTCATAATACTGCATAAAGACGTCTTCCAGTGACGGTTCCTCAATGCTGACGTCACTGATGTTACAGCCGGCCAGTGCCTTGATCAGCACATTCATATCGCCGCTGTAAACAAACTGCATGCCGTCCGGCTGATGCTCCACCTTGCTCATTCCTTCCAGAGACAAGTCCTTAATACCCGAAACGCAGACGGATTTGGCATTGGTGTGAGCGAGATTGTCTATGGTGTCGCAGGCAATCAGCCTGCCTTCACGGATAATCGCCGCTCTGCCGCAGTATTTTCTTACTTCCGACAGCACATGAGACGAAAGGAAACAGGTCGTTCCCTGCGCATTGTATTCCCTGACCAGTTCAAAAAATTCCGACTGAATGAGCGGATCGAGTCCCGAAGTCGGTTCATCGAACACAAACAGATCGGGTTTATGCTGCATGGCGCATACGATGCCGACCTTTTTGCGGTTGCCGAGAGAAAGCTCCTCAATCCGCTTGCCGGTGTCCACCTTCAGCCTTTCACAGAGTCTGGCCGCCTCCTCACGGCAGTCCATTCCACGCACATCGGCGGCAAATCTGATTACCTCGGAAACTTTCATGGACGGATAGAACTGCGTCTCGGAAGGCATGTAGCCGATTCGTTTCATTATCTCTCTGTGATCCCTGATGATGTCCATCCCAAGAATCCCGGCACTTCCTCCGGTCGGTTTTATCAGACCGAGAAGGCAGCGGATAGTGGTGGATTTTCCGGCTCCGTTCGGGCCGAGGAAACCGAATATTTCACCCTTTTCCACTTCAAAAGAAACGTCTTCAATGCCTCGGTTTAAGCCGTAGGTCTTTGTCAGTCCTTTGATTTCAATCGCTTTGCTGAATTCTTCAGACATGTCAATCTCTCCCTTCGTGTTGCTTGTAATCATTCAGCAGCTTGTTGAGCTGTCTGGTGTCCAGTTTTCTTTTGACAATGAAGCACAGAATAATGCAGACATATGTCAGTATGATAAATCCCGCAAAAAGTGCGGTGACCAGTTCGCTCCCGTCAAACCAGTTCATCATCAGACTTGCTGCCACATACAAAAACGTACAGGTGAGTATTCCTGCCACTTCAACGGAACCGAAATGATCCGATTCAAAAAAATTATTAAAAAGATAGGTCTGTATATAGCATATGATGTAATTGGTTATCACTATCTCAGCCAGAGTCAACAGGCTGACATTGGTTTTTCCCCGGCAAATCTGCACGACACCGTAAAAAAACACAACGCAGAAAAAATAGACGCAGGCTTTGAAATCAATGGCGATCTCATTGAGAAGCATTGTTTTCAAAACGTTTTTAATTTTTTTCCCCATCATCATTACTCCTCTCCCCTCAGTTCGCGGCGGAATGACTTTGCGTATTTACGTGAAATGATGACATGCTCGCCGTTTTCCATGGCCACATTGATTCTGCCGCCTGCTTCGCTACGCAGCTCGGAAATGCGGTATATATTGATAATCATCGACTTGGAGCAGCGGAAAAAGCCTTTGTCCGAATAGGTCAGTTCCAGATTTTGAAGCGTATAAGGTGTTTTATACACACCTTCCGCTGTGTAAATGAACGTCACCCTGTCTACACTCTCCGCATAGAGTACGCTTCTGACCGGAAGCATGTATTTAGCGTCGCCGCTGCTGCACGGTATCTTCTCTTCCCGTCCGCCTGCCGCACGAATGACGTCCTCAATCTCATGGTTCATTTCCGTGTAATTGATGATCACCTCGTCCTCTCCGCTCTCTTTCTGATTCAGCGTAATTTTCAAACCGTCACCGCCTTACTTTTGCTTATGATCCTATGATACACGGTCTGTTTCGCAAATGCAAGAGGTCTCTACACAAGTGGTATATTTTTATGCGCATGTTGCCCATTGCGACGAAAAAACAAGGGATTTACTATTGTTTGCAAATTGCTCTTGAAATCCGGAGCAAATGGTAATATAATGATAATTGAAAAAGAAATTCCGTAAAAAAGGGGATTGATCATTATGATTATTGTCAAAATCATCAGAGCCATTTCCGGAGTGCTTCTTGTGCTGCAATGCGCCGTGCTTATTGCGCTGTTCGGCCTTCTTCCTTTGGCGGGATATTCCGCCTGTCCGGTCAAGGGCAATGCTTCCAACAGCATCTACAAGGACGGCAGTCTCGCTTTTGTCAGCGAAGTTTCCCCAAGCGATTTAACCAATGGCGATATCGCATTTTATTACAAGGGGAAAACTGCGGTAGGCTCCGAAATCAAAGCCAACAACAAGGCGGGTTCATCAGTGACGGTCGGTTCGGGCAGCGTCATTCCTTACAAAAAGATCAGCGGAAAGGGCAGCAGCTTCTCGGTTCCTCTGCTCGGCAATTACGCCGAATGGCTGACCAACGGCAGCGGCCTTCTGGCCAGCGTGATTATTATGGGCGTGACATTCGTAATATTTGCCGTTTCGGCCTTTCTGGTAAAAGAAAAGGATTAATCAAACCATTCTATAACTTCAAAAGCTCGTCTTCATTTCCGGTGGAGACGGGCTTTTTTTATAAGCTTATCAACCAAAACACCTGCCCGGCCGCATGGTATTGCCGGCAGCCGTGGCAGGTGTCTGGGGTTATTTATTTAATTATACTAATTTTCAGCTAAAATCAGACATTCTTTGCGGCCTATTTTGCGCCCTG
>CAMHJC010000009.1 GCA_946185345.1 uncultured Clostridia bacterium
ACCTTATAGATCATTTCGCCTTCACGGCTCACCTTCGGAGATGCGGTGACATTTTTGTAATTCCATACCGAATCAACGCCGTTGTGTTTTTCACCCATAAAGGTCGGAAGACTAACCAGGAATGGCGTGGTAGTATATTTTTCTTTGTCGCTGTAAACCAATTTTTCGGTCGTCACCAGATACAGACCGGTGGATAATTTGTCCCCTGTTTTGCTCTCGAATACGACAACACCGTTCTGATCGGTTGTGCCGGTGCGTTTGGGTTCAAGATGATCGGTTTTAGCCTTGGCTGCCATGTTTTCAGCGGCAAGTTCCCATGAATCGCTGGATTGATAAACGCTTTTATACGGCTCATTGATGATGAATGAGCCTGATTTTGTCATTTCTCCCACACGGTACATATTAACCGTCATATCGTGCAGCTTGACATCATCATAGGTATATTGCAGTGTAATTTTTGTTTCAGTACCGACATCAACCGGCTCCATAGGCAGCGGATCGGCGTATGCCTTCATGGAAAACGCCTGAAACAGCATAAACAGCAGGCATAGCGATAGGCTCATTTTTATAGGCTTCATATTTTCATCTCCTCTGTTCTCTCATTCATATTGATTTCGCCGTGTTACGGCATAAGTTATCATCAGCAAGAGCAGCAATGCCGCCAGCGCCAACATGACAGGATTGGCATACAGCCATTCAATCAGATCGGGATCACTTATGTTGCTTTCGGAAGCGGACTCTGATATCCGGTGGCCCCGCACAAGCAAGCGGTGAGTGTTGATTCCGAAGGGGGTGCATGTCACAAGGGTACATAAATCCTTGCCCTGCTCAATGGAAAGCGCATCGGTTTCATCCGGCTCGACCACAAGCACCTGATCGACCTCATAAGTCAGTGTCCTGTCGAGTGAAGTAACCGTGAATATGTCTCCGACTGCCAGCTTGTCAAGATCGCTGAGCAGCCGTGCGTCAGGCATTCCGGTATGTCCGGTAAGGACGCAGTGAGTGCTTTCGCCTCCGACAGGAAGGGAGCTTGACGGAAGATGTCCGACAAAACTCTCCAGAGTGGCTGCATCGGTGCCGTGATAAATCGCAAGCCGGCAGTTGATTTTGGGTATCTCAAGATACCCCATCATACCGTCTCCCGAGATATTGAGCAGGTATTCATAGTCCGAAGCGGATACTTTTGAAGGCTCGGTATGAATGCTGTTCCGGAATAATTCACTGTTGTAGTCGACAGCCTGACGCAGCAGATCCTGTTTGCTACCGTCCTGAAGTTTTCCGACGCTGTCGGCGTACTGCCTGACCGACCGGGATGTTCCTATCTCATTGCGCAGATTGCTGATGGTAGGGTAAAGAAACAAGGAAAGTCCCGTCAAAAAAATAAGTATTATCAGTATGGTTTCCAAATGCTTCTTCATAGCAGGACTCTCCTTGTCAATAAAATGAAATCGTAAAAATTACTTCTTGAAATACTTAAGGAAGTCAGAGAAGTCTGAAATATCAAGATCACCGTCAGCCGCGGCCTTCCTGTTGCCGCCCTTGCGCTTGTCTGGCGTCAGACGGATGATCAGCAGCACTCCGCCGCCGACTATCATGAATATGGCGATTGCGTACATCATCAGCATGCCTGTACCGCCTGTCTTGGGAAGAAGCGGTCCGTTATAACGGTTGGTGATATTGGCAGTCGCTGAATCTTTTAGTATCTGATAAGAGGTCGCATAATTATCAACCGACACTTCCGTCACAATGTACTGATAATAAACAATAGACTGCGATCCATTGCCGCCGACTCTGTTGGAAACCGGCAGTTCCTTGGACTTTTGCCATGAAGAACTCCATGTGCTTCCGTCAGAACTGCTAAGTGTAAGCTGATAGGAACCGACAACCGCTTTGTCCTTGGTCGAACCTGCAACGATCAGCTCCTCAGGCTGTTTGGAGCCGGCATTGATCTGTGCAATATTGACAGTAATCTGTTCGGGATGTGAATCAAGGAAGATAAAGTCCTTCCAAATCTTGTTCACTGTCAAGGTGAATGTCTCATCACAGGGATCTTTCAGTTCGCTTGCGGCAGGAACATCTCCGACACCGTTGTCATCGAGAGGAGTATTCAGCATAAGCACCGCCATGGCAGGTGAGACATAGGCTTCCAGCGGTATGCCGTTGGCGCCGGATTGACTCTCCACCGCGTTTTCAAGATCAGCGTGCGTGCGGATTTTCTCAAGATGGACAACATCATAGCGGTTGTATTGATCATGGTTCAGATTGACCGTTTCGTCAAGTGTTCCAAACTTCGTATCTTCAGATGTTTCTGACTTTGTTTCGTCCATGTCGGTCTGATTGTAGTTTTGTTTGCTGGCACGGTAAATCTTGAAGTGATTGTTATTGTCAATCACCACTTCATCGTTGGAATCGAGCACTTTGCCTTCCAGGTAATCTACGCCTCGGCTGCGAGGCAATGTATAGCCGATAAACGGCCCGATGAGGTTTTCGGTTCCCCTGACCACATCGCACAGCTCGAAGCCGCTTTCCGTAACCATGCCGGCATCGTTATAACCGATGAAGCCTCCGGCATAACCGAGAGAATCCGTGCCGTCGTTTTCAAAATCGGCACCGCCTGCGTAGACGTCGTATCCGTCATCAATGCCCTTGACGGTGCAGTACTTGATATCGGTACGGTTGCCCTCAATCAATGTGACGGATATATCGGGAGAATCTCCCACGCCGTTCTCATCATCGCAGGGCAGCTTGATGGTGGATGAACCTATGGTGACAATTACCGCATCCTGATTGTATTCGGGATCGTTCTTGCTGAGTGAAGCGCCAATCTTCAGTCCCAAAAGGTTGACATACAGGAGATCGCCTTCTGACAAAAGCTTAAGTCCAATAAAATCTCCGCCCAGATTAACGACATCGGCCTGCTGCGCTTCTTTAATATAAAGCGCTTTAACCAGTGCGTTGATGATTCTGACGATCACTCCCGTGAGCTTGGAATCAATATCCACGTCAAGGAGGTAATTCATGGCTGTTCTGCCGGCAAATCCACCGGCGATCTGCGGACCTTTTGTATATTTGAGGTTGGTTACTTCGCTGCTCTCGATATGGGTCATGTCGGCAAATCCGACAAATCCGGCTGCGCACGAACCCTTCAGATCGGCTTCGATCACATCATCATTTACAACCTGAGTATTGGATGTTCTTGCGATGAATCCGTTATCGTAACCTGCCACTTTACAGTTGGTGACAGTGGATCCTACCACGTTAAGCAGCTGAGGATTTAAATTGAGATCGAGTCCGAGAGCGGAAACAACGGAGGCCGGAGAGATATTCTGCTCAGATTCACCGGAATCGCCTTCATTGCCGGAATCGCCTTCATTGCCGGAATCGCCTTCATTGCCGGAATCGCCTTCATTGCCGGAACCGCCCTCATTGCCGGAACCGCCTTCATTGCCGGCCTCCTGAACCTTTGCCTTGTCAACGCCAATGCCGCTGCTTGTGCCGCACATTCCGATAAATCCTCCGGAATAATTGGGCGACTGAACGAAATTCACTCCGGTGACAGAGGAATTCTCTACCGTACCGTTCATCAGACCTCCGCCGAATCCGCCTGCCGCTCCGCTTTCCTGATAGGTGCTCATTGTACCTGAACTGGATTTTTCATGGGCGAATATCATGATTCCGTCCGCAACGCCTGTAACTGTCGCATGATAGAAGTAGCTGCGGAATATATCGAGCAGGCTCACATTGCCAGCACTGATCAGATTCAGCACGGTGGTCGTATTGCCGCTGTCTCCGACTTCTGCGACGCTTCCGACATCCGCTAGGCCGAAGAATCCTCCCGAATAATAACCGCCGGAAACTCCGCGGAGATTGGTTACCTTAAGGGTACGGGCTTCTTCTTCTCTGTTGCCGAATACGGTCGCTTCCGATGAACCGACAAAGCCGCCGGCGCATGAAGCGTATCTGACAGCATCGTTGGCGTCCCTGTATTCACCGTCAACCACAATGCCCCAATCATCCAGAGCGGCGGTTACTTCCGCTTTTCCGATGACGGTTATGGTCGCATTGAGAACGTCAACCAGCTTGGAAGGATTAGTGACCACGCTGTCGAGAAGACTCTGAACAAATCCGTTGTTGGTTTCGGAGGAATCCGCATTGGCAATGGAGGCGGACGAAGTCTTACCCGCAAAACCGCCGATGCAGTTGGTACCGGTCACGGTTTTCAGATTGTTGACCCAGACACCCTTATCCGGCACTTCCACCTTGAAATTGATGCGTCCGTCGTCACGGTTGCCCAGCTGACCGCCGTAGCAGGCTCCGACAAATCCGCCTGCCATACCGCTGCCGGTATTGACCGGCTTGGAGAACAGATCGCTGCCTGCGTCGAGAATAATCTCTGCGGTAGGCAGACCTTCCGCACGAACTGTCAGACCGTTCCGGTAGCCTTTCACGCCGGCTTCAAACACAACCGGAACGAGAATATCTGTCACGTTCAGGAGGGAACCCAGTTCAAGATCAAGTCCCAGAATGCTGGCGCTGCCGAATTCGACAAGACCTTTTGTGAGCAGCTCGCCCGCAAAACCGCCTGCCGCACGCATCGCTCTGACCAGCTTGGCATTGTTGGCGGAGCTTTTACGGATAACGCCGCTATGCATCGCACCGGCAAAACCGCCTGCACAGCCGCTCAGTCTCGTGTATTCACCCGGATCATAAGTATTGCGTCCCGCAACGACATGATATCCGTAAACCATCTGTTCCAGAAAACGATCCACTTCGGCCTGCGACTGAAGCTCGCCTATATCAGCGAGATCGGAACTGAAACCTCCGTACACTCCGACGTAATTCACCCAGTCGTTCCATACTCCAGGGGTGACTTTTTCAAGAGGACCGAATACGTTGCCGCACTCAATGGTCGGATAGACCATATTCAGCGCGCCGAGCAGATTTTCTGCCTTGATAAGACCGCCCAGCACGCTGAGATTGCCTGCCTTGGCTGTGCTGCCCGATTCAAGCAGTCCGACATATCCACCGGCGTATTCCGCACCGTAGACCGAGCGAATACGAATCGCATCGCAGTCCTGCTTGAATCCTGAATTTGCTTGTTCTTCCTTCCATGCGGCATTGCTGGAACCCCAGATCTGTGCCGCCGCCGCGTGGCCGACATATCCGCCGGCAAATCCTCGTCTGACGGACAGATCATTATTTTCCACCACAATATTGGTGGAATAACTCTGCGCTCTGACAGCGCCTCCGCAAGGAATACATGTGGTAACGCTGTTATAGATCGTCGGAACGAATGCCTGTACCACGGCCAGCAAATCGTCGTCATTGATAACGCCCTCAAGTAGCGTTTTGATGATACCGTCGGATTCGTTGTAATCCAGCAAATCGGCAACATCACCCGGTTCCATATCGCCAGCGTATCCTCCGGAAGCAATTTCACCAATGATGTAGGCGAAATTGTAGGCATTGCTGTTCTGAACATGGGCGCCCAGCATTTTACCGGCAAAGCCTCCGGCAAAGCCCACACCAGCATCATCATAAGAGCCGTTACCGAGATTGACATGACTGGAAGCCAGCACCGAATAGCCGCCTGCGCAGCCGTAAACATCGGAATGTTCAATCGTGGAAACCACCACGTCAAGTCCCTTAATGACGTCAGTGATGGTTATTTCTTCTCCCAGCAGCTTCAGTCCGTCGCCCAACTCGGTAGCCGAACCGACATTCATGTAACCTATATATCCGCCCGCATAACGTGAACCGGCGACGGAATAAGGTATTTGTGTGGGGGACGGATTAAAAGTCATATACTGACTGCCGTCCTGATCTTCAAGCTGATCCGGCACACTCACATTGCGGTGTTTCAGGCTTTTGACGTTGCAGTATGAAACCTCCATGCCGCTGCCGTAACCGATAAATCCTCCCGCATAACCCGCTGTGGAAGGTTGGTTTTTATCCTCCGCATAGGCGGCATAGACTGTAAAGCCTTTTTCGGAATCAACGCCTGCGTAGCGTATGACAGGAAGATATTGCTGGGTAATATTCATTAATCCCGTGATGTCAACATCGAGACTGCCAAGAAGACTTATGCCGCTTCCTCCGTCACGCAGCAGCGCTCCGGAGAATACCTTGCCGCCGAAACCGCCGGCGAATGTTCCGCCAACGACATGATCAATATTGTGTACGGCATATCCGCCGTTGGTCTGCGATTCATCAAGTCCTAAATTGACTGTTCCGCTGCGGAATTCACCTGTGAATCCTCCGGCCGCATTGGCCTTAACAAAACCGTCAGCATCATCGACAAAAGTGACTTCGCATCTCTGGTAGGTAGGAATCAGGTCGGCTTCAAGCTGAACGAGCTGTTGCAGATCAATCGCAGTGAAATTGGGATCATTCTCAGCCGACACGCCGGAAAGACTGCCTGCGGTGGAATATCCCGCAAATCCGCCGGCAGTGAAGTCTGTCTTGTCGCCGCTTCCCGAACGTGCGCCGGTCGTACTTACCGTAAAGCCGGATTGAATGCCGCTAACGGTACATTTGACAAAATTGGTGTGAACACCGCTTGTTAATCCGACAAGATTGTTGACCTTCAATACATCCAGACCGAGCAGATTGAGATCAAGACCGTTGCCGCCTGCCACTTTGTCCGGGCCGGTTGTGCCGACAAATCCTCCGGCGTGATTGAAGGAAGTGACACTACTAAGATTAGTGACGGAAACAGGTTCCTCATAGCTGCCATCTACATAACCGACATCTCCGCCGATGGCAAATCCGACCGCGCCTCCGGCATAATTTCTGTCGGCAGACACTGTAAAGCCATCCGGCTTGCCGTTTACGACAACATCGGAAAGCCGGAAGCCCTTGTATGACTTCAGACCAAGTGTATCGCCGAGAAGGCTTCCGGTGTTGGCGGAAATAAGATGTCCCGCCGCGCCTCCGGCAAAGTCTGTACCGGCATGCACATCGGAGATAGAGGAAATAACATTGGACTGTTCCGTTACATCGGGAAGAGAGGGAGCCTCTCCGTTATTTGTCCTGTTATATTTGTTCAGCTGTCTGATATTGTTCTGGGTGGATCTGGCGATTGTCACAGCTTCACCCGAGCCGACAATACCGCCGATCTTGCTGCCGGAGGTAGTCAGGCTGAGCGGACACTCTATCCTGCATCCGAGTATCGCTGACTGTGAAACGCCTGCCAGCTCAAGCAACGCCTGTGAAGGATTCTCGCTCAGCGCTCCTGTAAGAAGATCCTTGACCGTGCTGAGCACCGAGGAATCTTTCATCAGGTATTCTGACAATCCGAAAGACGAACCGAGCTGAGCTCTGCCCGAAATACCGCCTATGCAGCTGCCTTCGGAGGATATTGTCACCGAGCTGAAGGAATCAATGATATCGGTGATGGCATAACTGTTGGCCTGTACGCCGATGAATCCGCCGAGGCAGTCTCCTCCGGAAATCGTCAGGCTGCTTCTCAGAATCGAACAGCCGTTGAGTTCACTCTGAGGATACAGTTTACCGGCAATTACGCCCAGATCGCCAAGTGTGGCCTTGATAATATCATCCCGCTCCACGCCTGCGAAGCCTCCGCCAAAACTGTCAGCCACAATTTCAAGCGTAGAATCGGACAGTCTGCAATTGCTGATCGTAGAGCCGCATTGGGTACCGACAAATCCGCCGACACCAAGCTTGCCCGTTTCTTTGGACAATGAGACCGTGCGTGCTTCACAATTGTCAATTGTGGGACTGCTGTAGCCGGAGGTAATCAGTTTATTCGTCGGGATTCCGTTATCCAGCAGAATGGTGACCAAATCACCCAGACCGACACCGGGAATCAGATTAAGGACGCCTGCGAGAGTATCTGTGGCTCCTCCCAGCAAGGTACTGAGGCCGTCATATTGGAAGTTGCCCTGGACGTATCCTACAAAACCGCCCTTACCGACGATTTGTTGATTCTCCATTGTTCCGTCCTCAAAAGCAGTGATGACGGTTTTGACAGAACATTGCTCAATCAGACAATCCTTGATTACCACATTACCTACGACACGTCCTGCAAATGCGCCTGTCGCAAGTGAAGAGGGATCATTTTTTCGCGCATTGAGAAGACTCTTTAACGTGCCTTTGAGATTGAGAGTCTTACCGCCCAGCACGATATTGGTGGTACCATCAAGAATGGTGCCCAATAATCCTCCGACACCGGTCAGAAGGCCGTTAATCAGCGTTTCGTTCTGGTCACATCTGTACACATCATTCACAACTTTAACGTTTTTGAGATGTATGTTGCAAACGACCGCATCCTGAGTCAAAAAGTTGGTGGTGTCAAACTTTGCGCTGACAGTGCCGAAAAAGCCGACACCCGCATTGGTGGAAACGTCCAGTTCACCGTTGTCATTGGTAGCCGGTATAACGGTGACATTGTCGATCACAGGCCTTTTGTCAACAGACAGATTCAGCTTTGTTTCTCCGTCCTTCACGTACCAGAGAGCAGAACTGTCCTTAACGCCGTACATCGTACCGTTGAACATGAGAGGCGTCCACGGTTTATTGTCTCCTTTCATCACGATATCACGGAATACAATGTAATTGCCGTCACGCCGGTATTTCAGATCTGAATACGGGTTAGTGTCGCGCTCTACATCGTAATTACCTGTATCGGGATCGATCGTACAGTATACGGTGCGGGAAAGACCTGTCGAAGGAGCATTCAGCTTGTGGTAAGGCTTGCCGGATTGTTGATTTTATCTTTTAATGATAATAATTCTCTCACCCTCATATTTTAATTACCTTTTATTGTTGACAAGAATTGTGTGTTGTGTTATACTCAATTTGAAAGACCTATAGATTTTGGCCAATTTGCCGATAAAAAGGAGACAACGATCATGATGGATTTATGTATTATGAAGCCCTTTAACACGACGTTTTTCTGTGTAACGCTGCTGTTTGTGATTCTGCTTGTGGCGGCCAGCCTAATAATGAAAAACAAGTCTGACAAAACCAAGCGCATTGTGATCGCATCCGCTGCCGTGGCAACCTTAATAGGATTTATCGCCTATAAATACTTTCTTTCCATTGACAGCGAATTTGACACTCTGACCGCATCTACCGGCGGTTTCAACTGGTGGGGAGAGCTGCCGCTGCAGCTGTGCAACATCAACATGCTCCTCATTCCCGTTGCCGTGCTTCTTGACTTGCAGATGCTGATGAGCTTCTGCTTTTTTGTCGGCTCGATATGCGCTTCGCTTGCGATCATCATGCCCGGCACCGGATTCGATCAGTATTCGATCTTCCTGCCAAGAATGCTGGGATATTTCGGCACCCATTACATGATCGTCATTATGGCGATTGCCATCGTCACATTCGGTCTTTATCGCCCGAAATTTGTCGACCTTCCCAAAACCTGTATCGTTATTTTGGCCATCACATTCTGCACATTTCTTGTGAATCTGCTGCTCCGTTATACCGGACTTCACCCTGACGCCAATTACTTTTATTCCATGGATCCGGTCGGAAATCCTCTGCTGGAACTGTTCCATCAACTGATACCTGTTCCGTTCCTCTATCTTCTGCCGAGTCTGCTGATTCTGGTGCCTTATATGGCCCTGATTACCGTCGGATTCTGGACTGCCGACCGCATCAAAGCCAATTCTCAGAAAATAGAGAATTCTTCACAAGGGGAAGGTTAAAACTTTTCTACATATCTACATATAATAGTTTCGTAAGAAAGGCGATGTAATCAATTGAAAAACAAATCCGCTTCCATTATTATAGGTCTGTTTGTCATCGCAATAGGCGTCGCATACGGACTCAGCGCACTGAATTACATTCATTTTACCCTCTTTTTCAAAGGCTGGTGGACGATGTTTGTCGTTCTCGCAGGTGTAATTATGCTGTTCAGAAAAGGCTCCAACAAATTCATATCACTCTGCGTTATCGCTCTGGGCGTTGTTCTGTTCATGTTCTATCAGGGTTTATATGTGGACTATATCAAAAAGCTTTTCATTCCGGGAATCATTATTTTCTTCGGAATCGGCATCATTCTGAATGCCCTTTTCAGCGGAAGGAAAAAAAAGATAAAGTCCATCGATCCGGTTGTCATCAACAACGGCTCCCTTCCTGCTCATGATGTTTCATTCGGCGAGGTAAGGCCGAATTACTACGGTCAGCACTTTCATGGATGCAGCATGGATGTCACATTCGGTACGGGAATTCTCGACCTGCGCCATGCCATTATCGACAAGGACGTGACCATCTCGATCAATACCGCATTTGCGGGTGTGAAAATCAAACTGCCCCAAGGATGCAGAATCGACCTGAGAACCTCCACCAGTTTCGCCGGAGTGACCAATAAATACATCCCGACAGAAACACCGGACGTTCCCCTTGTGCAGATTTATGCGGCGGCAAGCTTTGCGGGAGTAGATATTACCTGATCAAAAGGGGATTAGAACTGACATGACCTATATCACAGGCGACACGCACGGAAATTTCAGTCACTTTTTTCAATTTGCGGCCCGGATGCAGCCAAGACCGGGCGACGTGATGATTATTCTGGGCGACGCAGCCCTCAATTACTTCGGAGACGAACGTGACAGACAAAAGAAGTATTTTGTCAACCAGTTTCCGTTCGACACATTCTGCGTTCACGGCAATCACGAAATGCGTCCTTCTGATGTTCCGGGCATCAAGACCAAGGAATATCACGGCGGCACCGTCTGGTATGAGGAGGATTTTCCAAAGATTTGCTACGCCAAGGACGGGGAAGTATATCACTTTGACCGATATTCCTGCCTTGTGATAGGCGGCGCATACAGCGTGGACAAATACATCCGCCTTGCCAGAGGCTACAAATGGTTTGACAATGAGCAGCCTTCACCTGAGATCAGGCAGTACGTCGAACAGCAGCTTGACGCAATCGGACGTAAGGTGGACATCATTCTCAGCCATACCTGCCCGTTCAAGTATGAGCCGATTGAAACCTTTATCAGCGGCATAGACCAGACCAGTGTGGACAGCAGCACCGAAGAATGGCTTGATACAATAGAAGAGAGTGTTGACTATAAAAAATGGTACTGCGGTCATTTTCACACTTCCAAAAAGACCCACAGGCTCCAGTTTATGTTTAATGACATTGACGTGCTGAGCCTTTCCTGCGCCAACCAGTAACGGAGGTTATGTATGTATTACAGTTGCTCAGATTTCAAACGGTGGAAAGCGGCTTTCATTGCGGTAATGATGACCGCTCTCTGCGTGCTGTTCTGTTCCTGCGGCCAAGGCAGCGACAGTGCCGATCCGAATCGTTCCGGCCATTCCGATACGCTCCCGTCCGCTTCGCAGGATAATGCGGGCGATCCATCATCCTCGAGCGACCCGATGGAACGGCTTGCAGGAACCTACTACATCGACGGAGAACCGTCTGCCGCATATGTTGAAATAACGACAGACGGCAGCTTTACGGCCTATTACGCAAGCGGCAATGTCGAACGGACCGGGTATGTGCGCTATAAGGAGGACAATTCCAACCAGAGCAAGACATTTTATGTCTATGTCTTTTACACCGATGAAGGCAATCCCTACATGGGATTTGTGGACAGCGGAGAGGCACGCATCAGCGAGTTTGAAACTGGCAACGGCAGCGTAGTTTATAAGAGAATCGACAATTGAAAAAAAATCACCTCACTGATTTATTCCCGACGGAATGATCAATGAGGTGAACTTTTTTACTTATTCGGAATGATCGAAAGTCATGATCAGAGCTTGGACTTGAACACTTCCGCCTGCTTTTCGGCAAATTCGGCGGTGGATTTCACCACTTCATCCGAAAGCGGCACGGGAATGCCGGCGCGCTCGAGTGTCTCAAAATATCCGTACATGCCTCCGATAGAGCAGAGCCTGAGGTAATGCTCCCAGGCGCCGTTGTTTTCGACCATTCTGCGGTAGAGCGAAAAGGCGCCCATCTGAGCCAGCGCATAGTCGATGTAATAGAACGGGAAAAGGAAAATGTGCTGCTTCTGCATCCAGAAACCGCCGCTTTCGAGAAATTCATTGCCGTCGTAATCACGCCACGGCATGTATTTCTGCTCGGTTTCCTTCCAGTACCTGCGCCAGTCGGCGGGGCCGGATTCGGGATTTTCAAATACCCTGTGCTGGAATTCGTCAACCGACACAAGATAGGGGATAATCTTAATCGCTTCGGTGAAGTGTGCGTAGCGGTATTTGTCAGCCTTGTCACCGAAGAAGCTTTCCATATACGGATAGGCAAAATGCTCCATAGTCATGGAATGAATTTCACAGATTTCACTGGTAGAGTCGGCCAATTCGAGAATAGGAAGCTGCCGGGAGGCATAGTAAAATTCAAATGCGTGGCCGGCCTCGTGTGTGAAAAAGTCTACATCAGCGGATGTTCCGTTAAAATTGGAGAAGATAAAAGGCGCCTTGTACACCGGCATGGAAGTGCAGTAACCGCCGAGATGCTTGTTTTCACGGGTAATCAGATCAAACAGCTCATGCTCCGTCATGAAATCAAAGAATTCCTTTGTCTCGGGAGAAATGTCGGCATACATCTTTCGGGCTTTTTCCACCAACTCTTCCGGAGTGCCGATAGGAGTGGCGTTACCGTCAGGAAATACAAGCTGCTCGTCATAATAACGCAGTTTGTCAACACCCAGTCGCTCCGCCTGTTCTCTGTACATCCTGTCGCATACCGGCGTGATGTACTTGCGCACCGCTTCACGGAATTCCGCTGCTTCCTTTGCGCCGTAGTCGTAGCGTCCGCGTGCAAGATAGATGTAGTCGATATAGCTGTCAAATCCCAGCGCCTTGGCAATCCGGCAGCGAAGGCGCACCAGCTTGCCGTACTGTTCCTCAAGCGTCGGAGCGACACCCTCGTAGAGCTTGGCCCAGGCCTCAAATGCCTCCTTGCGTTCCGCACGGTCGGTGGACTGCATGTGGCGGAGCAGACCGTAGAAGTTGCAGGTTTCTCCCCGGAATTCCACCGAACATTCGGCGGCCGTCTTGGAGTATTCCGTGCCGAGATTATTCTCCTGAATGGACGGTTCAATGATTTCATCATTCAAAAGTCGGTTTTGAACCTCCGCATTATGGAAGTAATGACTTCCGTAAATCTCCTCGAGCTGAGGACGGAATCTGCTTTTGACCATGGCTTCGCTGCCTTTTTTCCGGATAGGTGTCAGCTTCGGAATGGCCTCGTTGAAAAATTCAATCTCCGTGTTGTAGAATTCGTCCTTCATGTTGACGGTGTTGCGGATATACGCAATGACGTACATTGTCTTCATTTCAGCAGAGACATTCTGCCAGTCAAGAAAAGCCCTGTTGGCATCATCCAGACATTCCGCATTTTCAAATGCTTCAATGCAGGCGGTCAGCTTCTTTTCCACCGTGTCACTATCGGGACGGACGTATTTCAGATCTTTAAATTTTTCCATATATCATAATCCTCTCTTATAAAAATCGGATGAAATCTTTATTATTATGATATCCTATTTTCCTAATAATTCAAGCACAATTTGTTAACATTCAGCAGGCACGTCCAGCCGAAAAGAGCAGGCTGAACGGCAGCGAATAAATTAACAACAGCTTAACAATTATTTTCGGCGCATACAATAAAATATCCTTTGTAGCATAAAAAACATGATTGTTTTGGAGGAATCAGACGATGGCGGACTCAAAACACAGTATCAATATGCTGGAAGGAAGCCTTTGGGATAAAATACTCCGATTCGCCGTACCGCTGGCTGTAACGGGAATCCTTCAGCAGCTGTTCAACGCCGCCGACATAGCCGTTGTCGGAAGGTTCACGGGGGATAGGGGAGCCATGGCGATGGCGGCAGTAGGCGCCAACACGCCGGTCATAGGACTGATCATCAATCTGCTGATCGGCATTTCGCTTGGCACGAATGTTGTCATAGCCAATTCCGCCGGCAGAAGGGACAGTGCAGCTATCTCAAAAGCGGTACATACTTCTGTGGCCTTTGCGCTCGCTATGGGAATCGTGACCGCTGTCCTCGGGGAGCTATTGGCCGAACCGGTCATGTCCCTGCAGAATGTTCCGGCCGAAGTGCTGCCGATGTCTGTGCTGTATTTCAGAGTGTACATGACCGGAATTCCGGTGATAATGCTCTACAACTTTGAAGCAGCCGTATTCCGTGCGGTCGGCAACACCAGAATTCCGCTCGCAGCTCTTTTTGCGTCTGGATTGATCAATGTGGCGCTGAATCTGCTGTTTGTTGTGGGATTTAACATGACAGTGGAAGGCGTTGCCTCCGCAACCGTCATATCCAATCTGATCAGCTCGGTTATCCTGATGGTGTGTCTTATCCGCACTGATTCGGAAATCAAATTCAGCTTCGCCAAGCTGCGCATTGACGGAAAGATCCTGCTCCGGATCCTACGCATAGGAATTCCGGCAGGTCTGCAATCGGCAGTCTTTGCCTTTGCCAATATGCTGATTCAGACTGCCATCAACAGTCTCGGTATGGTCGTTATGGCGGCCTCCAGTGCAGCTTTTAATGTCGAGGTATTTGCCTATTACGTGCTCAACAGCTTCAGTCAGGCCTGCACCACATTTGTCGGACATAACAACGGCGCAGGAAAATTGGCTCGCTGCAAAAAAGCCATGTTACTGAGTTTTGCAGAGGGAGTCGCCGCTCTTGGATTGACAGTCGCCAGTATTCTGCTTTTCGGCAGAGCGATTCTCGGCATATTCAACGCCTCGCCGGAAGTAATTGAAATCGGATATATTCGCCTTGTGATTATTTTGATGTCATATATTTTTACTTTGACCTACGAGATTGCTTCCGGATATATGAGAGGCTTCGGCATGTCGCTCATTCCGGCGGTCATAACCATCGTCTGCATTTGCGGCGTCAGAATCTCATGGATTTACGCAGTGTTTCCGCATTACAGGACTTTTGATAATATCATGCTTGTATATCCCGTAAGTCTTTCCACGACCGCAGCGGCTATGCTGCTGGCTTTGATTATTTTACGTCCGGGAACTTCCGCAGGCAAAAGAAATCATTAACAAAAAAACGTCTGTCTACTCCGGCAGACGTTTTTTTCAATTGATTCAGAAAAAACGCAGCATGCCGGCTGCAACTGAGCGACACGCTGCGGAAAAATATTATTTTTTGAACATCTGAATCAACGGAAACAAATTAACCGAAATATCTCTTGAGCAGGCCTGCAAATGCCTTGCCGTGACGAGCTTCGTCGCGGGCCATCTCGTGAACGGTGTCATGAATTGCGTCAAGATTGAGTGCCTTCGCACGCTTTGCAAGATCGGTCTTGCCAGCGGTTGCGCCGTTCTCAGCTTCGACTCTCATCTCAAGATTCTTCTTGGTGGAATCGGTGAGGACTTCACCCAGAAGCTCAGCGAACTTGGCGGCATGCTCAGCCTCTTCAAAAGCGGCCTTCTCCCAGTATGCGCCGATCTCAGGATAACCCTCACGATAGGCAACTCTGGACATTGCCAGATACATGCCGACTTCGGTGCATTCACCGTTGAAATTGGCTCTCAGATCTTCCTTGATATCCTCAGGAACATCGGAGGCAACGCCGACCACATGCTCGGCAGCCCATGTCATTTCTTCTTCCTGCTTGATGAACTTAGATGCAGGGACACCGCAAACGGGGCAGCTTTCGGGAGCTGCGTCGCCTTCATAGACATAACCGCAAACAGAACATACAAACTTTGCCATAATAAAAACCTCCATTAATAAGTACCTCAATTACCGCACGCCGCTGAATGATCACGACATTTCGACTGTGTACCTTTGATTTGATTATAACATCAATCCGTTGTTAAAAAATCAATAAATTGTAAACAGATAAACAGAATAAATTAATAAATTATGATAAAAAATGCCGTGTTCTTCTTGCGGGAGAAACACGGCATTGGGTAGGATGATTATGCTTTTTTGGCTTTCAGCTTGTCGGCGTCTTCACGGGATTCGCCCTGATAAACTCTGTAATTGCCCTTTGTTGACTTCTTGACAACATAGAGTGCGCTGTCGGCGCATTTCAGAGCTTCGGTCACGGCGGCCATGCTGGCCTCCTGAGAAGTGGCAATGCCTATCGAGCAGTTAACTCTGCGGTTTTTCGGCACTTCGAAATCGTGACCCATCTTGGACTTGATTTCGCCTTCGAATCCGTTTGTTTCGTCGAGCTTCTTGTAAATATCCTGCGCCACCTTCACGCCTTCGTCGGAATTGGCATCCGGCAGGATAACAAGGAATTCGTCACCGCCGTAACGCACACTGTAACCGGTTTCACCCACAATGTCTTTAAACAGCTTGGAGAAGGAAACAAGCAGCACGTCGCCGATATCGTGACCGAATGTATCGTTGTAGAACTTGAAGTTATCCAGATCGATATACAGCACGGTGGTCGGAATCTCACGGGTTCTGTTTTTAGCTGCAAGCTTGTCAAATTCCTCATCAAGATACTTTGCGAATCCCTGACGGTTAAGCAGTCCGGTAAGCATATCGGTAACGGAGGTCTTTTCGAGCTTGGCATTCATTTCCTGAATTTCCAGACGGGACTTCAGTCTGTGAGTAGAATCAATGAGCTGACGGAACGCAAATTTAATGATATTGAGATCATCTTCATCGAGCAGAAAATAGTTGTGAATGAAGTTGTCGTGCGAGTCAATGTACGCAATAAGCAGATGAGTGAGCTGTTCTCTGTCGTAGACAGGCACACACATCATCGAGAACACCTGATTCAATCCGAAATTGTCCACAAACTTTGCGTAGTCATAAAATCTTTTCTCGGTTCGGGTGATAACGAAAGGCTGCTGCGGATTGCGGAAAAAGTCGACAATGCTGTTGAGACGAACACTTCTCAGTTCCACACTCTTATCCGCATAGTCTGTGACAACGTCATCACCGTTGACTGTGAACATGAAAATGTTGTCAACATTGAAATTGCGCTTGATAAGCTTGACAGCCTTCTTGTAAAGGGCATTGACATTTTCAACCGTATCGCTGTTCATCAGTCGCTGCCATGACGAGAGATAACGGATATTCTTGTTCTGCGTGTCAAGTTCCATCTCAGAACCGACGCGGCGGGCAAGTTCTATCAGCTGGAAGGAAGTGACCTTCTTCAGACCGGAACCGACTTTTTTGGTTGCCACATTTTTGTTATTGAGGATGGCAAACAGTCTATCGGCTTTTTCAAGGCAGTTGTGCTTCTTGAAGTGATCGATGCACTTGTTAAGCACCTTCTTGAAATTATCCATGTCGCCTTTTTCCTTGTAAAAAGCCGACTGCTCTATGGCAAAAATCATGTAAACGAAGAAATAAAGGTCATCGGAACGCTCCATGTGATACTTTGCCTTATCGAAGAAACGCTGAGCCTCTTCCGGGTTGGTTTTCTTAAGAAGCAATGCCTTGCTGATATAGAAAAGGAAGAGCTCGTTATCCCATGCGGTGTAGTCGGGTGTTTCTTCGGAGTAGAGCAGGTGATGAAGGATGTATTCCATCTTATTGAGATAGAACTGGGCGTTGTATTCAATATGCAGCTTGTAATTGCAGTAAACCAGCATACCGTAGAGTTTGGACATATTACAGTATTTGAGGTTGATCTGGTCGAGATATTTCATAATACGGATAGTGGTGGTAATCATTTCGATAGCCACACTGTATTCGTCCATCAGAATCTCATTGATCGCCATATTGTAGAGCGTCATACCGATTTCATCTGCGAAGCCCAGCTTATACCAGACGTCAATGGCAGAATTGAAGAAATCACTCGCATAATTGTAATGACCCATGATAATTCTGTTGTAACCCAGACCGTTGTAGATAATGCCTGCTTCACGCATGGAGTCTCTCTGCTCAAAAATCTTCAGCTGACACTTATAATAATAGTCCGCAACATTAAAATAGCCGTATCTGATGGTAAATCTGATGTGCTTTTCCCACATCAGAATGAGCAGGAAGTCATTTTTAAGCTCCTTGGCGATATTGGTACTGGTTACAACATGTTCACGGCTCTCGCAGAAATTAAGCGAATCGCGGTAGAAGGTCTGGTCGTTGCCGTAACCGAAAGCGACCACATAAGCCAGGTTATTGAGATATTCGTACTTACGGGCGAGAGAAAGGAAGTCGTTGTCTATTTCATAAGAAACACCAAACGCCGACACAAGATACTCCATGTCCCAGCCTCTCATCATCGCCTTGTAGCGAAGCAGATCAGCCTGGAACATCAGGAATCCGTCGCCGCTGCCATAGGCAATGCGCTTGCATTCAAGAACGTAATCCATTGCCTTTGCTTCATTGCGCTTGTAGATATTGGCAAGGCAGGCCAGTTCATTGAAATTGTATTCGTAATTGATCTCATGCAAATCCTTGTTGGTGATATAAACACCGCGCATGATCTCGCTCATCTCTATGGCTTCATCATAATCAGCGTGGAGGAAATGTGCGTTGCCGTAGATATTGTAGAAAATATATCTTTCCTTAGCGGTAACAAACATATCGCCGGATTCAAGCTTAGCACGGATTACCTCAAAATACATCAGCGCCTGATCGAGACAGAGCGTATTGATCATGTTGTTGAGCATGATCAGATAGACACCGAAGAAAGCCTTATCGGGAACAAACGGAATATGACGGTTATCAGAGACGATCATACTGTCAAATTCCCAGTAAAGCATCATGTTCTTGGTTTCGATACGTCTGGAGAAGACATCCCACATATCCTGAATGTACTCGTCCACTTCGTATTTTTCATTGAAGTCCGCCAGAACGGAGAAATGCTTTTCGGTACTTGTATGGGTCAGCTTTTCCAAAAATTCCAATAGAGACTTTTCGCAGTATTGCAGGTTGTCAAAGATCATCAGCAGAGGAATGACATCAGCAATCGTATTGAAAATCTTGATGATGTCAGAAATAAACTGATCATGTTCATATTCTGCTTCATTGCGCACGATGGTTTCCACACGGCGACAGGTACCGCACTCAAAATACGTCTTGAAAATATTGATATGCAAAGGGTAAACGTCGCAGTCAGCGAGAAACGAAGAATAATCTATCTCGGAAAAATAACGTTTGTAGAGAGCACCGATCCAGTCCATGAGAGGAGCGTACGCACCCTGCATCATACTGGGTTTAAATTCGTGGTAGAGCGTCTGAACGGCATTTTCGTTGTCGTTGGAAGCCACCAGAACATCCTCAAATTTAATGGTGAACGTATTGCTGTATTTTATGAAAAGCAGCTTGCCGTTTTTTTCGTAGGCATCGTTCATCAAAGAAGCAAGTAGGCTGTTAACGTCTTTTTTTGATGTACCTTCCATTTCAAATCATTCCTTTGCGCATATGATGGGAACTTACATATAATTAATTATATCAACAAACGGCAAAAATTTCAATATAATTTTAAAAATATTTGTTATTTTTTTTAAAATATTTATCAATTTTTTTATTATTTGCCAATTACGCGTAAAAACCGGCGCTGTTGAGCAGTTCTTCGGATGTTTTGAGCATGGTTTCGGTAATGATATCTCCGCCGTTGATACGTGCGAGTTCCTGCTTACGCTGCTCAAAATTCAAAGGAGTCACCGAGGTAAATGTTCTGCCGTCAGAGACATTTTTCCGGATAAGAAGGTGTGTGTCCGCCTGGGCTGCCATCTGAGCCAGATGAGTAATGCAGATAATCTGACGGGATGCGGACACCTCGTGCAGTTTCACGCCGACCTTGTGAGCGGCTCGACCGCTGATGCCGGTGTCCACTTCGTCAAAAATCATCGTGTCGATATCATCAATGTCGGCCAGAACGGTCTTTATGGCGAGCATTATTCTGCTCAGCTCACCGCCGGAGGCGATCTTGCCTATCGGTTTGGGAGGCTCCCCGGGATTGGCGGAAATCAGGAATTCCACGCTGTCGGCTCCCGTAAGGCTCAGATTGCACGGCTGAATATCCACCGCCAGTCTGACCGAAGGCATATCCAGAAAAGCAAGCTCCTTTCCGACAGCTTCGCAGAATCTGTCGGCCGCCTGTCTGCGCAATCCGGTCAGTTCAGCGGCCGCATCAAGCGCCTTGTGATAACAGTCACGCGCCTTGCGGGTCAGTTCGGCAAGCAATTCATCCGAGTGTTCGATAGAATCCAGCTCCGCCTGCGCTTTTTCCAGATAATCAAGCGTCTCCTGTTCGTCCCCGTACTTGCGGCGGATTCTGGAAAGCAGTTCAAGACGGTTCTCTATCTCATCCAGTTCCGAAGGATTGAATTCGTTTTCCTCGTTCATCGCGTTGATTTCGGAAGAAATATCCTCGAGTTCATAGACCGTGCCGCTGAGTCTTTCGGCCAGAGCGCCGGCCCCTTCGCATACAGACGAAATGTCCCGGAGAAGTTCCGCACACTGTTGGAGCATGCCGAGAGCGCCTTCGGAATCGTCTCCGCCATTGATCAGGCCGTAGGCTCCGCCGAGCGCATTGGTGATCCGCTCGGAATTTTCAATGGCATCCCTGCTTTTTTTGAGCGATTCGGTCTCTCCAACGGTAATATCGGCTGATTCTATTTCGTTGATCTGAAATTTCAGCACGTCGGCACGACGCGCTTTTTCGGCGTCATCGGCACGCAGTCGGCTCATCTCTCGGGCAGAGGAGGCATATTCCCTGTACAACGCAGCATAGGCAGTGAGTTTTTCGGAATATCCGCCCATACTGTCCAGGTATTTCATATGCTTGTCAGTGGACATAAGTGCCTGGTTTTCGTGCTGTCCGTGAATGTTTATGAGCAGTCTGCCGACATTGCGAAGATCTGAAATGCTGGCCGGACGGTCATTGATCCTGACGGTGTTTTTGCCGTCAAGGCGTATTTCACGCCGCAGCAGAAGTGTGCCGCCGTTTTCGCCGTCCAGCTCGTATCCAAGCTCCCCGACAGCTTTGACGGCAGCAGGGGAGAGGTTTTCAAATTCAGCGCTGACAAAAGCCCTATCGGCTCCGGTGCGTATCAGCTCACGGCTGGTGCGCTGACCGAGAACGGCATTGATTGAATCGACCAGAATGGATTTGCCGGCTCCGGTCTCTCCGGTCAGCACGTTGAAACCTTTGCTGAAATCGATCTCCGCGCGCTCGATGACTGCGATATTTTCAATATAAAGCTTACTTAACATTATTACTTAACCGTCCTGTGAAACTAAATTATTCCAGTGCGAATGGATCAAACAGCCGCTGATACGGAAAGATCAGCCGAGCAGCGTTTTCTGCATTTCTTCACAAAGCGTCTCCGCGTCTTTTTCGGTTTTGCAGAGTACAAAAATCGTATCCTCTCCCGCAAGCGTACCCACGATATTATCCCGGTTGATGCTGTCAAATGAGGCGCAGACCGCCTGCGCCATTCCCGTAAGGCATTTGACACAGACGATATTCTGCCCACGGGAGACAGACACGGCATTTTCGGTGAACATGGCAAGAAATTTGGAGGTGTTGGCGGAATTCTTCAGGCCGGTTTCCGCATACTTATAGCCGCCTGAACCGTCCGGCACCTTGACCAGACGGAGGAATTTGATATCCCTGGAAACCGTTGCCTGCGTCACGGAATAGCCCGTTTCGCCAAGACAGCGCATCAGTTCCTCCTGCGTCTCGATATTGCGTGAGCGTATGATCTCAAGAATCCTCTTTTGTCTGCCGTTTTTCATGATCCATTACCTTCCCGAAACATCAGTGTAGCATTTTCTCGGTAAAAATTCCCGAAAAGCTCTTTTGTTTGATAATGATAAATTTTGCGTTGACCTTTGAACGCTTGATATGTACGGTGCAGCCTTTCTCAATCTCAAATATGCCGTCTCCGTCAATCGTCATGTAGAGCTTGTTGTCATAGGTGATGCTAGGCTCTATGTCCAGACAGGAATCACTCGCAAAAATAACCGACCGGTTGCAAAGCGAATGAGGACAGACCGGCGTAAGAATGATGCTCTTGACACTCGGATCAACCACCGGGCCTCCTGCCGACAGCGAATAAGCCGTAGAACCTGTCGGTGTTGAGATAATAATTCCGTCGGCACGGTAATTGAGACATGCATCGCTGTTGTGCATAATGTTGAAGTCCATAATGTGAGACATTGCTCCGCGTGAGAGAACCACATCGTTGAGGGCAATATTCCTGTACTTGCACTTGCCGTCAAGCCGCACCGAAACATCAAGCATCATGCGCCTTTGAATTTCGTATTCCTTTGTAAACAAGCGTGAAATAAGCTCAAGCTCGCTGATCTCAAGGCCTGCCATATATCCCAGACGCCCTTGGTTGAGGCCCAGAACAGGTTTGTCGTAAACCGCCGCAATGGTTGCCGAACGCAGAATGGTGCCGTCGCCGCCGATAGCGATGACAGCGTCGCATTTTTTGGTCAGTTCGTTGATATTGCTGCCCGAGCTGTCGCAGCAGTCGCCGTACATTTCCCTGTCTGAATTGAGCATGACAATCTCCGCACCGTGTTCATGCAGGGCCTTGCAAAGCGCCACCGTGCTGTCATTGATCCCTTGCTTGTCGTTATTGGGTGTAACCAGCAGTTTCATTATTCATTCCCCGATTCCAGAGCGGCTTCGTCCGCAACGCCGTTAAAGGGAACTGTGCGATTCGCTCACCAGCCTGCCGATGTCAAATTCGTCAGACGGAACGGCGTTGTCGTCCTTTGCCGCATATATTAAATATTCAATATTGCCCTCCGGGCCTTTGATTGGTGAATAGTCAAGTCCAAGTATGCGGAATTTGTTTTGGGCCATAAGGTCTATTATTTTCTCAATGACTTCCCTGTGAATTTCAGGCTCACGGACGACGCCTTTTTTGCCGACCTTGCCTTTGCCGGCTTCAAACTGCGGCTTGATGAGACACATAATTTCTCCGTCATCCTTCAAAAGCTGCCGCACAACCGGAACAACCAGTGACAGCGAAATAAACGAAACGTCTACGCTGGCAAAATCAAGACTGTCTTCAATCTGTTCCGGTGTGACATATCGGATATTGGTGCGCTCCATATTAACCACTCTCGGGTCGTTGCGAAGCTTCCACACAAGCTGTCCGTATCCGACATCGACCGAATAAACCTTCCTGGCGCCGTTCTGAAGCATGCAGTCCGTAAATCCGCCGTGAGAAGCTCCCACGTCCATGCAGATTTTATCCTTCAGCTCTATGCCGAATACTTTGACTGCCTTGTCAAGTTTAAGACCTCCGCGGCTTGCGAAGGGCAGTTTTTCGCCCCGGACCTCGATCTTCGCGTCGGAACGAATCTGTGTGCCAGGCTTGTCCTCCTTCTGATTATTGACAAAGACAATGCCTTCCATTATCATTGCCTTGGCCTTTTCACGGCTCTCGGCAAGTCCCGCTTCAAATACAGCGGTGTCAAGTCTGATTTTATCGCTCAAATTATTCCGTCCTTTTCGCTTTAGAAATGATGTCATACATGCCTTCCGGATCAAGCCCCAGCTTGGCAAGCGATGAATTGACAGATGCGTGAGGAACAAATCTGTCATCAACGGCCCGTATGGTGAAGTTTCCGCTCCAGCCGTATTCGCTGAGAAGCGCACACATATCTTCCGCAACGCCGCCGTGCCTGATGCCTTCCTCAAAGAAAATGATGTTCTGATAGGCAGCCGCCTTTCTGACTGCTTCGGTCGGAATCGGCTTGACAAGTCCAAGCTTGAGCAGATCTACTTTACTGCCTTCATCCGAAAGCCTTTGTGCCGCCTGACAGAGATTGCCGAAGATTCGCCCGTAGGTGACAGCCAGCGTGTCGCTTCCTTCACCAATCAGGTTAAAATCGCTGCCGTCCGCGTCAAATCCCTCGGGCTTGAATTTTTCGCCGCCTCTGGGATAGCGAACAACCGACGCGCCGCTGTATTCGTACAGGCATTTATAAAGCATAGGCTTCATTTCGCTGAAATAGGCAGGGCAATAAATACGGATATTGGGTATCGTACCCAGCATAGCCGTGTCAAACAGCCCCTGATGTGTTTCTCCGTCCTCACCGACGATTCCCGCACGGTCCACCGCAATGGTGACGTTGAGATTCTGGATCGCCACATCGTGAATGAGCTGGTCGTAGCCTCTCTGCAAAAAGCTGGAATAAACCGCAAAAACCGGCTTCAATCCGTTGGCCGCCATACCTGCGCAGAAAGTCACCGCATGTCCCTCGGCGATACCCACATCGAAAAATCTCCTGCGGTAGGTCGAAGCGAATTCGGTGAGTGCCGTGCCGGATTTCATGGCAGCGGTGACGGCGCAGACCGTTTCGTCCTCCTCGGCAAATTCCCCGAGACACCCGGCAAATACATCCGAAAAAGTCGTGCTGCCGTGCTTCGGTTCTCCCGAATCAATATCGAAACCCGAAATGCCGTGAAATACCTTCGGCTTGAGTTCGGCCGGCTCATAGCCTTTGCCCTTAACGGTGCAGATATGAATGAGTACCGGACGGTTGTTCATGGACTTGGCGACGTTCAGCGTGCGTTCGAGCAGCTTTTCATTGTGGCCGTCCACGGGCCCGATATAGAGGAAACCCATATCTTCAAAAATAGTTCCCCGTCTGTGAAGAATCGCTCCCTTGAGTGCCTTCTTGGAGCGAAACAGAACATTGTTTATTTTTACGCCAATAAACGGAACCTTCTGGAGCGCCTTTGAGATTTTGGTCTTGACCCTGATATAACCTCTGCGGGTGCGTATTCCGGCGAGATAACGGGCCATTGAGCCGACATTTTTGGAGATGGACATTTTGTTGTCATTGAGTATGACAATGACACGCTCATGCATACGCCCGAGATTATTGAGTCCCTCGTATGCCATTCCTCCGGTAAGTGCGCCGTCGCCTATGACAGCAACGACATATCCGTCGTCTCCTTTGAGCTTTTTGGCCGCCGAAAGGCCGCACGCCGCCGATATGGATGTGCTGCTGTGACCGGCAATCATGGGATCGTGTATACTTTCGCTCGGCTTTGGGAATCCCGACATGCCGCCCTCGGTGCGCAGCGTTGTGAACCATTCCCTGCGCCCGGTAAGCAGCTTGTGCGTATAGCACTGATGTCCCACATCAAAAACAAACTGATCGTGGGGAGAACGGAATACCCGGTGCATGGCAACCGTCAGTTCCACCACGCCCAGATTGGATGCGAGATGGCCTCCGTTGAGAGAAACCGTTTCTATGAGGCGTTCCCTGATTTCCGCGCAAAGCTGATCAATCTGTTCTCTGCTGTAATCTTTTATGTCATCCGGTGAATTGATCGTATCCAACAAGGATTCAGACATTTTTTAATTACCACCCTTACAATAATGATCTGATAAAAAGGCGATATTATCTTATCTATGGCAAAGGAATGATGAGCGGCACGAGAATTCCCGTGAGCACTCCGCCAACCACTTCCAGCGGAGTATGTCCGAGCATTTCCTTCAGTTCCTTGAAATCGGGATCTTCGTGTTCCTCTTCGGCGGCGGTCTTTCTCATCTGATTGATGATTTTGGCATGTTCGCCGGCTTCATGCCTTACGCCCATCGCATCATAAATAACGATCGCTGCCAGAGCCACCGAAAGTGCGAAGAAGGTGGAGCCGACTCCCTCAAAACGGGCACAGGCGATGACAAGCGCAGTAACGGTTGCCGAGTGTGCGCTCGGCATGCCGCCCGCTCCGGAAAGACGTTCAAATTTCAGCTCGTGATTTAAAAAATAATTAATGATAAACTTACACACCTGCGCAGTAGCCCAGGAGGAAAGCGAACAAATCAAAACATAATTACCAAAAATAGTCCTCAAGCCGTTCATTGATGATTACCTCCAAGCTTTATTTGATCCTGCTCGCAAGCATCTTTGCAAATTCTTTAAGGAATTCCGCATTTTCTCCAAGAGGAGCGACGGCGTCAACGGCAAGTTCCGTATATCTGGCGGCTTCCTCACGGGCCTTGTCCAGTCCCAGCAGGGAAACGTATGTAGACTTGTCATTGCCGATATCGCTCTCAACCGGCTTTCCCAGCACCTCCGCAGTACTGGTTACGTCAAGAATATCGTCGGTGATCTGGAATGCTATTCCGATGTTTTCGGCGTATTTTTCCGCTATGTTAATCATTTCGTCACTGCCGTCGGCGGCAATAACGCCCATCACACAGGCAGCCTTGATGATCGCCCCGGTCTTGCCGGAATCCATCACGCGCAATTCATCAAGTCCCACATGCTTTCCCTCGTTTTCAAGGTCAATCACCTGACCGCCTACCATACCGGCCGCTCCGCAGGCATGCGCCAGTGTATTGGCGGCTCTCACGGTGAGATCGGGACGGATGCTGCTGCCGGAAAGCATGGTTTCAAAGGCAAGAGGCTGCAAAGCGTCGCCCGCAAGCAATGCCGTGTCCTCACCGTACTGAATGTGGCATGAAGGCTTGCCTCTGCGCAGCTCGTCATCGTCCATACACGGCAGGTCATCGTGAATAAGGGAGTAGGTATGTATCATTTCCACGCCGCAGGCAAAGGGCATCGCATTCTCAGGATTGCCGCCGGATGCGCGGCAGAATTCCAGAGCGAGTATGGGACGGATTCTTTTTCCCGCATCGAGCAGACTGTAGCGCATGGCTTCAAGCAGCCGGGGATGCATTGATCCGCAGCCCGCAGTATATCTGTCCAGTTCCGATTCGATTTTGGGAAGCCACTCATTTTGTCTTTCCTTAACAATATTGCTCATGTCACTGTTCCTCCTTGTCGTTTTCTGAATTGTCAACTGAATAACTCTCCTTTGAGAGCATGGTTACCTGCTGACGTGCCTCTTTCAGTTGCTGGGAGCAGTAAGCGGCAAGCTCAGCACCTTCCTTATACAGTTCAAGAGACTTGGCAAGCTCGGCTTCGCCGTCCTCCAGGAGGTTGGCAATTTCCTCCAGACGGAGCATGGCCGCCTCAAAGCTCTTTGGCTTTTTTTTACTGACGCTCATTGATTGATATCCTCCGTTGTTGTTTTTTCCACCAGGCAGTCGGCACAGCCGTCCGCCATTCTGATTGTGATCCTGTCTCCCTCTGATAAACACCCGACAGAACTGACCGGAACGTCATTCCGGTATACCGCCGAATAGCCTCTCGCCAGCACCGCCAGCGGATTGAGGGCAACCAGCTTGGAAGAAAGCTCACGCAAGTCTGATTCGCCCGAATTCAGCCGCTCGTTGACGGCGGTTTCTATGCGCAAAATCATTTCATCCAGCTGTCTGTGTTTATTCTCGGTAAAAGACAAAGGGTTCTTCATGCATTGCAGATTCATTACGGAAGCAATGAGGGCTTCTCCCATCGTCATTTTCCGCTCCATGGCCGACGCGGTTCTGGACCTGAAAACGCTTAAATAATTGAGTACGCCGGCGCTGTCCGGCACGGCCAATTCAGCCGCCGCCGAAGGAGTCGGCGCACGCAGATCGGCCACAAAATCGCTCAGCGTAAAGTCGGTTTCATGACCTACAGCGGAAATCACAGGTATTTCCGAGAAGATGATCGCATTAATGACATCTACGCTGTTGAATGCCCAGAGATCCTCCATCGAGCCGCCGCCGCGTCCGATGATAATCACGTCGCAGTCGGCTCTGCGGTTGGCCGCATTCAAAGCCAGCGCCAGCATTGCCGGTGCGTTTTCTCCCTGAACCTCCGAAGGATACACATCCACCTTCGCCAGAGGATACCGCCTGCCCAGGATATTCAGAATGTCCCGTATCGCCGCACCCGTCGGTGAAGTAATCACCGCTATCTTCCGGGGAAACTGAGGTATCGGTTTCTTGCGTCCAGGATCAAAATAACCCTTTTCCTCAAGCGCCTTTTTCAGTCTTTCGTACTGCTCGTAAAGTGCGCCGACTCCGTCGGGCTGAATGTCATCGGCAATGATCTGATACTGTCCCGACGGCTCATAAACCGAAATACACCCATGAACCAGCACCCTCATGCCGTTTTCCGGCATAAATTTCAGCTTCCGGTTCTGCCACTTGAACATTGCAGCGGAAATGCAGGCTCCTTCGTCCTTGACGGAAAAATAGTAATGTCCAGAATTGTGCCGCTTAAAATTCGATATTTCGCCTGATACGGTAATGTCACGAAGCAGGTTGTCCCTGTCCATAAGGCCTTTGATATAATTGTTGACCTGACTGACCGAATAAACTCCCAATGATTATCACAACCAATTCATTCTATTGCAATTGTCTGACGCTGTTTTAAGTGGATGTCTGCCAGCAGAGCGATCCCGGCCGCATTGTCACATGAGAATTCCGGAGCGGCAAAATGTGCGCCGGCATAGCGGGAAGAAATCTCCCTTTGCATCATGCCGTTCGACATCACGCCGCCGGCGTAAATAATCGGCAGGCTGCCGTATTTCTCCAGAACGGCATCTGTCATGCCCGTTATGGAATTCATCACTGCCGTCAGACAGAATTTTGAAATGTACTGTTTTGAGGCACCTTCCTCAAGCAGCCTGCGGCATTTGTTTTCGATGCCGGACAGACTGCAGTCGCAGCCCTTCATAGAGGGCCTGAATCTGATGCTCTCGCCGCATTCGAGGGCAAGCGCTTCGAGATGCCGGCCTCCCGGAAAGGGAAGTCCCAGCATGACAGCGGTTCTGTCTATCGCCTGACCGGCCTTCAGATCAAGCGACGAAGCGATCAGCCGGGCGTCAAAGCCGCCTCCCGTTCCTTTAACCAGAAGCGCTTCGGTGGTTCCTCCGGAAACATGAAAAGCAATGAATGATTCGTTCATCAGGCACAGCATATCCGAGGAATACAGCGCCGCCGCAATGTGACCCTCCTGATGGGAAAACGCCGCAAGGGGAATATCCAGCACCTGTGAAATGACACGCGCGGTGCCGTATCCGACCGTGAAGCACGGCATATAAGAGCCTTCCACCGCTCTCGGTCGTGTGGAAACGCCGACCGCCTTCAGGCTTCCGAAGCCGCCGCACTGATCCCTGAGCGACGAAATGACCTGATGAAGCTGAGCCGTATGATGAAATACGGCATCGCTCTGACGCACTCCCTTTTCACCCGGCTTCACGGGAAGCAGCATTTTGCTTTGAATCATTCCGCAGGTTTCCGTATCGTAGACAGCCGCCGAGGTGGTGTAATTGCTTGTATCAATGCCGAGTATCAGACTCATTGGGCTTCACCGGATTCCGGAGCGGCAGGCTTTATTTCTCCTGCGGAATATGCCCTGAGAAATCCTCCCAGCACTCCGTTGACATAGCCCGATTCGTCCCTGCCAGAGAATTTCTTTGTAAGCTCCACTGCCTCGTTAATGGAGATGGTCGGGTCGAGATCAGACACAAACAGTATCTCATACATGGCCAGTCTGAGTGCCGCAAGCACTACTTTGGAAAGTCTGCGGATACTTCTTTTAACCGAATACTGTGAGATATAACCGTCAATTTCATCCTGATGGTCATATACGCCCTGAAGCAGCTCCACAGCGTAATCGGATATTTCCGCGTCCCTTGAATCGCCTGCGTTGCGAAGAATATCCTCCGTATCGTTGCCGTTAAATGATTTTTCAAATATAAATTCAAACGCCTGCTGTCGTGATTCACGTCTTGTCAGCATAGTACTTCCTCCGTTGCGGGCAATACCGTCAATCAAAAACGATATTTACCCATTTTCATTTTTATATACATTATAGCACACATGAGCTGACATTAACAACACTTTTATGCGGATTTTTATTTTTATTCATTTTTTATTCATTTATCGATAATAACAGCCCTGCTCAGTGTAATCCGGTTCTGTTCATATGTTTATTCATAGAATGAAAACGCATGATTTTTTGCTTGACATATCGGCAGGTTTTACATATAATAAATCTATATATTCATAAATCCATAAATCCGTGAATACGTAAAATACTGAATCTTAACAGGAGTGCTTATCATTATGACAACCGCATGCATTGCAATTATTTTTATCGTTCTTATCTCTTCCTACATGTGTTACCGCAAAGGATACAGACCGCTCGGCCGTTCCATTCTGCCCATCTCACTTGTGCCGGCCGCTCATATCCTCGGCACGAATATCATCGTCAGGGCCATGAGAGCAGGCAGCCTGCTCAAGGAAACAGCTGCCGAGATGTCAATCGTTACCGCCGTTGACGTGGCTGCTTGTGTAACAGCCTCTGCCGTTATCATCGTTTTTTCAAAATCGCTTTTCAAAAGAAACGCCACACGCCGCACCTATTTTACCACCCTGACTGTCTTTATGGCGGTGCTTACGCTTGCGCTGCTTATCAACTATTACAATGGATTCAAATAAGATTCCTCATTTTGAATTCAGGACTGCCGCTTTCCGATTGCAAAGGGAAGCGGCGTTTTTATGCTCGGTCTCAATAAAATTATTAACATTATGTAACTAATTTAAAATAAATATTGTATTTTATGAATTCTTTATGATATAATATAATTTTCGGAATTATAAGAATTCACCTTACCATTCTCTGTTATTGTATCCTCAAATGTAAATAAAGTGTAAATTAGGTCACATTATTAAAGGGAAAAACCACGCTTCCTGCGTATATGATCTTGTAAGAGACAAAAACACTTGTCAGAAACGGCGTCAATTGGGGAGGTGTTGGATCGTGAACGAAACAACAGAAACCATACTCGACCGAAAACTGGGCATCAGGGAACAGACGGAGCGCATTGAAGAGCTGGTTCTTGTCCCCTGGGCTACACATGCGTGCCATTCATTGGGGCGTGACCGCAAGGAGCCTCCTTGTGAAATGAGGACGGTATTCCAGCGTGACCGGGACAGAATTATTCACTGCAAAGCATTCAGGCGTCTCAAACACAAAACGCAGGTTTATCTTGCGCCCGGCAATGACCATTACAGGACTCGGCTGGTGCATACCCTTGAGGTCGCACAGATTTCCCGGACGATTGCCCGTGCTCTGCGGCTCAATGAGGATCTCACCGAAGCCATCTCGCTGGGACACGATCTGGGACATACACCCTTCGGACATGCCGGAGAACGTGTGCTTGACATTGTGCTCGCTTCTTCAGGAGGATTCCGGCATTACGAACAGGGGGTAAGGGTTGTTGAAAAGCTGGAAAACAACGGCAAAGGTCTTAATCTCACCAAGGAAGTGCGCGACGGCATTCTCTGCCACACCAAAGGCCCCGAAGCATTCACGCCCGAGGGAAGAATTGTCCGCATCGCCGACAAAATTGCCTATATGAACCATGACATTGACGACAGCATCAGGGCCGGCATCTTGAGCGAGAGCGACATTCCGGTTCATCTCAGGGAGATTCTGGGGACAGGCTCGTCAAAGCGCATCAACAACATGATTCTCAATGTTTACCAGAACAGTCCCAAAGGCGACATAGGCATGTCAGATGAATTTTCCAAAGCGTTTTACGAGCTTCATTCCTTTCTTTACCGCAATATCTACAAGGGAAGCAAGGCAAAGGCGGAGGAAGGCAAGGCCGAGGATATGATCGAGATTCTTTTCAATTATCTCTGCAATCATCCTGACAAGGTTCCTGCCGAATACCGTCAGATCATGCGAGAGGAAGGCATCAAAAGAGCGGTGGCGGATTACATCGCAGGTATGAGCGACACCTACGCCGTGGAACTCTACAAGGATATTTTCATTCCAAAGGGCTGGGATGTTCACTCATGAGCTTTTGATACGATTTTTTGTGGAAAGGAGTTTTGCATCGGTTGATTCCGGCAGAATTTATCAATGAGGTCAAGGACAGAAATGACATTACCGATGTGATCGGAGGATATGTTAATCTGAAACGAAGCGGACGCAATTCCAAAGGGCTGTGTCCCTTTCACTCGGAAAAAACGCCGTCCTTTACCGTCTACGGCGACACGTCCTCTTTCTACTGTTTCGGCTGTCAGACAGCCGGAGACGTCATTACGTTTATCAGCAAAATAGAAAATCTGGATTACGTTGAAGCGGTAAAATTCCTTGCCAACCGGGCTGGTCTGGTGGTTCCCGAGGAAGGAAAAAACGACGGTCTGAGTCACATGCGCCTGCGGATTAAAGAACAGAACCGTGAAGCAGGCAGGTTCTTTTACAAATCTCTCTATTCTCCCGCGGGAAAGCAGGCTTTGGAATATTTCCATTCCAGGGGACTGACCGACGAAATCATCCGCCGCTTCGGACTGGGATGGTCGCCCGACGGCTGGGATCAGCTGGTCAGCCACCTCAACGGCCTGGGATATAAACGGGAAGAAATACTCGCCGCCGATCTTGGATTTACTTCACGCAAGGGCGGACTTATCGACAGATTCCGCAACAGGGTGATGTTTCCGATCATTGACATTCAGGGCAATGTGGTGGCATTCGGCGGGAGAAAATTCACCGAAGACGCAGGCGGAGGAAAATACGTCAACACGAGCGATACCCTGATATACAAAAAGACCAACCAGCTTTTTGCCATGAATATCGCAAAAAACGACAAAACCCGCGAGCTGATACTCTGTGAAGGCTATATGGACGTGATTGCGCTGCACCAGGCGGGATTTACCAACGCCGTCGCCGCTCTCGGCACTGCTGTGACTCCTCAGCAGGCCCGTCTGCTGCACAAATACGCCGACCGTGTTGTGCTGTCCCAGGACGGAGATGAGGCTGGTCAGAAATCCATAGCGCGTTCCATTCCCATCATGAAGGCCGAAGGACTCGATGTGCGGGTTCTTCAGATAACCGGAGCCAAGGATCCCGACGAATTCATCCGGAAATTCGGGCCGGAGCGCTTCAAGCGGCTGCTGGAAGGCTGCTCCAACGACATTGAATACAGTATTCTGCGCATCGGCGGCAAATACGACATTTCCACCGATGACGGACGGCTTCATTATCTTCGTGAGGTCTGCGATTATCTCAGCGGTCTGGGTACGCTGGAACGTGAGGTTTACGCATCCCGCATTGCGGACAGGCTTCACATCGAAAAATCCGCCGTCCTCAGTCAGGCAGACGCCTCCGCACGTCGACGTGAAAAGAGCGAAAAGGAAAAGGAATTCCGTGAAATGGCCAGAAATACGGCCGGTATAGGCAGCAAGGTCAATCCGGATCGCAGCGCCCATCTCAAAGGTTCTACCGCAGAATACGCCCTTCTGGAAATGCTCTTTTCCCATCAGGATCTGATAAAAAAAGCGGCGGACATGCTTCCTCCGGAGCAGTTTGTTACGGAATTCGGCCGCCGGGTCTACAGCAAATTCATTGAAATAGTCGATTCCGGGCAGGAATTGACCGTCTCACTCCTCTCACGCGAATTCAGCGAAAGCGAAACCGCTGAAATCATCCGTATCGTCAACAGCGGCGAATCCAGGGGAACCGGTGACTTCGGCGAACTCATTGAGATCATCAGGACGGAACATTCCACTCCCAGACCGCAGGATGCGGCCAAACTTTCGCCGGACGAGCTTCTCGAACAGATGAACCGTCTGCGGAAAAAAAAGACATAAATTTGTTCCATCAAATTTATTTTATATATACAGCATACAGCGGCCGGAGCATCCGGTCAAAGCTTATTTCCAAAAGCAACGAAAGGTTGATCAGACAAATGGCAGCAAATAACGCAAAGACAATTTTAAAGGAGCTTGCCGAAAAGGCAAAGGCCAAGGGCAGCATTTCACACAGCGAGATAATGGACGCTCTGGCCGACATTGACGTCAATCCCGACACCATCGAGAGCTTCTACATCAAACTCGAAAGCATGGAAATTGAGATCATCGAGGACGATGATCAGAGCCTGTCAATCGATTCTCTTGAAGTAATAGATGACCAGGACGACGACAACCGATCCAATTACTACAATGAAGCCGAGGCTATGGGCATTTATGTAGAGGATCCGGTCAAGGCCTATCTCCGGGACATCGGCAAGATCGAGCTGCTCAGCAACGAGGAGGAAAAAGAACTTGCGGAAAGAATCATGTCCGGCGACAAGGAAGCCAAGAAACGTCTCAGCGAAGCCAATCTCCGACTTGTGGTCAGCATCGCCAAGAAATACATGAACCGCGGTCTGCAGTTTCTCGACCTCATTCAGGAAGGCAATCTGGGTCTGATTAAGGCTGTCGAAAAATTCGACCCGAGCAAGGGCTTTAAATTTTCCACCTACGCCACATGGTGGATTCGTCAGGCGATTACCAGAGCCATTGCAGATCAGGCCAGAACCATCAGAATTCCGGTGCATATGGTTGAGACGATTAACAAAGTCAAGCGCGCCAAGGCTCAGCTGACAGCCGAAAATGAAAAAGAGCCTCGTCCTGAGGATATCGCCAAGCTTCTTGATATGGACGTTGAAAAAGTGCGGGAGATCATCCGTGTCTCACAGGAACCCGTTTCTCTGGAAACGCCTATCGGTGAGGAAGAGGACAGCCATCTCGGCGATTTCATCAAGGACGAGGATCAGGCCGCTCCCGAAGACGCAGTTGGCAATATGATTCTGCACGATCTCATTTCCGAAGTGCTTGACACGCTCACCGAGAGGGAAGCGGAGGTAATCCGCTTGAGATACGGTCTTGCGGACGGCAGATGCCACACGCTGGAGGAAGTCGGTCAGCAGTTCGATGTTACCCGAGAGAGAATCAGACAGATTGAAGTCAAGGCCATTCGCAAGCTCAGACACGTTACACGCAGCAGCAAGCTCAAAGGGTTTACATAATACTTTTTGAAAAAAACGTTTTGCCAGAAAATGAGGGAGGGAATGAAAATGAATAATTCGGATAAAAAAGAAACGCTCCGCAAGATTGTCGAAACCGGAAAAGCTAAGGGCAGCCTCAGCAACAGAGAAATCATGGACGCGCTGACAGATGTCAATATCAGCCCCGAACAGCTGGAAAATCTCTACGACAGGCTTGAGGCCAACGGCATTGAGATTGTCGAAGATTCACTGGAAGACGTCATAGAAGAGATTTCCGCCGATTCCGGCAGCGATGAAATTCTGGTGGACGATTCGGTCAAAATGTACCTGAGAGAGATAGGCAGCATTGAAATGCTTACTCCTGAGGAGGAAAAGGATATCGCCAGACGAATTGCCGAGGGCGATGAGAGCGCCAAAAAGCGTCTGAGTGACGCCAATCTTCGTCTGGTTGTGAGCATAGCCAAACGATATATGAACCGTGGACTGCATTTTCTTGACCTTATTCAGGAAGGCAACCTCGGACTAATCAAAGCGGTTGACAAATTCGATCCTACCAAAGGATTCCGCTTCTCGACTTACGCAACCTGGTGGATCAGACAGTCAATTACCCGTGCCATTGCCGACCAATCCAGAATCATACGCATACCTGTGCATATGGTGGAAAACATAAATAAAGTCAAGCGAGCCAAAGCGCAGCTTCTGGCCGAAAACGAAAAGGAACCGCGTCCCGAGGAAATCGCAGAGCTTCTCGACATGGATGAAGCCAGAGTCCGGGAGATTATCCGTATTTCACAGGAGCCGGTTTCTTTAGAGACTCCTATAGGAGAGGAAGAGGACAGCCATCTCGGCGACTTCATCAAAGACGACGAACAGAAGGCGCCTGAGGACGTTGTGAGCAATATGATGCTTCACGACCTGATTTCTGAGGTGCTGGAAACGCTGAGTGACCGTGAGGCCGAGGTCATAAGGCTGAGATACGGTCTGGTTGACGGCAGATGCCATACACTGGAAGAAGTCGGACTGCGCTTTGACGTTACCCGTGAACGCATCAGGCAGATAGAGGCCAAAGCGCTTCGCAAACTCAGGCAGTTCACCCGCAGAAGCAAACTCAACGGATATACATATTAATCCTGTGAGATATACCGATATTCTGAATTAAGCAATAAACAGAGGAGGGAATAGCAATGAGCACGACAGACAAAAAAGGGACTCTCCGCCGACTTGTGGAAAAAGGCAAGGAAAAAGGCAGTCTCAGCAATCAGGAAATACTGGACGCACTTGCCGAAATCAATTTCAGCCCCGAACAGCTGGAAAAACTGTATGACAAGCTGGAGGCAAACGGTATTGAAATAGTGGAGGACAGCGTCGAAGATGTCTCTCTGGACGAGCTTACATCAGATAGCGATGACAACTCCTACGAAGGCAGCTTTATTGACGATCCGGTAAAAATGTATCTCAGAGAAATAGGCACCATAGAAATGCTTACCCCGGAGGAAGAACAGGACATTGCGCGCCGGATATCCGAGGGAGACGCCAGTGCGAAAAAACGACTGAGTGAAGCCAACCTTCGTCTGGTGGTGAGCATTGCCAAACGATATCTCGGCCGAGGTATGCCTCTTCTTGACCTCATTCAGGAGGGAAATCTGGGTCTTATCAAAGCCGTAGACAAGTTTGACCCGAGCAAAGGCTTTAAATTCTCCACCTATGCCACATGGTGGATCCGTCAGTCGGTATCCAGAGCCATTGCGGATCAGGCCAGGACCATAAGAATTCCGGTACACATGGTCGAGAATATCAACCGGGTCAAAAAGGCGCAAAGTCACCTGTTGAACGAAAACGGCAAGGATCCGACCACTGCCCAAGTCGCCGAATACGCCGATATGCCCGAGGAAAAAGTGATTGAGATTATGCGTGTTGCGCAGGATCTTGTATCACTTGAAGCGCCGGTCGGCGAGGAGGAAGACAGCCACATCGGCGACTTCATTAAGGACGAAACACAGGAAAATCCAGAGGACGCAGCTTCCCTGAGCATGCTCAAGGAACAGCTGGAAAGCGCATTGTACACCCTGACTCCCCGGGAAATGGCCGTGCTTCGTCTGCGATACGGCCTGGAGGACGGAAGAAACCACACGCTCGAAGAAGTCGGCGCCGAATTCAACGTGACGAGAGAACGCATCAGGCAGATCGAAGCCAAGGCTCTGCGCAAACTCAGACATCCGAGCCGAAGCAAGAAACTGCGTGATTTTCTGCCGTAATTACTGAAAAAAATGAAAAACCTGAAATTCAAAACCATACCCAAAAAACTGAAGCTCATTGCAGTCGGCTTTCTTGCGCTGGCCGTAGTGTTTTCCGTATACGTTTATTATGGCAATACGGCGCTTCAAGTGACAAGATACGATATTCACTCCGAAAAAATACCTCCCGGTTTTGACGGATTCCGCATTGTACAGATATCAGATTTTCACAACAGCGGCAATAAGAGGCTGGTAAATTCACTGGTTGACCAGGTGGAGTCGCAAAAGCCGGATCTGATTCTGCTGACAGGAGACATGATAGATTACGGTTATCCGGATGTTAACATCACAGTCGAACTGATCAGGAAAATCAGTCATTTCGCCCCGGTGTATTTCGTTACCGGCAATCATGAAGCAAGAACCGGTGAATATTATGCCCTTTCAAAAGCCATGCGCAAAATCGGTGTCACAGAACTAAACAATTCCTATGTCATTATTCGCCGCAATGATGACGAAATCGTCATTGCGGGAATAAGTGATCCGATGAATGTCACTGATAAAACCATTTCTGATGAAACCATCGCCAGCGAGAGACTCGCAGGCATGGATTATGACGAGGAACTCTTTACCGTCCTTCTTTCTCACCGTCCGGAGCTGATAAGTGCCTACAGTGCCAACAATATTGATCTCGCTTTTACGGGACATGCACATGGAGGCCTGATCAGACTGCCGTTTATCGGAGGATTATATGCCCCCCATCAAGGCCTTTTTCCGGACTATACCGCAGGATTGTACCAGCGCGGGAATACTTCGATGATTGTCAGCAGAGGAGTCGGCAACAGCGGACATACCTTCCGGATCAACGACAATCCCGAATTGGTTGTCACTGTGCTGCACGCAGGGTGAAGCTATCATTTGATTAATCGCCATAACCGTCGGACTATGTTTTTCCGGCGGTTATTTTCATATTACTTTATTATTCATCATTCAAAATATTTGATTGAAATAACAAAAAATATTGACAATATCAAAAATCTATTGTATTATAGTAGTGTGTTTTTATTTAATAACAATGAAAACACGGGTTTTATTGATTTTTTTTCGTAGAAAGGATGTTATTTGAGATGGATAACAACAACTTACGGCCTGAAAACATAGAAGTTCCTTCTTTGGACTCTATTCAGGAACTGCCAAAGGTAGATTTGCCAAGCATTGATTCCATATCTGCCGCTCCGCAGCCTGCCCCCGCCGCACAAGCCACTCCCGCAGCACCGACTGCTCCTGCGACACCGACTGCTCCCGCAGTACCGACCGCACCTGCCGCACAGGCCGCTCCTCAGACCACATTTAATTACGCTCCCGCAACCGGATACAATCCTGTTCCGACAGCCAGTCCTTTTGCCGCTGCCGGACAGCCTGTCATTAAAACAAAGAAATCCGGAGGACAGATAGTCGCTCTTGTCTTCGGCATAATTCTTACGATTATTTTCGGATTTTTATTCTTAGTATTCCTTCTTGGAGATGCCATATCGGGATTTCCTGAGCCTTCTGTATCCATCATTATTCACGGCTTTTTCGGAACATTTTTGATCCTCGGCATCATTCTGATTGTCATCGGTGCCAAAAAAGGAAAGAAAATTGTTTCTATTTCTCCGGCTGCTCAGCCATTTGCCGCAACACCCGTACAGCCATATACCGCTGCTCCCGTACAGACTGCCGCTCCTGTGCAGCCATTTGCCGCCGCTCCCGTACAGACTGCCGCTCCTGCGCAGTCATTTGCCGCTGCTCCCGTACAGACTACCGCTCCTGCGCAGCCTTTTGCCGCTGCTCCCGTACAGACTACCGCTCCTGCGCAGCCTTTTGCCGCTGCTCCCGTACAATCAAATGCGGCGGAAACCGCATCCTCACCGCTGCCAACAACCGTTACTCCCGATTCGGGAACAACATCAACCGCCTTTAATTATTCACCTACCACACTTATCAACGATGACAGCCTGATCATCGCCAAAAAGACAGCACGGAAATCTGCTTTTCTTTCCATTATTGTGGTTGTATTAACATGGGCCGTACTTTTTGCCATAGCGATTTTCCTCAGCAGATGGCTGCTGCCGTGGTACTTCCTGATTATCCCTATTGTTATCTCCATTGGCGCCATCAAAAGCTATCCCAAATCTGTTATCGCATGGATTTCTCTGATTGTGTCCATTCTTTCCATCGTTCTTTATGTGTTTGTAAGTATGAATCTTACTTACGTATAATCAGCTGATTATTCCTGTTTAAAAGCACCGTCATTTTTCTGAAACACGGAGGATGACGGTGTGATTTTTTTACCCGCTTATTAAAAGAGGAGTACCATTCATATTTGCGAACAATTCACGAATAATGTTGAAATAGGCTGATTTCTATGATATAATATTCAACAGGAGTGTGATTCAAAATGAAATTCAGATTACTGTCAATCGTGATAGCGGCCGTTATGATCGTTGCACTTAATTCGTGTTCGTCCGACAAGAACAGCCAGGTCAGCCAATCAGACAAAACGCAGACCATTCTATCCACGGAACAGAGCTGGAATCCGGAAGTGTCACAGCGAAACGATCTGAAAAAAGCAGAAAGCATGTGCGGTGTTCATTATGTCGGTTACGCAGAAGAGGAATTGTCTGATATAAAGAATCAGCGCAAGTATTACGACGATCTGTTGGCCAAAGAAGACATGATAAATGCATATCCCTTTTTAAAGGATATGCCCGATAATCAATTTGTCGGCACCAAACTGGGCCATGATCTTTATATTGTCATTCCGGCAGATCCCAACGCACATGTGGACGTGAAATCGGTAGTTTACGATGACAAGGACGATTTTGCGGGCAGGGAAGAGGATACACTGTATGCCAGCGATACAGGTGCGCCTTTTGTGCTGCAGTGCAATTACAGTGATATTTTTTCAGACGCGGTGATCAAAATAACCGACAGCGAGGGGAACACGCTTCGCTGGAGTCCTTTTATCAGCCTGAGAGACGGCAGGGTAGCCACTGCCGCTGAAGACGGCAAAACGGTTTACGATTTTACCGCCTATTCCTTCAGTGAGGATGACTAATCGGACAATGAAGAAATATCCCTTTTCAACCACTGCGGTGAATACTGTGGCGGCAAATTGAATAAATAGTACAAACATACAAACCGACAAATCACTCTTTGTGCAAAATTACTGCTCAAAGAGTGATTTTTGATTGACAAACGAGGATTTTAATGCTATAATAGCACTTGACTTCAATATCCGAAAGGAAGATATTATGTATATTACCTGTCTTGATCTTGAGGGCGTATTGGTACCAGAAATCTGGATCGCTTTTGCAGAGGCCACCGGTATTCCCGAACTGAAAAAAACAACGCGCGATGAGCCCGATTACGATAAGCTCATGGCATACCGCATTGCCATTCTCAAGGAGCACGGACTCGGCCTTAAAGAAATTCAGGACGTGATCGCAACCATCGAACCGATGGAAGGCGCCAAGGAATTCCTCGATGAACTGCGTTCCATCTGCCAGGTTATTATTATCAGCGATACCTTTACACAGTTTGCGACTCCCCTGATGAAAAAGCTCGACTGGCCTACTATCTTCTGTAATTCGCTTGTTGTTTCCGAAAGCGGCGAGGTCACAGGCTTCAAAATGCGGGTGGAAAACTCAAAATACACTACCGTGCGTGCCTTGCAGTCCATCGGCTACGACACCATTGCAAGCGGCGACAGCTACAATGATCTTGGCATGATCAAGGCCAGCAAAGCAGGTTTCCTCTTCCGCAGCACCGACAAAATCAAGGCGGACAACCCCGATATTCCCGCATTTGAAACATATGACGAACTGCTCACAGCCATCAAAGAAACCATT
>CAMHJC010000010.1 GCA_946185345.1 uncultured Clostridia bacterium
CACAGCCGGATTTCTTGCTTTTTCCGCCATTCAGCTGGTGGCGCTTATTGTCAATTTCGCCCTTCTGCTCGGTCTGATGGTCAAGCTGTTCAGCGTGGAGACGATGGCGTCCCGCCTTACATATGTGATCACGGTATCCCTGGTGCTGATCGGCTATGTGGCAAGCATAAGCTATTTTTCCGGCAGCTCGGAAAAGATCGGCGGCGATGAGGATTCCGAGGATGACGCCGTCGAGGATGCCGAGGAGGAAGAATTCGGTGAGGAATCCGAGGATGAGTCCCAGGAGGATTCTGGTGAAGAGGTCGTCGAGGAAGCCGAGGAACCCGAGTCCGAAGGTGATGAATTATCTGAGATTATCGTTGAAAATACCGAGATAACAGAGTAATGATAAAATGAGAAAGAGTTTTTTCAGATACATTGTACAATTAGGCTGCGCTGCGGTGCTGATTCTGACAGCGGCGGCGGTGACGTCATGTTCGGCCCGCCTGACTGACGACAACAACCCGACCGTGGCGTGGCAGGAATTCTGCGGATATATTTCCGACGGCGATCTGAGATCCGCTGTTGAGATGACAGGCAACACCCTGTCCGTCAGTTCGGCCGATCTTGACGATGAAATCGAAGGTCAGCTGCAGAGTCTCATATTAAAGAGCGTGTCGGTGCGCTCCCTGTCCGATGCGGAGGTTTCCGGCTTCAGCGCGCATCAGAAAGTGGAGATCACTCACCTGGATATGAGATTGCTCACGCAAAAGGCGCTTGCCGGCATCATGCGGGAAACCAAGGATTACGAATGGAAGAACGGTTCCTACAAGACCGACGAGGAGATTGCCGAGGCGGTGAAAAATTCGCTGATATCGCAGCTGAAAGGCGACTTCGAAGACTGCATGGTGACCGAGGAAATCACCGTGGAATTCAGATACAAGGACGACAAATGGATACCTGTCATGAGCGACGAGCTTTACAATGCACTGACAGGCTACGCATCGGAGGTTTCGGACTTTGTTGACGGCTTCTTTGAGAAGTATCAATCCGAACAGTCTGAGCCGAAGGAAAAAACATAAGCGGGGGTTTTCCCTTATCAATTAACAGCTTTGAAAGGATGTAAAACAATGGCCCAAATCAAACCCTTCAGAGGCGTTCGCTACACGGCGAAGGCAGGAGAGATGGACGATCTGCTCTGTCCTCCTTATGACATTATCAACGAGCAGCAGAGACTTGGCTACCTGCGCAAAAATCCTAACAATATCGTCAAAATCGAGCTTCCGGTGGAGGAGGAAGGCGTGGCTGACCGCTATGCGGCTGCCGCCGCCACACTCGACGGCTGGATGAAGGACGGAATTATGCAGCGTGACCCGAAGCCTTCGCTGTATATCTATGAGGAAGAGTACTCCATCGAAGGTGAAACCAAGAGAGTCAGGGGCATCATCAGCCTGGTGAAGATAGAGGAATTTGAAAAGGGCGTCATTATGCCCCACGAATTCACTCTCTCCAAGCCGAAGGCCGACCGTCTCAACCTGATTCAGGCAACACATTCCAACATCAGCACCATTTATTCCCTTTATTCCGACGGCGATTCCCGCACGGCTTCCAGGCTGGAGCGTCTGACCGGCCGCAAGCCTGACATCGAGGCGGAGGAAGGCGACTGCACACACCGTCTCTGGGTGGTGGACGATGAAGCCGACGTGGACGCACTCTGCGGTGACTTTGACGACAGAAATCTCTACATCGCCGACGGACATCACAGATACGAAACCTCTCTCAAATACCGCAATATGTGCCGTGAGGCAGGCGCTCCGGAAGGTTCTCCCTGCGATTATGTCATGATGCTTCTGGTCAATATGGACGAGGATCAGTTTACGCTCTTCCCTACACACAGACTGATTAAAAATGTCGAAAATATGGACGTTGAGGGATTCCTCAAAGGCATAGAGGAAAACTTTCATGTGCAGGAATTTCACGGCGTGAGCAGTATCAGACCGACCCTGAGCGAATATTACGAACAGGGAAGCAAGGTCACCGCGTGGTATGTCGGCAACGACACATGGTATCTGCTCAGACTCAGAAGCTCCTGCGACGAGATGGATAAAATTATGCCGGACAGCAGTCAGGCGCTCAAAACGCTTGATATCAGTATTCTTCACAGGCTGGTGCTCGACAGAGTCATGCACTGCAACAACGAGGACTGTGTCAATTACACCCGTGTCTTCGCCGAGGCCATCGAGGCGGTTGACGAGGGAAGGTACCAGTGCTGCTTTATTCTCAATCCTACCAGAATTCAGGACATCAAGAACATTGTCGACGCGGACGAAAAGATGCCCCAGAAATCCACTTATTTCTATCCCAAGCCAACCACCGGCCTTGTTATGAATGTGTACGAATAATGCAGTTGTGAATCCGACCGTTCTGTTTTGGTGACGATGAACGGCAATCGGTTACAGGCAATTGACAGTGGATAAAAGTGGCTTATTTGTATAAAAAATTAATAAAAAAATGAGTCGAAATACTTGCTTTTTTGCATGTGATGTGATATAATGAAGCTGCAAAAAATTTATGGAGGTGCTATTTATGGCATACAAAATCAGTGAAGATTGCATCGGCTGCGGTGCTTGTGCTGCGGGCTGCCCTGTAGAGGCTATTACCGAGGGTACACCTTACGTCATCAACCCCGATGTATGCATTGACTGCGGCGCTTGCGCTGACACATGTCCTGTCGGAGCTCCCTCTGCTGAGTAATTAATCCTACTTAAGCACAGAGCAAAATCGTTCTACAAAAAATACATTCGGCGGAACGCTGCCGCTTCGGAGGCGTTCCGCCGTTTGATTTACCCTGTCGGAAAAGGGCTGATTTTTTATCAATAACAGTATGATCGACTGCACAAGTGAACCGCTTGCGGGCGGCAGAATAATTTATGTGAGCAAAAATTCACGTTTCGGCACCGACGCGGTGCTGCTGGCCGATTTTGCCTCACCCAAGAGAATTGACCGGGCGGTCGATCTCTGCACCGGCGGCGGAATTATTCCCATGCTCTGGCTGTGCGGAGATGCCCCCGGCGGTCAGGTCATCGGTGTGGAGCTTCAGCACGAATGCTGTGAGCTTGCGCGCAGGAGCATTGAAGCCAACGGCGACGGCGAAAGACTGGCGGTGATGGAGGGCGATCTGCGGCGGATTGAGGAATATCTGCCCAGGGAAAGATTCAGCCTGGTGACCTGCAATCCGCCTTATTTTGCGGCCGGGTCGGGATTTGCCAATAAGAGCGAGAGCAGAACCATCGCCCGAAGCGAGACTATGTGCAATTCATCTGACGTCTGCCGGGCCGCCAGATATCTGCTCAAATTCGGCGGCAGGCTGTGCGTCTGCCAGCGCCCCGAACGGCTCACCGATGTCATCTGCGCCATGCGCGAAAATCTGATTGAGCCAAAGAGAATACGGCTGGTGCAGCAAAGGCCCGCCGCCGAACCGTGGCTGGTGCTGGTGGAAGGCCGCAGAGGCGGCAGGCCGGGAGTGAAATTCCTTCCGGTGCTGATGGTGGAAAACGGCAGCGGAGGCTACTCCGATGAAATGCGTGAAATTTACGGAAGGTACGGTGACCAATCCAAATGGCAGGAAAATTGATGTTGGTCGGCACGCCGATAGGCAATCTGGGCGATATCAGCCCGAGAGCGCTTGAAGCGATGGAAAGCTGCGATTTTATCGCCGCCGAGGATACCAGAGTGACCATGAAGCTGCTCAATCACTTCGGCATCAAGAAGCCGCTGATCAGCTATTACGAGCACAACAAGCGGTCGAGCGGTGAAGTGATTACCGCCCGTATTCTTTCGGGCGAAACCTGTGTGCTGGTGACCGATGCCGGCATGCCGGCCATCAGCGACCCGGGAGAGAATATTGTCGACAAATGCCACGAACTCGCTATTCCTGTGACCTGTGTGCCGGGGCCGAGCGCCGTAGTGACCGCACTGGCGATTTCCGGCATGCCTTCGGGAAGATTTGCGTTTGAGGGCTTTCTGAGCGTCAACAAAAAGAGCAGGAGAGAGCACCTTCTGGAAATTAAAAACGAAAAGCGCACCATGATATTCTACGAGGCGCCTCACAAGCTGGCGGCCATGCTTGCCGATATGTACGACGCACTGGGCGAAAGGCGGATCGCCATCGTGCGGGAGCTTACCAAGCTGCACGAGGAGGTCATCCGAACCACACTTTCGCAGGCCGCCGCCAGGTATGCTCCCGAAGGCGGAGAGACGCCAAGGGGCGAATTCGTGATTATTGTCGAAGGCGCGGCGGATCAGCCGTCCGAGGAACATTACACGCCTGAGGAGGCGGCCGAAATGGCCCGTTCACTCATCGAGGGCGGCATGTCCCTGAGCGAGGCGGCAAAACAGGCTGCCAGGGCCGCCAATCTCAGAAAGGGCGACATTTACAGACTGCTCGTAAAAGAGGGAAATGATTGAAAAATCTGACAAAAACACAAAACTTTTATAAAAATTCAGCAGAAAACTATATTTGTTCACCATTTGTTCTTTTTTACGTGTTATAATAATAAGTAACCTGAACCTGTGGTTCTGTTAAATAAACATTTTGAAGGGAAATGATATTATGAGCAATTTCTGGAAAATAGTGGCAATGGGCGCTACCGCAGCCGCCGCTTATGTTGTCGCTAAGGAAGTGATTGAGAGACATGAGAATGGCGAGGATTGTTCTCCCAAGGCCGTTCTTATGGGCATCGGCAAGAAGTTCAGCAAGTTCTTTGAGGAAAAGTGCAGCTGCTGCTATGACGATGATTTTGATGAGTTTGACGATTTTGAGGATTTTGAGCTTGACGACGATGACGATATCATTGATTTCAGCACCGATGATATGGAGAGCGACAAGCTGACCGACGAGGGTTATATTCTCGAATTCAGCGCCGAGGAGGAAGTCAAGCCCGAGGAAACCGCCGCTCCTGAGGCTGCTCCCGCCGCCAAGCCGGAAGAAGCCGCCGATGACGAGGAAAACGATGAGGACGTCAGCACAGACGAGTAATGCCTGACCAGCTTCTCTTCAGATTGATCCCGAAACCAAAAGCCGTACAGCGTGTTTGTCACATGCCGCACGGCTTTTTTATTTTTCATTGACGCCCCAGTCGGAAATATCTCCCTGCTGCATGGCGGAAATGATTTTTTCGGTAAGCCCGGGATACTGCCTTTCAAGCGCGTGAATGGTGGTCTGCGCCAGAGTGCGCTGCGTGCAGCCGTCTGCCGGACAGCTGCTTTTCATCACCGGCAGCTGCAGTCGTTCGGCGGCTGACTGTATTTCGCTCTCACGGCAGAAAATCATCGGCCGTATCAGAATGATTCCCTTTCGGTCGAGATAGGTTACGGGCGAGAAGCTGCCTATTCGGCTGCCGGAAGTGAGATTCATCCAGAATGTCGCGGCGGCGTCATCCATGTGGTGGCCCAGAGCAAGGCGGGTGCAGCCCTGTTCGAGCGCCATGTTGTGAAGGATGCCTCTTCTCATTCTGGCGCAGAGCGAACAGGGATTGCTCTCTCTGCGTTCCTCAAAAATGATCTCGCCCAGCCTTGACCGCCTTATTTCCAGCGGCACTTCAAGCCCGGCGCAGAAGCGTTCTATCGCCGAATAATCCGCCGGAATTCCTCCGAAGCAGGGGTCAAGACAGAGGGCGGTCAGTTCAAAATGCGACGGGTGGAAGTCTCTCATCGCCGCCATGAGCCGCAGCAGCATGAGCGAATCCTTGCCGCCCGAGACCCCGACGGCGATTTTTTCGTTTTGTCCCAGCATGCCGTATTTGTCGGCGGCGGCACGGGTTTTGGAAAGGAGCTTTTTCAAATGACCATACCCCTTGTCATACAGGTTGATTTATCCGGCGAATCCGAGAATGTCGATCAGCAGAATTTTGCTGATGCCGTAATAGGTCACCACGGCGACAAGGTCGTTGATAGTGGTGATAAGCGGCCCGGAAGCGACTGCCGGGTCAATTTTGATTCTTTTGAAGAAGAGCGGAATCAGCGTGCCGACAGCGCTGGATATCAGCATGGCCAGCACCAGTGAAACGCCGATGCAGCCCGAAACGGCAAATGAGAACACCGCCGCCTTCTGCTTGAAAAGCATGATGTAAAGTCCGATCAGCACCACAGACACGGCACTGAGCAGTGTTCCGTTGAAGAAGCCGACCTTCATCTCCTTGATGACGAGGTGCAGCTTGCGCCGGAAGATCAGATTTTCATCGGTGAGCATGCGAATGGTCACCGCAAGCGACTGCGTTCCGACATTACCTGCCATGTCCAGTATCAGCGACTGGAATGCCATGATCAGCGTGAGCTGCGCCACTACCGATTCAAATATTCCCACGACGCCCGAAACGGCGATGCCCAGTCCGAGCAGTATAATCAGCCAGGGCAGACGCTTTCTCATGCTGTCGGCCAGCGGCTCGTTGAGGTCTTCTTCTGCAATAAGACCTGCCAGACGTGCGTAATCTTCGCCCATTTCGTCGTCAACCACTTCAATGACGCTCTGTGCGGTGATGACTCCCAGCAGGCGGTTGCCGTTATCCAGCACAGGGACAAAATCCTCTCCGTATTCCTTGAGCTTTTCTATACAGTCGTCGATGGATTCATTGGCGTAGACGTAAGGGAACGATGTGGTTGTCAGATCTTCCAGGCTGTCGGTACTGTCGGCGGTAATAAGGTCTTTCAGGTCGACCGCACCGTAGAATTCATCGTGCTCGTCCACCGTAAACAGCGTGGAAATATTGTCATTCTGCTTGGCCTGGCGGATCAGTTCCTTCATGGCTTCTTTGATTGTGAGGTTTTCACGTATGCTGATGAAGTTGGTGGTCATGCGGCTGCCTATCTCGTCATCGTCAAATGATGCGATCAGCCGTATGTCGTCCCGTATCTCCGGATTGAGCAGCTCGATCAGCAGGCTGCGTTTTTCCTTGTTGATCTCGTGAAGCACATCGGCTGCCGTGTCGGTTTCCAGTTCGGATATGACCCGGGCCGCCTTCTGAATATCCATTTCGTCCAGATAGACCCCCGCCGATTCCTCGTCGATGTATTCGAATGTGTCGGCCAGCATATCCACCGTGCATACCCGGTACAGCTTTTTGCGTTCGTTGAGCGAGAGCGCCTCCATCGCCCGGGCAATGTCATTGCCGTGATAGTCCTCCAGCCGGCTGAGCATTACCTTCGGTGAAAGATTGCCCTTGATGATGCCGACGATTTCCCCTTCGTAGTCGGGTCTGACCGCGGCGGAAGCATCCTGTGTCATGGCTTCCTTGATTTCCTTTGTTTCCTGGGACATGGTTTTGTTCACTCCGTTTCATGGTCTGATAATTAATGCTGCATTATCATATACCAACAGTAACGGACAAATGTGAAACACACCGGACGGCGTGCAAAAAAATCCTCTGTGATCGGTATCAGACAGAGGTGACAAAATACAGCCGTATGCCAACCGGGCGGTAAAGCGACTCCGCTCGGTTCATCATTCGGTGTGGAGGCTTGGAATTTGTCATACTATCACATTTGCCGCCGCAACTATCGCCGTTTGTCACTTTACTCACCTCGATTTTTGAATTATTCTGCAACGCCATCATTATATCACAGCCTGCATGCGATGTCAATTCGGTATTGACTGAAAAATGTGTCTGATCCGTCATCTGCCGGTTACAATTCAGTCATTTATGATCCGGGCGAATTTGTAAACAGTTTTTTTTCCACACATGATTGTGCATTTATTTATTTGACATTTATCCAATAGTATTGTATAATACATAGTTGATTATTGTGATGTACGGGTATTGTATATTTTTCACGTGTTGATTGAAAACGAATAAACAGGAGTGATACAGATTTGAATAATAACGACTTTTTTGAGATGAACGGTTTTAATCCGAACGAGTCGCTCAACTTAGATCCCAATGCATACCGCCAGTCAAAACCTTTATCTGACGGGATGAGGCAACCCAATGACGATTCCGCTCCCCGGAACGCGGCCCCCTCTGAAACTCCCCTCAAAAACACCGATGATGATTTTGAAAATAACAGCTTCGGTCGGGAGGCCAAAAAGACCGGTGTCAAGCTTGCTGCGCTGACCGTGATCGCGCTGGTGTCTGTGATAGGAGCATGCGCGGCCGTCCTGATGTTGTTTTCAAAGGAAGAAAAAAAGGAATTTGACGGCAACTATGACCTGAAGGAAACCGTTTTTGTCACCGAAACAGACAGCCCGGACATCAATCAGATTACAGAAGATGTGATAGGAACCGGAATGCTCTATGAGGACTGCGATATTCTTGTCTCTCCGGACGAAGGCGCCGAGGTGGAAGGCCGTCTCGAAGGCGGCAGCGATCTGATGATTTACGCTGCTGAAGGCGACTATTACAAGGTGAGCGATCCCGGCAGACTCGTTGTGGGATATGTGCTGAAGGAGAAAGTGAATACGGGTGAGATCGACCTTGGCAATCCCGAGGCTCCCGTGGAAGTGGTGGATGACACGACAGGCGCTGTAGTAACTACGGAACCTACCGGTAAGATTGCCGCAAGCGGCACGGTCAATCCTGAGGATTTTCCGGTCAACGCTTCGCCGTACTTCATTTATGTGGAAAAAGGATCCCACACCATCACCATATTCGGTAAGGACGAGAACGGCAAGTACACCGTGCCCAAGAGGACTTATCTCACCGCCACAGGACGTACCGCCGCACTCACGCCTGTGGGAGATTTTCAGATTCTGGGTAAGGAAAAATGGCACTGCTGGGGCCATGCCTATTCGCCTTACTGCTGTAAATACTACAGAAATCTGTTTTTTCACGGGCCGATCTACGGGCAAAAGAGTTTCGGAACTCTCTCAATCGACAGCGTTTTGCAAATAGGCACTAACGCTTCCTCCGGTTGTATGAGAACCACTGCCCAGGCGGCCTATTTCATTTATCAATTCTGCTGGATCGGCACGAATGTCAAAATAGTCAACGGTTCGCCTCTCGGCAGAAGCGCATCCAAACCTTCGTATTGGAGTCAGTACAGGGATCCGGCCACCAATCTGGTTCCGGTGGGCGAAATATCCTTCGCTTTTGACAGCAAAAACATGAATGTCGGGGATTCCGTTACCGTTTCGGTTGATTTTACGCCGCAGACCGCCAGTGAAAAGGATTGTACCTGGAGTTCGAGCAATCCCGGCGTGGTTTCGGTGAGCGGAAAAGGCGATTCATGCCTGCTCAAGGCGAAGAAGGAAGGCAGCTCCGTCATTACGGCCTGTTCCGTAGACGGAGGTTTTACCGCTTCCTTTACCGTGACTGTGACGGATAACTCCCCGCAGGTGACTTCGTCGGAAGCCTCTTCGGTTGTGTCTGAGGATACGACTTCTTCCCAGGGCGATACCTCGTCGGACGAAAACAGCTCCACTACCCAGACAGGCAGCCAGGAAAGCTCCACCGCCGAAACGGGCGGCCAGGATAGCTCCTCCTCCGAAGCCGGCTCCGACAACGGCGATCCGAACGAACCTTCCGGCAATGAGTGACGGATGATTCACCGCCTGAGACGAACCGCTTTTCAATAGAACGGAAGAACAGGGCGGTCAAATCAGAATGATTCAGAGGATATACATGCGCCGAGTGTGTATATCCTCTGTTTTTCCCTGTTAAAAGCATTAATGCGCTGAAGTGTCTTGACATTGATGCTGAAATTTGATATTATAAAAAATAACATACTTATAACAATTCCCATATTCAAGGGGCGAAAACAATATGACAGAGGTAAACAACATAGCCATTATCGGACTGGGCCTGATCGGCGGTTCGCTGGCCAAGGCGATTGCTCAGTACACCGATTATCACATAATGGCACGCAACCGGACCCGGGCGACGCTGCTTCAGGCGATAGAGGACCGAGCCGTGCATGAGGAGCTGACCGATGAAAACATCGGACAGGCCGACATGCTCATTCTGGGACTCTATCCGGAGGAAGCCGTGGAATACATGGAAAAAATCGGAGACAGGCTCAAAAAGGGGGCGCTTGTCATTGATGTTTCGGGTATCAAGCGGTATATTTGCGAAAAAATGCCGCCCATTGCCGAGAAGCACGGGTTTGTCTTTGTAGGCACTCATCCCATGGCAGGCAAAGAAAAGGGCGGATATTTCAACAGTGAAGCGGCGCTGTTCAAGGGAGCGAGCTTTATCATCACTCCCACCGATGAGCGTTCGGCCGAACAGGTGGAATGGCTGAGGAATTTTTCTTCACGGATCGGATTCGGGATGCAGGTGGTGTGTTCTCCCGAGGAGCACGACAGAATGATTGCCTTTACCTCTCAGTTGCCCCATGTGCTGGCCAATGCCTATGTGCAAAGCCCTCAGTGCCTTCATCACAAGGGTTTTTCCGCCGGCAGCTACCGTGATGTTTCAAGAGTCGCACGCCTCAACGAGCATCTGTGGGCGGAGCTTTTCCTTCAGAATTCCGACGCGCTTACCGGGGAACTGGAGCTGCTTATCAAAAACATCACCGAAATGTGCGACGCAATCAAGGCCAACGATCGTGAGACACTGGAAAGAATCCTCGGCAGAGGACGTATGGTCAAGGAGGAACTGGGCGAATGAGTTTTTCAAAAACAATACATGTCAACACGGGAATTCCGTATGACGTGATCATAGAACGAGGTATTCTGCAAGACTGCGGCCGGCTTATAAAAAAGGTACTGCCCAAAGCCGGACGGTGTGTGATTGTGTCCGACAGCAACGTCGCTCCCCTTTATGCGGATACCGTAAGAAATTCGCTTGAAGCGGCGGGGTACAAGGCGTATATCAATGTCTTTCCGGCCGGCGAGGAAAACAAACGGCTGACTGCCATCGAGGGAATGTACAGGGCGTTTACCGATGCCGAACTGTCCCGTTCGGATTTCGCTGTGGCGCTCGGCGGCGGCGTGACGGGCGACATGTGCGGCTTTGCGGCGGCGACCTATCTGCGAGGCATTCCGTTTGTGCAGATACCGACGACGGTGCTTTCGCAGAATGATTCTTCTGTCGGCGGCAAGACCGGCATCGACCTCGACTGCGGCAAGAATCTGGTAGGCAGTTTTCATCAGCCTTGCCTGGTGCTGGCCGACGCGGATACGCTCTGCACGCTTCCGCCGAGATATGTCACCGACGGCTTCGGCGAGATCATCAAGCACGGCTGCATCCAATCGGCGGATCTTTTTGAATTGATCGAAGAGCACGGCACCGATATGGCTATGATAGAAGAACTGACCGCCCGTTCCATTGAAATCAAAGCCGGTGTGGTGGAGCGTGACGAGAAGGAATCGGGCGAAAGAATGCTGCTCAACTTCGGACACACCATCGGACACGCTATCGAGAAATGCGCCGATTACACAGGAATTGCGCACGGCGAGGCGGTCGGAATCGGCATGCTCATGATGGCGAGAGCAGGCGAAGCGGCAGGTACTTCCTGTTCCGGAACTGCCGACAGAATCGAGACTGTTCTTAACAAATGCGGAATGCCGACCAAATGTGAATTCAGTCCGGAAAAGCTTTGCGAAGCGGCTATGCTGGATAAAAAGCGCAGAGGTGAGTACATGAACATTGTGCTTCTTCATTCGATAGGCGATGCCTTTGTTGAAAAAATCCCGTGCGGTGATCTGCTTGACTTTGTCCGGAGAGGAATGGATATATGAGCGATTATTCTAATTCGATATGCAAAATACCCGGCGGCGGTTCGCTTCGGGGAACGGTGAACATTCCGCCGTCAAAGAGCGCCGCTCACAGGGCGATGCTCTGCGCTGCGCTGGCGGCCGGAAAAAGCGTGCTTTCTCCCATAGAGCTTTCCAACGATATGAAGGCAACCATCAATGCCGTTACGGCGCTCGGCGCAAAGGTGCAGCTTTGCGGTGATACACTGACGATCGAAGGAATAGGGGGCCATTTCGGAGACGCCTCCAATGAGCCTGTGGATGTGAACTGCATCGAATCCGGCTCCACGCTGCGGTTTATCATTCCCATCGCCTGCGCCGCCGGCATTAACGGCAGATTTATCGGAGAGGGAACGCTTGTCACCCGTCCGATCGGTTTGTACAATGAACTGCTGCCGAAGGCCGGAGTGGAGTGTCATTCCGAAGGCGGCCTTCCGCTGGTCTGCAGGGGAAAGCTGCAATTCGGCCGTTACGAAATGCCGGGCGACATCAGTTCCCAATTCATCACCGGAATGTTGATTGCCTTGCCGCTCTGCGAAGGCGACAGCCGCATTGTGCTCACCACGCCGCTGCAATCGGCCGCCTATGTGGATATGACAGTAAGCTGCATGGCGGATTTCGGCGTGAAGGTCGAGCCAACCGGAAACGGCTGGTTCATTCCCGGCGGACAGAAGTATTTGCCGAAGGCATACACCGTGGAAGGCGACTGGTCGCACGCCGGATTCTTCCTTGCGGCAGGCGCTCTGGGCAGCGAACTGACTCTCCGCGGGCTGCGGCTTGATTCGGTGCAGGGCGATAGGGCTGCCGTTGCGTTGTTCAGAGGATTCGGCGCGGAGATATCCGTTTGTGACGGAGAAATTTTGGTGCGGAAGAATCGGCTTCAGGCACAGCGCATCAACGCCCAGCAGATTCCCGACCTGGTGCCGTGTCTTGCGATCTGTGCCGCTCTCTGTGAAGGCACCACCGTCATCGACCACGCCGAGCGGCTCCGCATAAAGGAGAGCGACCGCCTGACTTCCACCGCCGCCATGATTCATTCTCTCGGCGGCAATGCTCAGGTCACCGACGACGGCTTGATCATTCAGGGCGTAAAGCGATTGAAAGGCGGCGTGGTGGACGGATTCCGCGACCACAGAATCGTGATGTCGGCCGCCGTAGGCGCATTGTGTGCTGACGGAGAGGTGGCCGTTACCACGCCTTACAGCGTCAACAAAAGCTATCCGTCATTCTTTGATGTATACAATTCTCTTGGAGGTAATGCAAATGTCATCGACATGGGGCAATAATATAAAAATTTCGATATTCGGCGAGAGCCACGGCGTCGGAATCGGCGTGGTCATTGACGGACTTCCGGCAGGCGAAAAGCTGGATTTTGACGAGATTCAGTTCCAGATGAACCGCCGCGCGCCCGGCAACGATTCCACTTCCACTCCCCGAAAGGAGGAGGACATGCCGGAGGTTTGTTCCGGCATACTCAATGAAACCACTACCGGTGCGCCACTTTGCGCCGTTATCGAGAATTCCAACACCCGTTCGGTGGATTACGACAAGCTTCAGAGGCTTCCCCGGCCGGGACACGCCGATTACACCGGCGCCGTCCGTTACAACGGCTACAATGATGTGAGAGGCGGAGGACATTTCAGCGGCAGACTCACCGCTCCGCTGACCTTTGCCGGCGCTGTCTGCCGTCAGATTCTTGCCCGCAGAGGCGTCACTGTCGGCGGTCATATTTACGCCATCGGCAATATGTATGACGATCCGTTTGACCCGGTGGAAGTCAACGCCGAGCAGCTCCTCAGACTACAGGAAAAATTCTTCGCTCTCAACCGTCCCGAAGCCGAGAGAGGCATGCGCCGCAGAATCGACGACGCACGCTCCGAACGTGACAGTGTGGGCGGCATTGTGGAAATTGCCGCCGTCGGCGTGCCGGCCGGTGTCGGTTCGCCCATGTTCGGCGGTGTGGAGAATGTGCTTTCCTCCATCGTGTACGGCGTTCCGGCTGTCAAGGGCATCGAATTCGGCGCCGGATTTGACGTCGCCAGAATGAGGGGCAGCGAATCCAACGATCCCTTTACCATCGTCGGCAATCGCATAGTGACCACACGAAATGTCAACGGAGGCATTTTGGGCGGTATTACCGACGGAATGCCGATTATCCTTCGCGCGGCGGTCAAGCCGACACCTTCCATTTCCCAGGAACAGCACACCGTCGACCTCAAGGAACAGCGTGACGCCATTCTCACTGTCGGCGGCAGACATGACCCCTGCATTGTGCCGAGGGCGCTTCCCGCCATTGAATCGGCGGTTGCCATAGGACTGGCCGATCTGATGAAGGAGGTAGGCAGGCTGTGAGTTTTTCCGATGTACTGAACAACATGCCCGATGACTATGATCTTTCGGATGTCCGCAGGGAAATTGACGGGATTGACAAACAGCTCCTTGAACTCTTCGTGCGGAGAATGCACGCCGCCGAGAAGGTCGCAGCCGTCAAAAAGCGTGACGGTTCGCCCATTTACCATCCGGAGCGTGAACAGGAAATTCTGGCGCATGTGGAGCGTGACGGCGGAGAATTCGGCGGCGGAGCACGCACGCTGATGGCTACCATTATTGACATCAGCAGCACTTATCAGCAAATGCTTCTCTACGGCGACGACGGCAAGCTGCGCAAGAAATTCATGACCGCCGGCAAGATCATCAAAGGCTCCAAGATTGCCTGTCAGGGAACAGTGGGCGCCTATTCTCACCTGGCCGCAAGGCAGTTTTTCGGAGAGGACACCGAGCCGATGTTCTTTGCCAAATTTCAGGACGTGTTTGACGCGGTGACGGAGGAATATGCCGATTTCGGCGTGCTGCCTCTGGAAAATACCACCGCCGGCGCTGTCAACGACGTTTACGACCTGCTGACACGGCACGGCTTCTACATTGTCGGTGAAACCGACGTGGACATCAATCACTGTCTCCTCGCTCCCAAGGGCGCCAGAATGGAGGATATCAAAGAGGTTTACGCTCATCCGCAGGCGCTCGCTCAGTGCGCGAGGTATCTTCAGATGCACGGCTTCAACACCAACGAGTACAGCAACAACGCTGTCGCCGCCAAAAATGTCGCCCGCTGGAAGGATCCTTCCAAGGCGGCAATCGCTTCCAGTGTCGCCGGAAAGCAGTTTGACCTTGACATATTGGAGGAAGGCATACAGGACATTGACGGCAATCAGACCAGGTTTATCATCATTTCCAAGCATATGGTCATCAGGGACGGCGCCGACAAGATCAGTCTGACATTTACACTCCCTCACCGCACCGGCAGCCTTTACCGTGTTCTGTCCAGATTTGCCGCCAACGGCATGAATATTTCCAAAATCGAGTCCCGTCCTCTCAAGGGGCAGAATTTCCAGTACCGTTTCTACCTCGATTTCAACGGCAATGTCCACGATGAACGGGTCTGCGCCTTAATCTGTTCCCTCAGCACCGAGATGAGCTATTTCAAATTTTTGGGGAATTACTGAAGCAGGTGACTTCATCCGTCACTGTGCCGAAGAATGGAAAACGCTCTTTCTTTACCAACAATCACCGAATTCTTAACCTTTTCTTAACCTTGCGGCTTTATAATAGAGCCAACATCAAAAAAGGAAAGGCTGGAATCAAAAAATGTACAAGACAGTAGTGATAGGTTTTACAAAGGATGCCGCTCAGCGTGCAAGACTGATCGAGGAAAAGGCCAATGAGATGTACGCTTACGGCTGGGAAGTTGTCTGTGTGACTTCCACTCCGAACTGCGGCGCCATCATTACATTCAGACAACGGGCGTAATTACAAGGGTATCACCTCAGTTTTTTGAAAAGCCCCCGTTAATCGTTTTTGGGGACGGTTGACGGGGGCTTTTCCGGCGGCGGATGTGTGCAGTTTGTGTGGAATATTTTGGTTGTTGATGGCATGATGGCTGCAAACTTTTTGTTATACTAATTTTCGGTTGAAAGTAGACAATTATTTGCGAGAATATTTTGTGTTCTGCAAGGAATAGCTGTCGACTCGTCGACAGCAGGACAACGGCAGGCTGGCGCCTGCCTAGGACGATGACGCCGCAGGGCGCAAAATAGGCCGCAAAGAATGTCTGATTTTAGCTGAAAATTAGTATTAATGATATTGACAGTTCGGGTCGAATATTGTAGAATAGAATATATACAAGCCTTGAAGGGAGCAATATTTTTATGCTAAACAACAAAAAAACCGCATTTGGATTTATCTGCATCGGTTTTGTCGCGATTATAGTGGCGATTTTCGTTTCGGTATTTTTCCGCAGGACGTACAGCACCGACATTCCCAAGGCGCTTGACGAGGCGGTCGCATACAGCGCTTTTGTCAATCAGGAGGTTTCGCTCTCCGACATAACGATTGACGGTAGAGCGCAGACATATGCCTATGCTCCGGTGACCCGATCCAATTTTGAGTGCATGGGTGAAGGTCATTTGATCCTTGGATATCTTGACAAGGGCAAGAGCGTAGAGGTTTACGCTCTTTGCAGCACCATCGGTTACGGGTTCCGCAACGGCATGCTGGTGGACAATACGGGTTCCTTCTGTATTCCGACTCTGATTGTATTTGATAAATCGGAAAACGGTCAGTACATTTTCAGGGAAGCCCGGGAAACCATGGACGGAGGATTGTTCGAGTCTTCTGTCAGGAAAATGTTTCCCGCCGAACTGGCCGAAAAGGCGATTTCCGCGCAGGGCGACAATGAAATCAGCAGTCAGCTGCATCGTCAGTGCGATGTTTATGCGGCTGCTTATCTCAAAGCCATCGAACGTGAGGCTAAGATAAGCAGCTATCACGACGAGTCTTTTGCCATACTGCGCGATTACGGCGTATCAGCCGATGTGAGCAATGCTCTGCTTAAGCTCCGTTCGGAATACGACATCTATCTGGGCAATTTTGAAACACTGGAAGCCGACGGACGTTATGTTTATTCAGTGAAATGGGACGGCGACGACAACGGAACCGGTACCGTCACCTACACTAAGACCCAATACGACACCAAAAAGGTGGTTGAAAAATTCGCCTACAAGGTCGAGGGCGATGAGTATTCTCTTATCAAGCCGAAGAAAAAGAAATAATCATTCTATAAAAAATAAACAGCGGTCAGATCCGATTTCCCTACATCAGATCTGGCCGCTGTATTGTTTCTTTGAAAAGATTACTTGTCCTCGGAATCCACCTTGATGGTGGCGCCTTCAAAGTCGAAGGTCGCAAAGTAGTCGGCAGGTGTCTCGGCACGGCGGATCATTTTTACGGTGCCGTCCTCCTGAAGGAGAAGCTCAGCGGAACGGAGCTTGCCGTTGTAATTGTAGCCCATCGAGAAGCCGTGCGCGCCGGTGTCGTGAATGACAAGGAAATCGCCTATATCTATTACCGGAAGGTCACGGTCAACGGCAAATTTGTCGTTGTTCTCGCAGAGCGAGCCGGTCACATCGTAAATGACTCTCTTGCCGTGTTCGTCCTTGCCCATGACCGAGATGTAATGATAGGCTCCGTACATAGCCGGACGCATGAGATTGCAGGCGCATGCGTCTACGCCGATGTAATGCTTGTAGGTTTCCTTGCGGTGAATTGCCTTTGTCACCAGGTGACCGTAAGGCGCAAGCATGAATCTGCCAAGCTCCGTATAAATGGAGACATTGTCCATTCCGGCCGGCACCAGAATATTCTCGTACTGCATGCGGACGCCTTCGCCGATGACCATGATGTCATTCGGCTCCTGACCGGGACGGTAGGCAATGCCTACGCCGCCCGAAAGGTTGATGAATTCAATGGAGGCGCCTGTCTTTTCTTTCAGCTCGACTGCCAGTTGAAAAAGCTGACGGGCCAGTTCCGGATAGTAGTCGTTGGTGACGGTGTTGCTGGCCAGGAAGCTGTGAATTCCGAAGTGCTTGACGCCCTTTTTCATGAGGATTCTGAACGCCTCAAAAATCTGCTCATGGGTCATGCCGTATTTTGCTTCGCCGGGATTGTCCATAATGTCGGTGCCAAGCTCGAAATATCCGCCGGGATTGAACCGGCAGCAGATGGTCTCGGGAATTCCGGCGACCTTTTCGAGAAAGTCGATGTGGGTGATGTCGTCAAGGTTGATGATGGCGCCGAGCTTGCGGGCAAGAGCGAAGTCCTCGGCGGGTGTGGTGTTGGAGGAAAACATGATGTCGCTGCCCACATTGCCGATGGATTTTGCGAGCAGCAGTTCGGTGTAGGACGAGCAGTCCGAGCCGCAGCCTTCCTCGCTGAGAATCTTCATAATGTAAGGATTCGGAGTGGCCTTGACCGCAAAGTATTCCCTGAAGCCCTTGTTCCACGAGAATGCCTGTTTCAGACGGCGCGCGTTTTCACGTATGCCCTTTTCATCGTAGATGTGATAGGGTGTCGGATAGGTCTTTTCGATTTCTTTCAGCTGTTCGAGCGTGACAAAGGGTTTCTTTTTCATATGTATGTTCCTTCCTCAAATTAATTAGCAAACAGAATGAATTTTTCACTTTCCCCTGAATGATACTTTTTTAAAAAACAGTATACAGAGTTTGTCCGTCAAAGTCAAGCGTTTTTTCAAATGCTCATTTTTATGTATGTTCATCACATAACAGGCGCCTTACGGTGAAAAATTTTTGATGATTGATGGATGCGCCGTCCGCACTCCGAAAAAAGCTGCGGACACACACAATCGCATGTCCGCAGCCTGCCGGGTCAATGGCTGATCATCAGCCGTTATTCTGCTTTTCGCGTTCTTCTTTTTCCTTCTGTCTTGCTTCTTCCATCTGCTGCTCAATAATCTTGGCTTCGTCAACGATGTATTCGGGACAGTTCTGCATGTAGATTCGGGTGATGAGATGGCTTTGGTTATACACATAGATGTCAATATGCTTGCGGACTTCACCCAGCATATCCGCTCCTGTATCTCCGAGATCCGTATAGGATACCGGCAGCGTTACGGTCGGAACTTCATCAGGCATTACGATGGAATAAACGGTGTATTCCTCTTCCACGGTCTTTTCAATATAGTAGCCTTCCATGTCGGGAATGTCATATCTTTCCGGTTCCGAGGGAACGTTGGGCGTATTTGCGGCGGCTGCCGCTTTGTTTTTGTCGGCGGCATTGTCCGCGGCATTGTCCGCGGCATTGTCCGCGGCATTGTCCGCAGTTTCGCTGCCTTCCTCCTCCTCTTCTTCCACGGGATAAAGCTTTGCGTATTCCTTGCCGAATGCGTTGACAAGCTCCTTTTCCGTAGAGCCGAGAGTGATTCCCTTTGCCATCAGGATATTGACATTGGGGCCTGTCAAGCAGGCTTCCATGCTGACGGCATAGCAGTTGATGGCGGTAAGGGCGTATTTGATGTCGTAGTTATGAATCATCAGCGTCACAGCCTGATTCCCCTTGCGCATAACCAGACCGTCTACTGTGGTGCCGCTCGGCACTCTTTCGCCGTAGCCTCTTACGAATTCCCAGCCGTCGTCAATCAGCTTGCGCACAGGAATGGGCAGTGTGTAAAGATTGCCTTCGTACTTGTACGAGAAATCGGTGAACTGCTTGCCGAGAAGGTTGGGGCCTTTGTAAAGAGCGACTGAGTCGGGAATATATCTTTTTTCCTTGGAATAATCGAAAGGCTTTTCTTCTTCGGTGTCATTTTCCACGGTGATGTTGACAACCACATTGTCCGCTCCTTTGAAGCTGCCGATCGTAAAGGCAAGGAAGGAGTGTTCCGTGAGTTTATAATAAAGGGTTGCATTGGTATCTTCATCGGTATCAATGAGTTTGACATCGTTGATGGCCACGACATCTCCTGTGGATCTGAGCGTATTGACGACGTAGGAAGGCTTGCCGCAGGAATTGAGTACCACATCGTATTTGCTGCCGACAGAGAGGTCGTCCTTATTGAGAATGAAGGAGGGCAGCTCGCCGTTGTCAGCGTCCAGATGGATGCCTACCACCTGACACTCGTTGATGGCTTTTTCTTTTTTGCCGTTGTTATAGAATCTGGCGCCTATGACGATGTTGTCTTTTACAAGGGGTACATAATCGGAGTATTCGCCGCTCTCCATGACGGTATCGGCCGAATAAACCTTGACATCTGCCGTTTCGGCTGCGTCGTCGCCTTCGGAGGCCTCGTCGGAGATGGCCCAGCCTCTTACAGACAGCGCACTGTAATTCATCGGGAGAACGAGCTGGTAATCACCGAGTGTAAATTCAAAGTCGTAGATGTTGGCGGCTTCTTCGGAACTGTTCTGTTCTTCTTTGGAAAAAGAGTCATCGGCAAAGATATTGTCAGGCATGGAGCATGCCTGTATGCTGCCGAGAAGAGCTATAGCAAGTAATAATGCGGAAATTCTTTTGAACATCGATAACTTTCCTCCTGTTGATCATATGCCCCTGACGCCTCGGGCGACAAGGCAGATCATTATTTAATTCAATTATATCATATCTTTTCATAAATTTCTACATTTATTATGGATTTTTATAAAGAAAAATTAATTTCCGGGTTGAAGGCGGCAACTGTTCACACAATATTCATAAATAAAAAGCCGGAAACCCTGTTTGGTTTTAAGTTTATTTATGTTTGGGGGATTAAACTGTAACACGTAAAGAAAAACAGGGAGGTCATTCCGAATGAAGGACAACAGCATCTTTGAAAGATACGAAATAAAATATCTGGTCACCAACCGTCAGAGAAATATCATCATGAGAGCCATGCAGCAGCACATGAAGCCTGACGATTTCGGCAAAAGCACCATCTGCAATATTTATTACGATACACCGGATTTTTACCTGATCAGACATTCGCTTGACAAGCCGGTCTATAAGGAAAAGCTGAGAGTGAGAAGCTACGGCACAGTGACTTCCGGCGGCAAGGTCTTTGTCGAGCTGAAAAAGAAGTACCGGAGCGTGGTCTACAAACGGCGGATCAGTCTGCCGGAGCGTGAGGCGGCGTTTTACCTCGGCAGCGACCTGAGGGGAGGCCTTGAAGGTCAGATCGGCAGCGAAATAGATTATTTCAGATTTTATTACAGAGATCTTGCGCCGAGGGTGTATATCTCATACGACAGAGAGGCTTTTTATGACAGGGAGGACGACAGTTTCCGCATGACCTTTGACGAGAATATCATGTGGCGCGATTACGACCTGTCGCTCACCAAGGCGCCCTACGGAAGATTGATTCTTCCGCCGAACACGTCGCTCCTGGAGGTCAAGACCTCGGGCGGAATTCCGCTCTGGCTGACTTCCGTGCTTTCGGAAAACAAAATCTTCAAGACCTCTTTCTCCAAATACGGAAGAGCGTACGAGGCAATCACCAAAAACAGTGTGAGCTGCGCGGCGGTGTGAAATCTTATACCGCAACAAGAAGCATCGTCAGACAGAAACAATTGATTTTATCACATAACGGAGGATATTACAATGATGGACAATATTTTTACAGGCTTATTTGAAAGCACAGCAACCGGAACACTCAGCACTTCCACCTTCTTCGCATGTATCATAGCGGCACTGGTCATAGGCACCGCCATGGCGCTGGTTTATCAGTTCCGGACACGCAGCTCCCAGAGCTTCCTCGTTACCCTGGCTGTCATTCCCGCAGCGGTTGCGATGGTGATCATGCTGGTCAACGGCGATTTCGGAACGGGCGTTGCGGTGGCAGGCGCATTCGGACTTATCCGCTTCCGTTCGGCTCCCGGTACGGCGAAGGAAATCGCCGCCATCTTTACCGCAATGGGCGTAGGTCTGGCCTGCGGTGTGGGATATATCGGATATGCCGCCGCGTTCGCTGTCATTATGTGCGGAGCAATGCTGCTCTTTAACATGACAGGATTCGGTTCGGCCAGAGGCGAGGAACAGCGCAAAAAGCTGACGGTTACCATTCCGGAAAACCTTGACTACGACAGAATTTTTGACGATCTGTTTGAAAAATACACCGTCTCCCACCAACTCATCAATGTAAAGACCACCAATATGGGCAGCCTTTTCAAGCTGTCTTATGACGTGGAGCTGAAGGCCGACATAAGCGAGAAGGACTTGATTGACGAACTTCGCTGCCGCAACGGCAATCTTGAAATAAGCCTGCACCGTCAGGAAAGCGCTTCCAATGAGCTTTGACGCGGATTATCAGTCGAAAGCGGACAATTGGCAGGAGACAGAATAATGAGATTGAATAACGTGAATCGGCAGAGTATAATGAAAACATGCAAAGGGAGTAATGCAAAATGAATATCAGAAAAATGACGGCGGTCATTACGGCCGCTCTGGTAATAGCCTCTTTCACAGCCTGCGGCTCGTCCGAAAACAGCGGCAGCCGGGCCGGAACTCCGGTGGCGCTGCTCGACACTTCTGACATGTTCAGCAGCAGGGATATTGAAACAGGATATGATGAGTCGGATTGTACCGTCATCAGGCTCGAAGGCAGCACTGCGAGTGTGGAAGGCGATGGCGCCGGTGTTAAGGACAGCACCGTCACGATTAAATCAGAAGGCACCTATCTGATTTCCGGCAGGCTTGACGACGGAGTTATTGTTGTGGATGCAGACAGCGGCGACAAAATCCGCCTGATACTTGACGGAGTGAACATCACCAGCAGCACCGGCGCCGCCATTTACGTCAGACAGGCCGACAAGGTCTTTATCACCCTTGCCAAAGGCTCTGAAAACCTGCTCACAAATGACAAGAATTCCCAAATATCCGACAATGTTGACGCAGTGATATTCTCAAAAGACGACCTCACCGTCAACGGTGAAGGCAGCCTTTCGATAAGCGCCAATTCGGGCCATGCCATCGTGTCCAAGGACGATCTGGTAATTTCGGGCGGCACGTATACCATCACTTCCGAGAAAAAGGGTCTTGACGCCAACAACAGCATACGCATTGCGGGCGGAAGCTTCAGCATTGACGCGGGAACGGATGGGCTTCACGCGGAGAATGACGATGCCGCTCTGGGATATATCTATATCGCGGACGGAACCTTCCGCATTACCTCCGGAACCGACGGCATGGACGCAAGCGGAGTCATTCAGATCGACAACGGCACCCTTTCCGTTACAAGCGGCGGCGGCAGCAGCAACGCCAGTACCAGAAAGGACGGCGGATTCAACGGCGACTGGGGAACCTGGGGAGGCAGAGGAAGGCATATGTCGGCGGACAAAAGCGAAGATGCTCCTGTCATCAGGCTTTCATCCGCATCCGGTGCGGGAGCTTCGGATCCATCCTCCACGGAGTCTTCCAGCGCAAAGGGGTTGAAATCCGACAGCTCGGTCGCTGTCAACAACGGCACCGTTACCATAGATTCCTCCGACGACGCCATTCACTCCAACAATCAGGTGACCGTTTCCAACGGAACCATTGAGATCAAATCCGGCGACGACGGAATTCATGCCGATTCTGCGCTGAAGATCAGCGGCGGCACCGTCACCATTGCCAAAAGCTACGAAGGCCTGGAAGGCATGACCATTGACATCAGCGGAGGCGATATCAGCGTTACTTCGGCTGACGACGGTCTTAATTCCGCCGGAGGCAGCGATCAGAGCAGCATGAACGGCAGACCCGGTCAGAATCAGTTTGCGGCGCAGGAAGGCGTGTATATCAATATTTCCGGCGGCAGACTCAGGGTGAATTCATCGGGGGACGGCATTGATTCCAACGGTGATGTGACCGTTTCGGGCGGAGAGGTTTATGTTTCCGGCCCGGCCGACAACGGCAACGCCGCGCTGGACTTCAACGGCGAGGCAGTTATTACGGGCGGCACGTTCGTTGCGGCTGGAATGAGCGGTATGGCGCAGAATTTCGGCACATCATCGACGCAGGGCGCCATGATGGTGAATGTGGAAAATCAGACGAGCGGCAGTGAGATTGTTCTCAAAGACAGCAGCGGCAAAGCCCTGGTCTCCTTTACTCCCGAAAACAATTACAACAATGTGGTGATCAGCACGCCCGATATCAAAAAAGGCGCCTCCTACACGGTTTCCACAGGCTCGGCCAGCACCGCCGTCCAGATGGATTCCCTGATCTACGGTTCCGGCGGAATGGGCGGCATGAGAGGCGGCAATATGCCCGGCGGCCCTGACGGAGGCAATATGCCGGGAGGAAACCCGCCGGACGGCAATATGCCCGGCGGTCAGAACGGCGGACGAAAAGGCAGACGTATGGGCTGATATTTCGGTAAGCGGATTCGTATAACAAACAATCAATCAAAAAAATCCCCGGGATACCGGGCGTATCAATTTACCGATACGCTCCGGCTTCGGGGATTTTTTTACTGAATGGCTGCGGCCTTCCTGAGGTCGTTCCGATGATGGGAGAGAATCAATTATCCACTATGACCGAGACATAGGCTATGTTGGAGTAAACCTGCCGGCCGTCGCCGTTGGTCACAACGCAGTAGACCCTCATGCCGTCGTACTTCATGATGGCATAGCCGTATTCGGGAGGAGTTGAAGCGGCGGTCGCCCCGTCCCATTTCTTCCATTCGGTTTCGTTTTTGCCGCGGCAGTACCATTGGTAGGTCATGTTGCTTCCGTTGGCCTGCACGGAGAAGGACATATTCAGTCTGTCCTCATCATTGATATAGGAGTAGTTGCCAAGGTCGCTTGTGTAGAACAAGAGGTTTTCAGGCTGTTTCGTTATCCGAAAATCTCCTTCTTCGTATGGAAGTATGGTTACCTGAATCGTTTTGGAATCAAGCGTGTTGCCGTACATGTCGGTTATTTTGCAATAAATCTGCATGCCGTCCCATGTGTTATTGGAAAACGGCTCTATCGCTGCCGTTCTGTAATCCTTCCAAACCGACCAGCCGGAAGAGGTGGTTTTTTTATAATACCACTGATAACTGAGGTTGGTTCCTTTGGCCGCAACGCTGATGGAGACTTTGCTGCCTGCCTTTGTACTCACATCGGATGGCTGAGAGGTAATGGTGATGGGATGATCCGCAATCGTGATTCTGGCAATGTCCGAATAAAGCTCTTCGCCGTCGCCGTTGGTGATCACACAGTAAAACATCATGCCGTTCCACGTTGCGGTCGGCTGGCAGGTTGTTGAAGCGGTGTTGTGTCCGCTCCACACACTCCAGCCGGACTGACCGGGTTTGCTGCAATACCATTGGAAGGTCATGCCGGTGCCGTTTGCATCCACCGAGAAGGTAATCCTTCGACTGGACAGACAGGACTTTCCGAGGATAACACTCTGCGGCTGCTTCAGAATTCTAAAATCATTCCCGTCCGCAGGAAGGATCGTGATGGTTGCGGCGTTGGAGTAAATGCTGTTGTCGTTTGCGTCGGTGATCAAGCAGCGAACCTGCATGCCGTCCCATGAATTGTTGGCGGGAGGTGTGATGGCGGCGGTTTTGAATTCATACCAGATTGACCAGTCGGAAGCGCCTTTTTTTCTGTAATACCACTGGTAGCTCAGGTCGTCCCCTTCCGCGGCAACGCTCATGGTGACCCTGCGGTTGGCTTTGGTGCTGATATTCGACGGCTGGCGTGTGATAGTGATAACCTGCTTTACAATCGTGACAGTGGCCGAGGAAGAGTAAACGGTGTTGCCGTAGTAATCCCTGACCTGACAGCGGACGTTCATTCCGTTCCATGTGTCGTTGGCCGTGGCAGTGGTAGAGGAAGCCGTGTGATTCTTCCAAAGACTCCATGAGGAGGCCCCTTTCTTTTTATAATACCACTGATAGCTCAGACTGTCGCCTTCCGCTTTTACCGCAAAGGTGACTTTGCCGCCCGAAACGGTGCTGACGTCCCGGGGCTGCGTTTTGACGGCCAGGGCCGTACGTTGAATCGTGACGGTGGCGGCGGATGAAGACAGTGTTTTTCCGTTGCTGTCTTGGATGACGCAGCAGACCTTCATTCCGTCCCATGTGTCATTGGCCTTGGCGGAAGTAGCGGCGGATGTGTGTCCTTTCCAGAGACTCCATGCGGAGGCGCCTTTTTTCTTGAAATACCATTGGTAGCTCAGGCCGGTGCCGCTTGCCGTTACCGAGAACGAACATATCTCGCCGGGGGCGGCCGTAACGTCTTTCGGTGATTCCACCAGCTCGGTCTTGCCGGTAATGGTCACGACAGCCGCATTGGAATCAATCTTTTCGCCGCTGCTGTCGGTCACGAGACAGCGAACCAGCATGCCGCTCCATGAATCGTTTGCGGTGGCGGAAGTGGAGGCGGTGGTGTGGCCTTTCCAGAGACTCCATGAGGTGGCGCCCTTCTTTTTGTAATACCATTGATACTTTACGCCGCTGCCCTGCGCCGTTACAGTGAATCTTACCACTGTGCCGGAATCGGCGGTTACGTTTCGCGGCTGAAGTACAATTTCGAGCACGTCTTTTAATCTGACGGATGCTGTCCTTGATGTGATGGAATGGCCGCTTCCGTCAGTGATGACGCAGTAAATCTCGGCTTTGTGGAACGAACGGTCAACCGCAAAGGTGATCTCCGAGGTGTTCATTTCCTTCCACCTTACGGCGGATGCATCGCCGGCTTTTCGGATGTACCATTTATAGGTGAGGTCTTTGCCGTAGGATTTGACGCTTAGGGAAGGCGTCTGCCCTGTGGCAGTGGTCAGGTCGTTCGGCTGGCTGTAAATTTCCAGTATGTCGCTGAGCGTAACGCTGACGGTTTTTGATGTGAATGAATTGCCGTACGCATCGACAGCCGCGCAATACAGCTGAATGTGGTTCCATGTGGAATTAGTCTGCGCCCATGTCGTTGACTGGGTATGACCTTTCCAAAGCGTCCACGAAGGGCTGTTATTCTTTTTGAAATACCACTGATAGGTCACATCTTTGCCTTTCACCTCATAGGTAAAGGAAATGCTTTTGCCGGTTTCGGCGGTGACGGATTTGGGCTGTGTGACGACGCAGGGTTTGATTTTTACGCTGACGTCGTATGTTGCGGACTGTCCGCCGTAACTGACGGTGACCTTCTGGCTGCCGTCCTGTGTAAAGGTTTTGGGCGTGCAGGTCAGGCCTGAACTGACGTCAAGAGTGGTGCCATCGGATAATCTGGCACGTATGGAGAGTCCCGTGGTGCTGAGGGAATCCCCGACATAATATTCCGTCCTGACCGGCATACTCTTGATTTCGATTGAGAGCACGGAAGCGGCAGCATATGCCTTTGCGTACACAAAGGACATCAGCACAGCGACCGTCAGTGCGAATACAGTTGATATGGCTTTCTTTTTCATTAAAATACCTCGCTTTCGCCACGGAATAGATGATTTACCGATTCAATGAATGTCTGATAATCTGCCATACGGTCGTATTTTCTTTATCATGGCTTTATTATATTCGTTCAGAGCTGAATTGTCAAATTATTTTTCAAAATTCCATCACACGGACAGTCCGGATAAGGCGTATCGAATAAAAAAATTTATTGTTTTAAAGAATTAAAGTACTAAATATATTGACAAATTGTTAATGCTTCAATATAATGGATAGGTACCTCGTTCGCAACAGGCTGCGGACAACCATATTATTTGCCCTGAAAGGGCAGGAAAGGATTGATTTAAGTTTGATGACCAAAGAAACAATCGAACTTAGCGCTATCGCTATTTACTTTGTGCTTGTCATAGGAATAGGTATATTCTTCTTTGTCAAGTCAAAAAAGAGCGAGAGCGAAAAGGAGTATTTCCTGGGCGGAAGAAACATGAACGGTCTTGTGGCCGCTCTGAGCGCAGGAGCCTCCGACATGAGCGCTTGGGTGCTCATGGGTCTGCCGGGTTCCATCTATCTGGCAGGCGTCGGCAAGGTGTGGATCGCAGTCGGTCTGCTTGCCGGAACTATCAGCGCATGGATATTTGTTGCGCCTAAACTGCGCAGATTTTCCATCAGAGCGAATGATTCCATTACCATTCCTCAGTTCCTTACCAACCGTTTTCTGACCAGGAACAAGGCGCTCCAGATTATCTCGGCCATTGTGTTTGTGATCGTCTACTGCGTGTATTCCGCATCCAGCATCGTCGCCTGCGGCGATCTCTTCAAGACGGTTCTCAATGTTGACCCGAAGATTTCAATGATAGTGGCCACGGTTATTATCGTGCTCTACACCTTCCTCGGAGGATTCAACGCCGTATGCTGGACCGACTTCTTCCAGGGACTGCTTATGCTGGGCGCATTGATGCTCTGCCCGATTATTGCTCTTTTCGCGGTCAAGACAGGCAGCCATGAGATTCTCAGCGGCGCCGCTCTTCCCGAGAATTATTACAATGTCCTGTCGAGCGGTTCCTTTGATTGGGCAAGCATTGCCGACATACTGACCGGCTTCGGCTGGGGACTTGGCTATTTCGGCATGCCTCACATCATCGTGAGATTCATTGCCATCAAGTCCGAGAAGGATATGAAAAAGTCCCAGATCGTCGGAAGCTGCTGGACGGCCATTATTCTCACCATGTCCGCCATTGTCGACCTTTTCGGCAGATATCTGTTTGCCGATTCACTCACCGAAAACAAGAGCCTTGTTTTCGTCAACATGGTCAGAACATTTTTCCCGGCATTTATTTCAGGAATACTGCTTTCCGCTATTATCGCCGCTGCCATGAGCACTGCCGATTCGCAGCTGCTCGCCTCCTCGTCGGCATTTTCTTCCGACGTCTACAAGGCGGTTATCCGCAAGAAGGCTTCCAACAAGGAAATGATGTGGGCCGGCAGAATCGTGGTCGTCATTATCGCGGTTGTCGCCTTCTTTATCGCCACCAATCCGAGCTGCAAGGGCATTATGGAACTGGTGGAATGTGCCTGGGGATTCTTTGGCGCCTCCTTTGGCCCGGTCATTCTTCTGGCGCTTTACTGGAAGAGATTTACCTATTCCGGCGCTGTGGCAGGCATTGTCACCGGTTTTGCCGCGGATATGGTGTGGTATTCACTCTTTACCGGAGATTCCGGCATATTCAAGGTGGGTCTTTTCAACACCGGTATTTACGAGATCATTCCCGGATTCTTCTGCGGCCTGATTGCCGCTGTGCTGGTTTCCCTCATCAGCAAGAAGCCTTCTGATGAAGTGCTTGCGCTCTTTGAGCTTGCCAAGCAGCCCATTGATGCCGCCGCTGTCGAAGAAGTTTCCTCGGAAGAAGAAGTTTCTTCCGAAGAAGAAGTTTCCTCCGAAGAAGAAGTTTCTTCCGAAGAAGAAGCCGCCGCTGCCGAAGAAGAAGCTGCCGCTGTCAAAGAAGAAGCTGCTGCTGCCGAAGAAGAAGCTGCTGAATCTGACGCAGAGTAGTTGAGTAGATGTTAAAAAAAGAGCCTTTCCCCCATAAGCTGCCGCTTGATGTGGAAAGGCTCTTTTATTGTTATTCGAATAACCTGCGAAAAAAAATAATGATTCTGTCCAGCAGCGAAAGAGTGCTTTCGTCAGGCTCAGTTACGGGTGGTTCCTCCGTCACGTCCGGCTCCGTTTCTTTGTCATTCTCCGGTTCGTGGGATTCAGCAGCCTTTTTAGTAGGCTGAGACAGCGGCGCAAGGGTATTTGTTGTGATTGCCGTCACGCCAAGAGACCTGAACCGATTTGCCATGGCAACATCGTCCACAGTCCATACCATTGATTTCAGTCCGGATTCATGCAGTATGTCAATCATGCTTCCGGAATTCGATATGTAAAAATCAATGCCGTCAATTCGGTTCTCAGTGCAAAAAGAAATATCTTCCATGGAAAATTTCCTTGTTACAAGATATAACTTGATATCGGGTAAAATATTTCTCAATGCAAGCAGTATGTTTTTATTGAAGCTGATGACGATAAATCTCTCTTTTTCCTCACGAAAGGCAAGAATATCGGCAAGACTTTCTATTGACGCTACATTTACGTCGCATTTTATCTCCATAACCGCATACATTTCATATTCCTTGCAGATATCCAGATAATCTTTTAGAAGAGGGATCTTTTCATCAGGAAACTGATCCAGTCCGTTGCCTGCGTCAACGGTATACTCCAGAATATCGGAATAATTCATTTCGGCAGCGCAGCCTTCGCCGTCTGTCGTGCGATTGATTCTGTCATCGCGAAGGATAATCCACTCGCCGTCAGCGGTCTGTCTTATGTCACACTCTGCACCCCAGAATCCGTACATGCCTGCCAGTCGGAATGCCGCCAGCGTGTTTTCGGGAGCGGCGGAAGAATACCCTTTATGGGCGATCATAGAGACTCCTTCTTCGGCGGACTCTCTGGAACCCGCATATGCGGAGGACATTTCGTCAGCATTACCGGCTGCGAAGGTTCTCACAGGCATATAAGATATGATCAGGAAAAGAAGCAGCGCACAAACGGCCTTTTTCCGATTGACTGTCATAATTACACACTCCATCATTGTTTACTGTACCGTCGTACCTTTGGTATTTTTAAAAATTGAGAGGGAAATATAAAACGCTTTCATTGTATCAAATATGATAGTATTTGTCAATGAAATTCATGATATTGAGCAGGGCAATGGCATGAAATCAAAAAACGCTGTCAAGGCTCGCTTTTGATTTGACTGCAAACCTAAAGAATTGCTTAAGATTGCATCGGAGGCATTGATTGCCCAAAGAAATGTGATAAAATATGGTTATCATTTCAGGCGAAAGGAGCAGTGAACTTGTCAAAGACAAAGGTCATGGAGCTGGTCATGCCGGATTTCTGCCTATCCAAGTACATCAGCGTGCCGTACACCGAAGAAATGCCAGATCTGCGGACGGCCGCCGAACGGCTCAGCAGTCAGTTCAATGGTTATGCGGCATTTGACATGTTGGACGATCCGTTTTGCGTCAGGGAAAACCAGCGCAGGGTATATATTAAGGTATCGCACATCGCCGAGATCACCGAATCGGAACGTGAGCTTATGACACGTGAGGAATATGCGCAGACCCTCAGACGCACGATACTTGAAAAATGCATCAACTGCCGGCGGTTTGTCAGCGAGGAGGACTGCATAAACGGCTATTGCGGCAGGATTACTCAACATCAATTTGACCGTGACAAAATCGGCATGTGCAGAAAATTCAAACCAAAAGGAGAACAAAACAATGAAGGTACTGGAAATTGACTACGACATATGTATTTATCCGGAAGGAGTAAGCACGCCGGAAGATTTCGGGGCGTACCTGCAGGCCCATTCCGGCAGGTTCATTGAAATGCGTTATTTCCGAAGCGACAACTGCATTGATCCGTATTATATCGAGGAAGAAACCGGGAGCAAATTCATCAATCCGGCCATGGTGAGCGTATTCAAAGAGAGTGAAGTGACGGTGCTTTCCCGTGAGGAATACGACAGGAGACTTGCCGAAACGGAAAAGAAGAAGTGCGCAGGGTGCGCCAATTATCACCTGAACGGCGGCGAATGTGAGGAAAACATACGGGGCAATCTCTGTCTTGACGGCAAATGCTGGAATTTTGAGAGATCATAGACACATGCTCCATATTTTTTTGCAAAAAAGTATTGACAACACCGCCGCATTAATGCTATAATCATAAGGCCGCTTGTTGCGGGCTTTTTTAAGTCTGGTTTTTTAAAGGAAAACCTCCGCCCGTCAGCAGCGAGTCTATTGTATAAGGCAGGTGCCGTAAAATTATGTACGCAGTTATCGAAACAGGCGGAAAGCAGTTCAAGGTTGAGCAGGGCGACGAAATCTATGCAGAGCTTCTCAATGCAGACGCAGACGATGTTGTAGAGCTCAAGGTGATCGCTCTCGGCGGTGAGGATGGAATCAGGGTTGGCAGCGATGTCGCCGGCGCAAAGGTTCTGGCTAAGGTTGTCAAGAACGGTAAGGCAAAGAAGATCACGGTCTTTACTTACAAGCCCAAGAAGAGCTCTTCCCGCAAAATGGGTCACAGACAGCCCTACACCAAGCTCGCTATCACTGACATCATTGCGTAATTTCCGCTGTGGTCAGAGTAGAGCTTTATTCCGCACCGGAGTCGGATGATTCTCCTGCGGGATTCAGGGTGAGCGGCCATACCGGCGTCAGAGGTGAATCCATCGTTTGCGCAGCGGTTTCTTCGGCCTGTTATATGGCGGCCAACACCATTACCGAGATATTGCACATTGATGCGGATATTTCGGTGTCCGACGGATACATGAGCGTCATCGTGAGCGGTGACGACATTCCAAAGGCCAATGCGATACTTGCCGGTCTGCGGCTTCACATGGAGCAGCTTGCCCAGCAGTATCCGGATCAGATTAAATTGAAATTTTCGGAGGTGCATCAGTAATGCTGAAGGTAAATATACAGCTTTTCGCTCATAAAAAAGGTATGGGCTCCACCAAGAACGGCAGAGATTCGGAATCCAAGCGTCTTGGCGTCAAGAGAGGCGACGGTCAGTTTGTCCTCGCGGGCAACGTTCTTGTCCGTCAGAGAGGCACAAAGATCCATCCCGGCACAAACGTAGGCAAGGGCGGCGACGATACTCTCTTTGCTACATGTGACGGTATTCTTCGCTTCGAGAGACTCGGCAGAGACCGCAAAAAGGCTTCTGTCTATCCCGTAGAGCAGTAATCTAATAGTCGGGCTGATTTTTTTCGGTCGGACGGATTTTGTAAGCGTGTAATCATATCAACATTCAAACAAAAACCCGGGACCATTTTTGCAGTCTCGGGTTTTTGAACTTTCTTTCAAGGGGGAAATTCAAATGAAATCTATGATCAAATTGATTTACGGCTATTCGGCCATCACCTATGCCATGCTGTTTTTTGGAGTGCTGATCAGCGATACGCTTTATGAGGAGAAGGCGAGAATTCTCTGCGCTTCTTCCGTGACCAGAGTGCATGTGCCGGGAATCATGAATGTGCCTACCGTGGTGCCGTGGCTGCTTTATTTGCTCATGATTGCCGCGACAGTGGTTTGTGCCGTCGTGCTGAAGCAGTTTACGCTCGGCGTCGGCATTTCCAACGGAATCATCGGTCTTTACACCCTGATCGTCTATGGCAGTGTGCTTAAGAATTTCTTTCCGCTGTCATTTGAGATGCCGACCGTGCGTTCGGCGTTTCTGGTGATCGGGTCTTACATTATCGTACTTATGTCGGTTGTCATGGCGCCCATTATCATTTTCAGCAAGGAAGAAGATCAGTTTGACCGGATCTGGTAAGGTTGTTTGTTTTTCCGCAAAAAAATGGATAAGGGGGCGAAAGAATGTTTATTGACAAGGCTAAAATCAAGCTCAAAGCCGGCAACGGAGGAGACGGCGCCGTTTCTTTCCACCGTGAGAAATATGTTGCGGCAGGCGGCCCTGACGGCGGAGACGGCGGCAGGGGCGGCAACATCGTCTTTGTGGTGTCGACGCATCTTTCCACGCTGGCCGATTTCCGGTACAAGCGCAAATACAAGGCGGAGGACGGCGGCAACGGCAAGCCGGGCAGAGGCTTCGGCAAGAAAGGCGCCGACCTGATTGTGCAGGTGCCTCTTGGCACGGTGGTGCGTGAGGCGGAAAGCGGCAGGATCATTGCCGATATTTCGGACGATCAGCCGCACATCATCGCCAAAGGCGGCAAGGGCGGCTGGGGAAATACCCACTTTGCCACTCCGACCAGACAGGTGCCGAAATTTGCCAAGCCGGGTATTCCCGGGGAGGAAATGGAAGTGCTCCTCGAACTCAAGCTGCTTGCCGATGTCGGTCTTGTGGGATTTCCCAATGTGGGCAAATCTTCCCTGATCAACGAGGTCAGTGAGGCCAATTCCGTGGTGGGCAATTATCACTTCACGACGGTGGAACCGGTGCTGGGCGTGGTTCGCAGGGGAGAAGGGCAGTCCTTCGTCATGGCGGATATTCCCGGACTCATCGAAGGCGCAGGTGACGGCGTCGGTCTGGGTCATGAATTTCTCAGGCATGTGGACAGATGCAGGCTGCTGGTGCATATCGTTGACGTTTCGGGCAGTGAGAGCCGTGATCCGATAGAGGATTTCGAGACTATCAATGCCGAGCTGAGCAAATACAGCGAGGAGCTGGCCGGGCGTCCGATGATCGTTGCCGGCAACAAGATCGATCTCGCCGACGATCAGCAGATGAAGCGCTTTGAAGAATACATCCGCGGCAGGGGCTACGAATATTTCCCGATGTCCGCGCCGATCCATTACGGCGTTGACGAGCTGATTGCCAAAATCGTGGAAATGCTTTCCAAGCTGCCGCCGATAGCGGTTTACGAGCCGGAGCCGGTTGTTTTGGAACAGGTCGAGGACAAGCGTGAATTCAGCATCAGAGTCGAGGACGGCATTTACATCGTGGAGGCGCCCTGGCTGCTGAACATTATGCGCTCGGTCAATTTCGACGATTACGAGTCCATGCAGTATTTCGAGCGAGTGCTTATCAGCAGCGGCATTATTGACGGCCTGCGCAAAGCCGGCGTGCAGGAGAAGGATACGGTCAGTATCTACGATTTTGAATTCGACTTCATCAACTAATTGACATAATTCTAGACAATAGGAGAGGATTTGAAAAATGAAAGAAAAAACACTGGCTGAGAAGCTCCGTGAAGAGCTTACCTACAAGCCGAAAAACGGCGGATTTGTGCTGACCGAGGATCAGATCAAACGGGCATACGAATTCTGCGACGATTACAAGGAATTCCTTGACATCGCCAAGACGGAGCGTGAAGCGGTGGCTGAGTCGGTGAGACTGGCCGAGATCGCCGGATTTGTTCCCTTTGAGAAGGGACGGGTCTACAAGGCAGGCGAAAAGGTCTACAAGGTCAACCGCGGCAAGTGCATTATGCTCGCCGTCATCGGCAGCAAGCCGGTCAGCGAAGGCGTGCGTCTTGCCATAGCCCATATCGATTCGCCCCGTCTGGACTTAAAGCCCAATCCTCTTTATGAGGCGGATGAAATCGCCATGTTCAAGACACATTACTACGGCGGCATCAAGAAATACCAGTGGACGACCATTCCGCTGGCCATGCACGGCGTCATCTGCCTTGCCGACGGCAGCAAGCTGGAGGTGCGCATCGGCGAGGAGGAAGGCGATCCGCAGTTCTGCATTACCGACCTGCTGCCTCATCTGGGCTACGAGCAGGAGAAGAAGCCGCTCGGCACAGCCATTCCCGGTGAAAACCTGAATATCCTTGTGGGCAGCCTGCCCATCAATGACGAAAAGGGCAGCGATCTTGTCAAGCTCAACACCCTGAAGCTTCTCAATGAGAAATACGGACTGATCGAATCGGATTTCCTCTCGGCCGAGATTGAATTTGTACCCGCATCCAAGGCCCGTGACGTCGGCTTTGACCGTTCGATGATCGGCGCCTACGGCCACGACGACCGTGTGTGCGCTTATCCGGCGCTCATGGCGGCCCTTACCTGCAACAATCCTGATCATACAGCCATCACCGTGCTCACCGACAAGGAAGAAATCGGCAGCGAAGGCAATACCGGTCTCCAGTCTTCCTACATGAAGTACTTTATTTATGACCTTGCCGACATGCAGGGCGTAAAGGGAAGAGACGTGCTCTCCGCTTCCCAGTGTCTTTCGGCGGATGTCAATGCGGCATTTGACCCGACCTATTCCGATGTGTACGAGAAGAGAAACGCCTGCTGCATCAACAAGGGCGTTTGCATTACCAAATACACCGGTGCGAGAGGCAAGAGCGGCACTTCCGACGCTTCCGCCGAGTACATGAGCAGAATCAGAACCCTCCTTGACAGAACCAATGTTCTCTGGCAGATTGGCGAGCTGGGCAAGGTGGACATCGGCGGCGGCGGAACCGTTGCCAAGTTCGTCGCCAAGCTCGACGTTGACACTGTCGACCTCGGCGTTCCGGTTCTTTCGATGCATGCGCCGTGGGAAATTGTCGCCAAGATTGACGTCTACATGGCTTACAGAGCCTTCTATGAATTCTTCCTCGACTGATTTCCGTCGGTCGTTTTTACCCGAAGCATATGAAAATCATGCCCGATGATTCACATGCTTCGGGTGTTTTTGTTTTTTCAGCCGACAATTCATTAAAAATGTTTGAATTATTATGACAAATTATTAAAAACAATTGAATTGCCGGAAGATTTTTGATATAATAATATGAAAATTAATGAATTATCCGAAAAGTTTTGCGGGAGATGATAAAAGTGGGAACTGCTGTTAAAAAAATAACGGCATGTCTGGCGGCTGCGTTCATTGTTCTGACCATGATCAACATTGTCGGAATCAGTCCGGCCCATGTTTCCGCCGACAGTGTTTTTGTCGATGATGAACAGACTTATCAGGAACTTGATCAGCAGGCGGTTTATGACGAGCTGTTTGATCTGAACAGCGATGTGGATATTTCGATCGACATCTCAAAGGAGCAGCTCGCTAATCTTCAGAAGGATTTTGAATACTACCGGCAAAAACATTCCCGTTCATCTGTCTACCGCATTGCCGACACTGTCACCTTTACTGTCAACGGAAAAAAATATGTCATTGACGACGTCGGCATCCGTCTGAAAGGCACCACTTCCCGCTGCAATTTTTTTGACGATGTGCTGGGAATCTACAACCTGGTCAATTTCAGGATATGCTTCAACTGCACATTTGAGGATATGGAGGATTACGGACTCGAAACCCGCATCTGGAAGACCAAAGAGGAAAAGGAAAAACGTGAAAACCGCACCTTTGCCACTATGAAAAGCATGGAGCTGAAATGGAATATTACCGCCGACAACACCTATGTCCGCAATATTTACATGCAGGAGATGTTCAAGGATTACGGCGTGCCTGTCCAGAACTGCCGGCTGACCACTCTGAGCCTTGGCGGCTCCAGGATGGGAATTTATCGCCTGTTTGAGCCGATCGACGAGGAATTCATCCACAGATATTTCCCGAAGGAAGACTGGGGCGGCGATCTCTACAAGGTCAGATGTACCGACAGAAGCCCTGCGACTTACACCCTCGGCAACGATTACGGCATCGCCAGCAAAAAAAAGGCGATCGACTACAATTTTGACCTTAAAACCAATATTGACACGAGCAGGCAGGAGTCGATGAAGCATTTTCTGGAGGTGATCAACAATCCCTCCGCTTCCAAAGATGATTTTGAATCGGTCGCTGACATGGATGAAATTGCCACGGTGCTGGCCGTCAATTTCGCTATGGGAAATCAGGACGACATGCGCAACAATTACAACAATCACTACCTCTACTTCCGCAAGAGCGACGGCAAGGCGGTCATTATCCCTTATGACAATGAGATTGTGATGGGCGACACTTACGTGTGGACGCTGTACGATTCCGCCATGACAGATGTCTCTCCCTATGAGGAGTATAACGTGCGTTTTGATCATCCGCAGGAAGTGCCGTTTATTCGCCAGACGGTGCTTAAGGGTGGATATTTCACCGACCGCTACACCGACTGCCTCAGGAGGATCGCTTCGGGCAAATGGATGACCACCGCCAATTACCTCAGATATTACAGAAACGCCAAGTCCCATTACGGTGACAAGGTTATCTCAAAGTACAACTTCCTCAGCACGGTCAAAATGAACATCGAGTTTTCCATGGAAGGCGGAGAAGGTTTTAACGGCAATATGTCGATTGATGAGTATATGACGAAAATGAAGGCCAATATCGACCGCTATATTGATCCGTAAAGGAAGGAATCGAATGTACGGAAAAAACGAAAAGAAAAAGATGCTCTCCGGCCGGCTGTATCATTCGTCAGGCGATCCGGAACTGCAGAAGGACGAAAAGAAATGCCGCATGCTGGTCAGGCTCTTCAACGGCACGACGGAGGAACAGAAGAATTACCGCAGTCAGCTGCTTTCCGAGCTGTTGGGAAGCAGAGGAGAACGCTGCACCTTTGAGCCGCCGATTCACTTTGATTTCGGCTGCCATACGTATATCGGAGAAAAATTCTATTCCAATTTTGACTGCATTATTCTCGATGTCAACAAGGTGGTGATTGGCGACAATGTGATGTTCGGCCCGAGAGTCAGTATCTTTACCGCCGGGCATCCCATCGATCCGGAGGTTCGCCGTCTTGATCTCCAATACGGCTATCCTGTGACCATCGGGAATAATGTCTGGGTTGGCGGAAATACCGTCATTAATCCCGGAGTGACCATCGGCGACAATGTGGTGATCGGCTCCGGTTCCGTGGTAACCAGGGATATTCCGGCCAATGTCGTGGCGGCCGGCAATCCTTGCCGCGTCATCCGTGAAATTACCCCGAAGGACAGGGAATTCTGGGAAGCGCAGCGTGATGAGTACTTTGAGAACGATGACTGAAAAGGCCCGGAATGGCGTGATTTGGCCTGTTTTCCGCATTTCGACAAATTCAATCCAAATTAAGGGCGTATAATGGATTATATTTGGTGTTTTATCTAATTGAATTAACGATGGAGATAATTTATAATTGATTGGTGAAAGGCTATATTAATAATCGTTGTTTTGTTCTTATAACAGGAAATGAGGGTACGATATGGATTTTGAAGAAATGGAATTAAATCCCGAAGAAAAGGTGCAGGACACGGCCGAGGAATTGCCCGCCGCAAGTGAGGACGATGCTGTTCCGGAAGCGGCAATCGAAGAAGCGGAAAAGACGGGAGCGGAATGTGTTGAAGAAGGCCCGACGGACAATGATCCGGAAATGATGGCGGACGAAAGCACGGATGATTCGGATGGTTCGGATTTTCCCGAAGGCTTTGAAAACGATTCGGACGACGTTTTTTCGGAGGAACCCGAAGCATCTGCCGAAGAAGCGGCCGAGGAATTGACAGAGGAACCCGAAGCATCTGTCGAAGAAGAAGCGGCCGAGGAATTGACAGAGGAATCCGAAGCATCTGCCGAAGAAGAATCGGCGGAGAAATTGACAGAGGAACCCGAAGCATCTGCCGAAGAAGAAGCGGCCGAGGAATTCACAGAGGAATCCGAAGCATCTGCCGAAGAAGAATCGGCGGAGAAATTGACAGAGGAACCCGAAGCATCTGCCGAAGAAGAAGCGGCCGAGGAATTCACAGAGGAACCCGAAGCATCTGCCGAAGAAGAAGCGGCAGAGAAATTGACAGAGGAATCCGAAGCATCTGCCGAAGAAGAAGCGGAGAAATTGA
>CAMHJC010000011.1 GCA_946185345.1 uncultured Clostridia bacterium
CACAAAATATTCTCGCAAATAATTGTCTACTTTCAACCGAAAATTAGTATAAGAAAAAAAGACAGGGTCAGGCATCCGTCAATGCCTGCTCCTGTCATTCCGATTGAATTGTTCCTTTACTTTTTCTGAAGGGACGCTATCATCCGCCTGTACATCTCGACCAGTCCTACCTTCGGTTCCCAGCCGAGTGAACGAAGCTTTGACGTATCGAGATTCATGTGAAGTGTCGGCGCATAGCCCAGCTTTGCCGCATCGGCACGCTCCCGGATCTCCACTTCAATGGCGCCGTCCGCGCACACATCGGCCACCGTGCATGCCATTTCGTATATCGAACAATAGGTGGATTCATTGGCGGCGTTGTAGGCCTCGCCGGCGGTTCCTCCGGCAAGCACCGTGAAAATGGCCTCCGCCGCATCCTCGGTGTAGAGGTAATTGCGCTTTGTCTCCCCCTTGGTGTTGAGCACGATATTCCTGCCTTCGATGGCACAGCGGGCAAACTCGGCAAATACTCTGCCGTCGCTGTATTCCACTCCCGGGCCGAAGGTCTGGGTCAGACGCACAACCATTGCCGGAACACCGTATTCCGATGCGTACGAAGCGCAGAGGCTCTCGCACAGTCTCTTGCTCTCGGGATAGCATGTGCGTACCGACATCGGGTTGAGATTGGTGGAATGCTTTTCGTCAATTTTTTCATCGGTTTCGGGTGTGCCGTAAACTTCCATGCTCGAAAGGTAGACAAAGCCCTTCACGTCGTTGACACGTGCGAATTCCAGCATGTTCACGGTTCCCTTGACGGCGGTCATGACCGTCTCCACCGGCGTCTCGATGAATGCCTTGCTGGAGGTCTGGCTTGCGGCGTGAATGATGTAATCCGCCCCCACATTCTCCGGCTCAACGCTGAGAACATCGGCGACCATTACTTCGAGTCCTTCCGTGAGGTACCCGGCGAATACCGCCTCCGCCTTCTCTCTGTTCCTGACCATGGCAATCGCCCTGATGGGACGGCCGCCCTGTCTGTTCCACTCGAAAATCTGTCTGATCAGGGTTCTTCCTATCAATCCGGTTGCTCCGGTGATGAGTATGCTCGACCCTTCCAGCTGCTTCCATGTATTCATTTCCGTTCACTCCCGCTTCAGTCTAGCTCCTGCTCAGAACATCTGAGCGCTTCGGCAATGACCTGATCCATGTCGTAATATCTGTACTGTCCCAGTCTGCCGCCGAATATCACATGGCGCTCTTTCTCGGCCAGCTGCCTGTACTGCTCATAGAGTCTGCCGTTTTTCTCGTTGTTGACCGGATAATAAGGCTCGTCTCCCGGTTTCCATTCTGAGCTGTATTCACGGCTGATGACCGTTTTGGGCAAATCGTTGCCCTCGGCATCCCTGCCGAATTCAAACCACTTGTGCTCGATGATTCTCGTCCAGGGCGTCTCCCTGTCGGTGTAATTGACGGCGGCGTTTCCCTGGAAATTCGGCTGATCCAGCAGCTCCGTCTCAAAACGCACGCTGCGGTATTCCAGATAGCCCAGCCTGTAGCCGAAGTAGGCGTCAATCGGGCCGGTGTACACCACCTTTTCCGCAAGCGAATCCAGTTCCGCCTTGTTCTCGAGATAATCCGTATTCAGCCTCACTTCAATGCCTTCCAGCAGCTTCTCAATCATCCGGGTGTAGCCGCCCATCGGAATGCCCTGATAGAGCGCATTGAAGTAATTATTGTCAAAGGTCAGTCTGACCGGCAGCCGCTTGATGATGAACGACGGAAGCTCGCTGCAGTCTCTTCCCCATTGCTTCTCGGTATAACCCTTGATGAGCTTTTCAAATATGTCGCGTCCAACCAGCGAAATGGCCCGTTCCTCGAGATTTTTGGGAGTGCCTGTGATCTCGCTGCGCTGCTCGTTGATCTTCGCCTCCGCTTCTTCCGGAGTGACCACGCCCCACATTTTGTTGAATGTGTACATGTTGAAGGGCAGGGAGTAAAGCTCACCTTTGTAATTGGCTACCGGCGAATTGGTAAACCGATTGAATTCGGCGAACCGGGTGATGTAATCCCATACCTTCCTGTCGTTGGTGTGGAATATGTGCGCGCCGTAAACATGCACATGGATGCCCTCGACATTTTCGGTATAAACATTGCCGGCAACATGCGGGCGCTTGTCTATCACCAGCACCGATTTGCCGTGTGCCTTGGCTTCATGGGCGAATACCGCTCCGTAGAGTCCGGAACCTACTACCAGATAATCGTATTTCATATTGGAAAATAACTCCCTTGTCATTGTAGTTGTATACTCATACTCATTGACGCATTTTTACAGAAGAGATAGGAAGAAATAGAGCGGAAGCATCTGGAATGTTACTACGGTGAAGATAAACATCAACAAAAACAGCACAACAAACGTCAGTTCGTTCCAATCCTTCTTTCTGACCAGTTTAAATATTCCGTACGCGGCCGAACCCGCAAAGGGCAGCAGTAGGTATAATCCACCATATGCCAGCATCTGCATGAGAGAATTGGAAAATCCGGTGTTTTTCATGCGGTATGTGCTCATGTACTGCATATAGGAGTTGTTGTAATAGCCGTTGCCCATAAACGGGTGATCCATCCATGCCCTGAATCCCGCGGAAAAATCGTCGATACGTGTGGATCCGGATGTCGATTCCAGCTTGGACTGCAAAAGTCTGTCCGCCACAATCACCAGAATAATCAGCGCGACAGGGATAACGGCCATTCTGATGACCGAATACACCCTGTTGTGAGACTGTGACAGGAGATATTTCATAAACACGGCGGCAATGACCACAACATATCCGGTTGTGGAGAAAGTGGATACAACAGCGATGATCAGCAGAACAGCTTTTTTGTAATCGGTGTCCTTCTTTTTGAATAACTCAACCAGCAGCGCCAAACCAAACATAAAGCTTGCCATGGGAGCTTCGGTAAAGATCGAACTGTTGCGCACGATGGATACGCCGCCGAAATTCTGAACCTGTGTTTCAAAGTAGAGATTGTAATACTTATTGATCGCCACTTCGGAACCGTCATTGGACCATGTGGTGTATTCCACACCGTTGGGATGAAGTATTCCAAGCAATGAACCTGCCACCCAGAACACAAGTGAAATCACGGCGATCACGAGAATGATATTTTCGATGATCTCATACAGCTTCTGCTTGTGTTCATCTCTCATGGCAAAGCACACAAGGCATATCACACACATACGCAGTATCAGACGCACTACCAGCTGCGAGTAAACGCCGTATATGAAATTGTCGCGCAGATAGTATAAAAACAGGTAGACAAGCAGCGCTACCGAGGTGATTATGCCGTTCAAAAAATGTCTCTGGTAATTCTTTCTGGATAGAATATAGGTGCCGGCTCCCACCAGAAGCAGTCCGGTAAGTAAATCGGCGATCCTGCCGTATTTCGGCATGGCAGTCCATACCGTACGCAGATCAATGACATAGGTAATGGCCAGTAAATACAAACCGACCACCGGAACAGAGACATTTACAACCAGTTTTCTGTCATACATCGGATCAGTCCTCTCTCATCACGCTTTTGCGGGTTTTCTTTTTTTCATTTTTACATACATCATTTGCGCTTTTTTGATCAACTGTCCGACCAGATCGCAAGTCAGCCATTCCTTTGTCATCAGCAGCACAAGGGCATATGAGCCAAAGAACAGCAGTGTGGTAAATGTAAGCGTAAGGAAATTGCTCAGATTCAGGAATACCACCCAGAATGAGCAGGCGGTTCCCATGGCCAGTCCGGCGATTATTTTCCAGTAGGACACCGTCCGGAATGCCTGCTGAATTTCACTTCTCAGGGCAATAAACTGAACCAGCAGCACGGCCAATTCCGCCACCAGTGTGCCGATGGCCGCACCTGTGGAGGACAGACGGGGAATTAACGCCGCATTGATGGCAAGATTGATGACCAGTCCGACAATCTCGGACAGCAGCACCGATTTTTCCCTGCCCATCGGCACCATTATCTGGATGCCGGTGATATTGGTCACGCCGATAAAAAGCAGTGTGGGCATTATGATCTGCATCGGCAGGATGGACGCCGCGTAATAACCGCCCGACAGCAGCATGATGCCGTACCTGGCGTACAGAATAAAATACAGCATAAATGCCGACGCAATAATAAACACGAAGTCTAGCGCCTTCCTGCTCACCACGCGAAACTGCTTCCACATGCCTTTCTCGATGTAAAAAGAGGATCTCGGCAGCAGAACCGCACCGAGCGATGTGACGATGCTGAGCAATAACGACTTGATTCTGACGGCGGCATTGTAATAGCCTACGTCTTTTTTGGTCAGCATAAATCCCAGCATGAGTGTATCCATATGGGTATAGATGGTAGTGGCACACGCCATGGCAAAGAAGATCGCCACAGGCTTCAGGTGCCTTTTCATGTTGTAATTGCCGACCGGCTTCAAATCAATATACTTGTGTACATTGATAAAATTGAAGATATTGGAAGCCGATGAGGCAAATATGGAGATAAAACCGTAAATCAGGTAATCATTCTTGGTGTGAACCAGCAGGAACATGGCCGCAAGCGAAATGAATTTGAATATGATGGAACGCACCGCGATGTACCGGTACTGTTCAAGCGCCTTGTACAGCCATTCCATACCGATGGAGGTGAGGAGTATCGTGGCACTCACGATTACATAGAGAATCCTGTCCTGACGGAGTGCCGGAACAAAGATCAGCGCCAGAGCGAGCAGCAGGTAGGAAATAACGCTCATGATCAGATTGATGCCCAGCAGTTCATGAGCCGTCCGGGTCAGTTCCTGGCGGTTGTTCCGCACCTTGGAACAGGTGCGTATGCCGTAGGTAGGCATTCCGAGCTGCGAGAGCATGGTGAAATAGGAAATAAGCGATATCGCAAACGACACCCTTCCGGTTCCTTCCGGCAGCAGTATGCGGGATACATACGGGAAGGTGATCAGCGGAAAGATGAAGCTCGACATCGTGAGAAAGGTGTTGTATATAAAATTCTTTTTGATGGATTTTTGTTTTTTCATTTAATACTTCCTGACATTTACAAACTCAAATGATTCTCAACGGCGAATCAATGCCCCACAATGCCGCCTTAATCTTTGCCCGAAACATGCAGACCGTGGATCTGTTCATTCTCCCGGGCGTCCAGAATGGCGCGCATGGTGTAAAAATCGTCCGGAGTGGTTATTTTGATGTTTTCATAAGGGCCGTCTACCATGTGAAGCCGGTAACCGTATGACTTCATCAGTGTGCAGGAATCAATGGAATTGTCTTTTCCCTCACTCATTGCCTTCTCGTGAACCGCCAGAATGTCATCAAGCCAGAAACTCTGGGGCGCTTTGGCCACTCTGGATTTTTCCCTGGAAGGTACCTGCTCAACCATTCCGTTCTCGTCCACCACCACGATGGTTTCCTTTACGATGCCGGAAGTAATCGCCGAGCCGTATTTCTTAACGCTCTCGATGTTGGACGAAAGCAGCTCTTCGCTGATGAGCGGGCGCACTCCGTCGTGGATCAGTACAATGGATTTTTCGCCGCCGGACACTTCCCTGGCCGCCAGCAGGCCGTTGTAGATGGAGAGCTGCCCCGAAGCGCCGCCCTGCACCACCTTTCTGACCTTTTCGATGCGGAATTTGTAAAGCAGCTGTTCCAGATGCGGTATCCATTCGCCGACACACGAAATAACAACTGCGTCTATTTCATCATTGCGCTCAAAATACTCGAGCGTGTGAATGATAATGGGCTTGTTGTGTATCTCCAGAAACTGCTTCGGCACGTCCTTGCTGTGCATGCGGCTGCCGACTCCGCCGGCAAAAATTACGCCAATATTCATAGAGCCTTTACCTCCGAGAATCAAGAATAAGGTAAATCATTCCGCTAAGCCTCCCTAAAAAGATGTTTTTAAGGAGGCTTTTTTTGTGTCAATATCTGTATTTTTTCAGCATAAAGCTGTGAAGAAAGCCATACGCACTGTACCGGCTCAATATCAACAGCTTTACAAACCTCGATCTTTTCATCAGGTCGCTGTAAATTTCAGGCTGATTTGTCTTGAGATAACCGATAAATTCGATCAGTTCACGCTTGTGCTGCTTCGACTTGGATATGATCAGGTAAGTTCTTATCTGGAAACGTGTGCGCTTGACAAAATATTTGTAGATATAATTGTCCTTTTTGGTCTGCTTCCTGTGCACATCGGCATAGACTCCGTAGAGCTTCTTAAGCACAATCGTCTGCTCGTTGTAGTGTTTCTCCAGTCCCTCAATGCTGACGCTCTGCTCTCCCCTGCCGATGCGATAGCAGTACACCGTCACCGGAGCGATGCGAACGGTATTGACCCAGCGCAGAGGAAGCAGGTCGTATTCCTGATCGGTGTAAAAACAGTGCTCCGTGATGGTAACGTTGTTGTCTCTGAGTATCGATGTGCGATAGGTCACGGCGTGCATGGTAAACCACGCATCATCCGGCAGCCGGTCAAACGTGCCGGTGACAAATGAAATGTTTTCACTCTCATCCCGATCCTCGGTGTGGCCGTCGGACTCAAATACCCGGCGGAAACGGGCGACGATCATATCTTCCTTTGCACCTTCGAGAATGCCGATAAATTCCCTGAGTCCGTCCTTATCGAACCAGTCGTCGCCGTCAAGCAGACGGAAATATCTGCCGGTTGCGACTTTGACCGCCGCGTTCACCGTGGAGCCGTAGCCTCCGTTTTCCTTATCCACCAGCACAAATGTATCCGGCCACTTGGCGACATATTTCTTTGCGACTTCCACAGTGCCGTCCCTGGAGCCGTCATTGACAATGATGACTTCCAGCTTGTCCATTATTTCGGGAACCAGACATGATTCCAGGGTCTGGTCAAGATATTTTTCTACATTATAACATGCAATTGAAACACTCAGTATTTTTTCCAATTCAACACCTCGTCATCCGCTGCGGAAGCCTCACATTTCCGGCAGCCTGTCATTTATCAGGTTGAGTACCGTTTCGGCGGCTCTCTGGGAAGCCATGCCGTCATCAACGCAGCCCTTTCCTTCCAGGAACTGCCCTACGTCTTCAATGTATTTATCCATGTCAAAGCCGCCAATCAGCTCCCTGACCGATGAATTGTCGGTAGCCAGAGGAAAAGGTGTGGCTGTGATAGGATAATAAAAACCGGTGCTGTTCTGGTATTCCTCGAGATCAGGCGCGTAAATCATTCCCGGCTTTTTGGTAACCACATAGTCAAATATCCAGCTGGAATAATCGGTGACCGCAAAATCAATCGCCACCATCAGCTCCTGAATATCGGTGTAAAGATTGCCGTCAAGAATAAAATCATCGCAGGCACTTACCTTCCGGTTTCTGGCGTCTCTCGGATGCAGCCGCTTGAGAATGAACCACTCCCCGCCGAACCGCTCGGCAAGACAGTCCCTGAGAAGCCCCGCGTCAAACTCCTCAAATTCCTTGGAAGCCTCACGCGCAAATGTCGGGGCGTAGAGGGCAAGCTTCGCGTCATGCGGCAGTCCGTAAAAATCGCGCACCCTGGCGCTGAGGTTGTTGTTGCCGTCGGGCGAATCGTCCCTGCCGTTGATCAGAATATCGTTGCGCGCATGGCCGTACATCAGCACCGGCGTTTTCTCCCAGAAGGAGCTTTTGTAAACATCGGTCTCAAAATCGCTGTTGGAAATAATATAATCCGAAATCTCTCCGCAGCGGCCGCCGATCCTGTTGCGCTTCGCATTCGGATTCGAGGAAGCGTCGATTCTCTTGATGCCGAGCGAACCATGCATGGTTTCGATATAATACTGTCCCTTTTTCTTTTTAAACGGCTGCTTGACAAAGTTGAAGCTGTTGTCCACCAGCACCTTGGCCGAATAAAGCGCCCTGTAATAGTCCGGGGAACCAAACTCCACCGTTTCGGCGTATTCCGGAAAACCGGCTCTGTCGCCGTCTACCGTGACCCACACGCACTTCACATCGGGAGAAAGTTCGTGAAGCCTGCGGCAGATGTATTTGGGATTGCAGGTATACTTGCCTTGAAAGGTGAAGAAAAGCACTTTATTGCCGTCGATTTTTATGCTTTTACGGATTGCCTTGTACCAGTAAGCCAGTACACGGCGTCTGGATTTTATCAAAAATTCTTTTAAATTCATAGCCTTATTGATTGCTCCCAACAAACTGAGATTTAAACGCCGCAATGGCTTCGCTGTCGATGCTGATCTCAGTGGCAAATTCGCTGTGGATCACGCTTTCCAGCTGATCCTCCACTTCCGTGCGCCGCAGAATCGGCAGGTGATTGCTCCTGTGGAATCCTTCTGCGCGGTGATCGATGCTGATCACCAGACTGCGGCAGAAATGCTGCATGGCAAAAACGCCGCCGTGAAGCCGTGTGCCGACATAGTCGACATCACCGTTTTGCAGCACATCACGGAATCTGCTCAGCGAATAGATCCTGGCAAAAGGCTCGATGCCGGCCTGCTTTTCAAGTGAGGCTAGATAGCTCTCGTCATCCGTGGTCTGAATCCACGCCCATACGGTTTTATAATTGCGCCTGAGTATCTCCAGCATCTTCAGGTCACGCATTCTGTCTGTCTGCGGACTGTAGCCGCTGACACTCATAACGCAGTTGGGGGCTTTCTTTGTCGGGATTTTTTCGCAATGTTCCGGCGTCAGCTTCCAGAGCGTCGGACAGCCGGTATTAATCGCCCGGCAGCCGAGTGATTCCACGACCCTTCGGGTCAGATCGTCACGCACGCTGTGGACATATTCCTTTGACAGCACCTTGCGATACAGATGCCTTGCGTAAAAGTCGAGCTTTTCGGTGGCCTGAGTGGTGCCGGCGCCGATCAGAACACAGTTTTTGTAAATGGACAGATTCGATGGGTAAAGCTGCCACTGGGAATTGATTTTTCCGAATCTGGTCTGGGCGATCAGATTGGTCCCGCAGATGAATTTCCAGTCGGCGTTCTGAAAATATCTGATTTTGGTATTCCGGTGAAGCACCTGCTTCATGGAGAAATTATTGACATGCGTCGCCAGACGCAGGGAAAAGTGTTCGTCAAAGACATCGGACATATTGTCATATATGGAGTCAAGAATGATCTCGTCACCGACATTGCTTGTGCCGAGAGCCGTATCAAACACAACAATCTTCTTCAATCGGGCATCTCCTTTCCTTGAGGATACTTAGGTGATTGTATAATTACTAAAATGGCGTAAATCGGGGAATTTACAGATTTGTATCAATCAGTTTTTTTTCCGATTCGGGCAAAGGCTGATTGGAAAAAATCAACCCTATCCATGCGCCTTACATTGTTTTACGTCGAAGTGCGTTGTAGCGATGGGCTCTGCCCCTGACTTTTTGCCGAAGGCAAAAAGTGCTGCCCCGCAAGGGCGCTGCCCTTGACCTGCCAAAGGAGCCATGCCCCTTTGGCATCCCACGCTCGCTAATTATGACGCTGCGCTTGCTTTTTCATTTTGCTTTTACAATCGCCTATTGAGGATACATTCACCGCTTGTCGGGCAAATAACCGTCCGCATACCGTGAATTCTGCTCCCCCGGAAGTCTCAGTTCAAGAATGACGTGTTCCTCACGGTCCTGCTCTTCCGGAATCGTCATGTAATCGCCGTACATGTGTGTGAGATAGGCGTCATAATCCTTCGGCACCTGCCACATATGTCCTTCGTACTCCATCGGCACGGTTTCGACAAAGCTCTCACGCCTGTACAATTCGCCGAAATAATGATTGCGTCCGCCCGGAACGGATACGTATTCCGAGCGGCTGTTTTTGCAAAGACCGTAGCACGTCTGGGTAAGAATCGCCCAGCGCCGCACCGTCATAAAGCAGAGCAGTCTGCCGATGCGAATTTTGGTTTTAAACACCTTGCGTATATCCTTCAGCTTTTGTCTGTCGTCAAAATCAGGATTGTTTTGCAGTAAACGGACAAGATCCATCATAAGACGGCGGTTTTTGTAAAAATTCCGGCAGGAAAGCAAAAATCCCATGCCCATACAAAAAAAGCCGTGTACCTTACGAAGCAGGGAATTGTCAAAGGTGTTTTCTATGCGAATCAAATCCACAAAAATGCCGCAGTCCTCCCGGCCGACGTCCTCCTTACCCCTCACAATGCTGTCTCTGAGACGGACTTTGTTGATCATGATGCCGTACCCGGGAGTGCGGCAGGTTTCCAGCGTGTACTTGCCGGGATATTTTTTCTCAAGTGCTTTGGCAAAACGGTCAAAATCACTGCCGAGAATGTCTATATCTATGTCATCGTCCCACGGAACAAAGCCATGATGTCTGACCGCTCCCAGCGCAGTGCCTCCGGTAAGGTGATAGGTGATTTTTTCTTCATCACAGATCGCTATAATATCCTCTGCGATGGACAGTACAACCTGTTGGTACCGCTCAAGCAGATCACCTTCTATTTTGATCACGCCTTTGGTATATTTGCTGATCAGCTTAAAGAGATCAAATGTAGAATAATTCTTTGATCGTCCCATAAAATTCCCCTTAATTTCAATTGGCGGATATCTGCGTCAAAGGCTGCCGTCATATTTTACTCCCAGAAATTTCGCCCTGAGGAAGCCTGTGATTTTCCTGAACCAGCTGACTTTTTCCATAAATCTGCACGGTATCTCGCAGATCTGATGTTTGTTCAGTCTGTCTGTACGCAGACAGTGATCCAGCCACACATTGAAAATAATCTCGCTGACGCGGCCGTAAAATCTCGCATGAAAGGCCGAAAGCTCCGGCATGTCAACCTTTCCGGCATTCACACGGTTTTCCAGCTCAAAGAGTATATCAAAAAGCCATGCGCAGTATTCGTTCAGCAGCTCACGTTCCATGATGAACATGTTGAACATATAGCCGTAGGTGCGGTTGACCACCTTGTCGTAGGAGGAAATGTATTCGGGGTATTTCTCCTGGATAATCTGGCGGGTTTCATCGAGCTGACTGATATAGTGAGTGTGTTTGTAGTGGCTGTATAAAGTCTCGATGTAATACTTTCTCTTTTTGGGAACAACCAGCTTTGCCTTGTCGAGCAGAGGCTCAAGCTCATTGTATTTCAACACGCCGTCGAAAGGATCCTTGGTTTTGTGACGGCTGAAATGTCTGCGGTAATGAACCAGTCCTATATAATCGGCGTCCAGATTTTTCCACGCCCAATAAATCCCGGTCAATTCACAGAAACCGGGATTTTTGAGTGAGATGTTGTCTCCTGTATTATCCTTGACATAGCCCAGATCCAAAGCATTGCCATCATCGTCTTTTTTGCCTTCGGCTCCCACATGAAGCGGAATATACATTTCATCCTCCGGCATTCGAAACGCCTTGTGTGACGCAACTATAATCTTTACCGTTTTGCCTTCTACCATGTCTTCTCCTCTCAGGCGCAGCCGCTTCAGGGTAATTCCGCAGCGATCAGCCTAATTGATTATTCAAACACTGTTACAAACCATAAGGTTACTTTTACTAAAATCCCAGATAAAAATCAACCTGCCCGACCAAAAAAGTACTGAAAACAAAAAAAATCTGTCATTCGACTATTTTCAGCAGAGGTCAGTCAAAATATTTGTACACATTCGTTTCTGACTGCATTGCATATCTTTTTATAGTATACCACATCTTTTTTAAAACTTCAACACGCTTTGCATACATATTAAATTGTTTTTTTCTTTAAATTTTTGATGATTATGTGAGTGTCACCTTCATCAATAAAAAGCTCCGGGCGGAATGATTGCTGCAATTCCGTCCGGAGGCTGAATAACATTCAATTTGTGTGAAAAATTTATGCTGTTACAACAGCGGAAACCTTTGCTTCCGTTGAATCCTTTTCGGTCTTTTTCAGGGAGTATTTCTCCCGGTACTGTTCTATCAGTTCATCCGAAAGGCTGTTTTTGAGTTCATCGCCGAGATTGTCAACGTGAATGCTGTAGCTTTCGTCGTGAGCCTCAATCATGGCAAATATCACCTTGGAACAGTGTACCGCAATTCGCTCGAAATTGGTGAGAAGCTCATTGAACTCCGTACCCTGTTTGATGGTGCAGACGCCCGATTGCAGGCGTTCCACGTGATGCACTTCAGCCTTGCTGCAAAGAGAACGGATCACCATGGTGAGAGCCGAAACTCTGCCGTCAGTGCGCCAGCGATTGTGAATGAAATCGTCCACGGTAATGCCTACGATCTCGTTCACGGCCTTCTCCATCACTTCCAGCTCCGCCTGAGCGTCCTCGGAATAAACAATGCCGTTTTCGCTCTTTTCACGTGCCACAAATGTGATGATCATGGCGTGGTCGGTGAGTCTTTCGAGATAGGAAAGCGAATGGAGATACTTGAAGACATTGGCGCTCTGTTCCTTGGTCAGCTCGCTTTTGGAGAGTTTCATCAGGTAAGTGCCGATGGAATCCTCGTAAAGATCGCCCAGCTTCTCATAACGCTCGACCTTATGGAATTTTTCCTCATCGTAATCCCTGAGCAGGTCGAAGCAGGCGTGAATACTCTTCTGCGCAGTAAGCGCCATGTCATACACGGCCTTCTGCGACTGGGAAATCGCCAGCGCCGGATAAGGCAGGAAACGCTCGTCCAGTGCGATCGGTTCAAGAACCTGCGCATCGTCGCCCGACGGCTTATCCTTGATCAGCATACAGGTCATTTTGTCGATAGGCCCGATAAACGGGAACAGCACGACGACATTGAAAAATCTGAAGATGGTATTGACCAGTGCGATTGTCACGGTGCTCATGGTCATCGTGGTGAAGGAAAAATGAATAAACGCATCCAGAATATAGAACACCGGAGCGCAGACCACAACGCCCAGCACCGAAATAATCAGATAAACCCAGGCCGTGCGCCGTCCGTCCGTATTGGCGCTGAAGGCCGAAAGCAGCACCGGCAGCGCAGCACCTATGGAAATGCCCAGAATAATGGGCAGCGCCGTATGGAAGTCAATGGCGCCCGTCACGGTAAGCGCCTGAAGGATACCGACCGAGGCCGATGCGCTCTGGAGAACAGCCGTCACCAGAATACCCACAAGAATTCCGATGACAGGATCGGAAAACATCGTGAGGATGCTGAGAAAGGCTTCACTTTTGGCAAGAGGAGCGACCGAACCGCTCATCGTCTCCATACCGACCATAAGCACGACAAAGCCAAGCATGATGTCGCCCACATTGTCATACTTCTTTTTGAACATGCGAACAAAAATACCCACAAGCGCAACTATGCCGGTAAGGGTGGCGGTGGACAGGAGCGACACCCAGCCGTCGCCGCCTCCGACCTCGGAGAGACAGATGACCCAACCGGTAACGCTCGTACCCAGTATCGCGCCCAGAATAATCGGGATCGACCGGCGAAACTTCATCATGCCGGAGTTGACGAAGCCGACCGCCATAACAGAAGTAGCGGAAGACGACTGGATAATGGCCGTAACGCCTGTACCCAGCAGCAGTCCCTTCAAAGGAGTATCGGTCAGCTTGGCAAGCAGAAGTTCAAACTTGCCTCCCGCGGTTCTCTTCAGTCCGTCGCCCATAAGGGACATACCGAAAAGGAACAGCACCATTCCGCAAATAAGTTCAAATAGATTTGAAATATTCATCTTGTCACACTCTCATCGGGTTAAATATTATTCTTAATTATCAAATAGCCCTTGTCCTTATGATTGTAACATAACGATGTGGATATGTCAAGAAAGATTGCATTTTTTGGCTGATTTATTAAGGAATACAAATGCGCCTTCCGGCCGCTCATCCGAGCAGGGCGAGCAGCTCCTCCCTGCTCATGCTGCCGATGCCGGAGGTTTCACCGCTGAGTATCTCATCGGCAAGGTTCTTTTTGGTCTCCTGAAGCGCCAGTATTTTTTCCTCTACGGAATTTTTGGCTATCAGACGGCAGACCGACACAATGCGGGTCTGTCCTATGCGGTGCGCTCTGTCGGTCGCCTGATTCTGTGCCGCCACATTCCACCAAGGATCGTAGTGAATAACAACATCGGCTCCCGTCAGATTGAGGCCTGTGCCGCCCGCTTTGAGCGAAATCAGGAAAACCGGCGTATCATCGCCGTTGAATTTCTGCACCAGTTCCACACGCTGCTGCTTGGGCGTGCTTCCAGTCATTTTGTAACAGGCTATTCCTTCGGCGGCAAGGTCGCCTTCCAGCAGTTCCAGCATGGAAGTGAACTGCGAAAACAGCAGTATTTTGTGTTCGCCCTCGATGGCGCTCCTGACCAGATCAATGCAGGCGGATCGCTTGGCGGACTGCCCTTTGTAATCCTCAAAGACAAGGGAAGGATCACAGCATATCTGGCGTATGCGGGTGAGTTCGGCGAGTATTTGAATTTTGTTTTTGCTGACAGCCGACTGATCGCTGTTTTCCAGCATGCCCTTCATGTGGGCGACCTGCGCATCGTACAGTTTCCTCTGCTCGCCCTCGAACGCAGCGTACTTCACCTCTTCGATCTTGTCGGGAAGATCTTTGAGCACATCGTTCTTGAGCCGCCTGAGAATAAAGGGCGAGGTCATTCGCTTCAGCTTCTCGGTGGCCTGGATGTCTCCTTTTTTGGCAATCGGCGCCTCCAGTTCCTTGCGGAACGTCTCGTAACCGTACAGAAATCCCGGCATCAGATAGTCGAATATGCTCCACAGCTCGCTCAGACGGTTTTCTATGGGAGTGCCTGTGAGAGCAAACCGGACGCAGGAGTGGATCACCTTCACCGCTTTGGCCGCCGCGGTGGAATGATTCTTGATGTACTGCGCTTCGTCAATCACTTCATAATTGAAATGAACAGTCTCATACTGGGCAATATCCCTCTTGAGCAGGTCGTAAGAAGTCACCGCAACATCGTAGTTCGTGATGTTTTCAATGATTTCGGCCCGTTCAAACTGATTGCCCGCCACGGCAATCGCTTTCAGTTCCGGCGCGAAGCGTGACAGCTCCTCCAGCCAGTTGTAAATCAGCGAGGCAGGACAGACCACCAGCGATACGCCCCCGGCGCCTTCCGACTTTGCGGCCGAAAGCACCGATATGATCTGCAGGGTCTTGCCCAGGCCCATGTCGTCGGCAAGCACGCCTCCGAATCCGTATTTTTCCAGCGTGCGGAGCCAGCGGTGGCCGTGTATCTGATAATTCCGCATGACGCTCAGCAAATGGGCCGGCACTTCAAAGTCGGACTCGCTCACGGTTTTGAATTCCTTGATGATTTTTTTGAAGTAGGAATCCCTGCTGATGCGCAAAGCGCCGCAGTTTTCAGACATCTGATCGAGATAAAGCGCACGGTAGACCGGCAGATTCACGCTTCCTCTGGCAAGCTCCGATGAAGTCAGCCTGAGCGTGTCGAGCATATCGCTCAATTCGGCTATCGTGTCGTCCATATCCACAAAATCGCCGTTTTTGAGCCTGTGAAACCGCTTCTTTTTGCGGTAGCTTTTCAATATTTCGGCCAGCTCCTTTACGGAAAGACCGTCCGATTCTATCGAAAGATTCATCAGATCGCCCGAAACCGACACTCCCACCTTGACCGGAACCCTTCTCCGGATATTCAGCGCCTTGAAACGGTCGGTGCAGTTGACTTCTCCCACACGCAGCAGCTCTCCCACGCCTTCAGACAGTATCCGGTAGGCAGCGTCGTCACTGTGTTCGCAGGCAAATACACCGTTGGCTTCGTCATATTGCGGGAAGTATTCCCTCACCACTTCCAGCGCTTCGCCTTCACGGTGAATATCCCTTATGCCGTCGCCGTCCGCCGTGTCTCCGGAAAGCCAAAACTCCGCCCTGCCGTACCTTGCGGAAGCCTTGCAGGTCATAATTCCTTCCTCAATGTCCAGATAAAAGGCGATTTCGGCTTCCGGCGGGAGATATTCCGCATTTTTTTCGGTGTCGTGCTCACGGACTTCAATGATTCCCCGCAGCTTCGGGAGGACGCTGTAAAAAAATTCCGCCATGTTGTTTCTGCCGACACTGAAGGAGAATTGTCCCTTGCCCAGCAGCACGTAAACCGGCGACAGTTGGCTGTCGGTTTCGGATGGCACACGGCACAGCTTCGCACCGTCTATGAAGTAATGATGCTCGGAGCCGCTGATGAATTCCGGCGCCTTGCCGGCCGCTGAAATGCCGTGAAATGTTCCTTCGCTGTCAATGTCCTTGTGAAGATCCAGCGTTATTTCGGGAGCGGCGCAGCCTATCATCAACCGGGAAGCGGTTTTGCTTTTGCCTTGCACCTGAGTGAACCCGATTTCGGAAATCCCCGACTGATTCAGCGCGTCAAAGAATTCGTCCATCCGGCTGCCGTACAGCTCGATCCGGTTCCTGATTTTCTCGGAATGCTGCGCAGCTCCGTAATAACGGTTTCTGACGCCCTCATCACGGAATTTGGCGTCTCCCGTCACATTCCGCACAAAGCGGAAAAGCATGACTTCCCTGTCGCTGATTCTGTCCCGCAGGAAATTCATCTGAAGACGGCCGAGAGACATGACCGATCTGCCGTCCACGCTTTCGACAAATTCCGTGATATCCCTGACAACATACATCCTGTCGGTGCCGGCACGAAGCGTCATGTAATATCTGCCGTCCTCCTTCACCAGGTGTGGCTCCAGACGAATCTCCTGTCTGAGCTCGCTGAGACTGCCGGAGGAACGGTCTGCACGGAACGAATCGAGCAGCTTCATTCCCGTGCTGCTGGTGGAATCGCCCGCATTCGGACTCCGGCTGAGCTGTTCTCCCGCACCCAGCAGCAGAGCAAGAAGGTACTGATTCGGTTCGAAGCGGTCTCCGTGCATGATTCTTCCCGTAGTGCCGAAGCCGTGAACGTATTTTTCGCAGTTGGTCTCAATGATGCCTTCACGGTCAAAGACCGCACTGATCACGCAGTCAAAATCTCCCGTGTAAAGGCCGCAGGCCTCGCAAACCATGCCGGAAGGTTCCCTGTCGCCGCCATATCTGTAAAGCAGGTTGATGTCGGTCACCTTTTTATCCCGGAGAAGCTTCAGCGCCCTCCTGTAAGTCTCCTCGTAAACCAGCACGCCGCGGGTGATCCGGCGCATGTCAAAATAGCGGTAGGCGCCTTCATCGGCGCCGTCATACATGGCTTCAAAAGGATTGGGCTTCACTTCGGCGGTTTCATGGGTCTGCTCGTACTCGTCAATGGCAAAAAGCACCGCCGCGATATGCTTGCAGTAATAGCCCGAACGGCAGTGCGGACAGTCGCATCCGGCCGAGGCAAGCGCCCCGTCCTTTCCTTCTATATGTACGGTGTAGAGCCTGGAACCCAGCACCGACGCAGAGTAATTCTCTCCCGCCTGTGTCAGCCGGACGACCTTCTTGCGTCTGAAATAATCCAGTCCTCTTATCAGAATAGTCTGTGAAAACAAGCTTCTCCAAATCATTTATCCTGCCTCCGTTCCTGTCGATGAAGAAAAAACGCTGTAAAGAACAGTATAACCTATTTTTCGGCTGACATCAAGTGTAAAAAACCGTCTGCATATCGTTTCTCATAAAAAAACGATATGCAGACGGTGGATCAAACGTTGTCAGACAGCGGCGGATTACTGATAGATAATCTCACTCAGGCATGTATCGGAATAACTGTTGCCCTGATAAACGCCGTTGATCGTAAATCTGATATAGCAGGTCTCACGGCTGTCAAAAGTGAAGGTCTGAGGCGATTTGGTATCAGCCAGTGTAAAGCTCTCGGTAGAACCGTCGTCAAATTCCAGCGTGAATTCCTTTACTCTGGAGTTAAGCATATAGAAATCCCTGGAAGATGTATTGTACGATGTGTTCTGATAACCGTTGTAAACCGTAACGCTGCTCACATTTCTGGCGGAAGCGTCCGAATTATACACAAGCAGCCATTCGCCTATGCCGTAGTCGTTTTTGGCGCTCTTGCCGTCCTGCCAGCTGGAATTAATGTTTCCGTCGAACACTTCGTAAGGCAATCCCCTGGTTCCGCGCCAGTCAGCGTAGGAAGAAGCCCTTACTTTGCCGAATGTCTGTCCGTTGAGTGCGAATTCCCGATAGCTGCTGTCGGAAGCGTCAGCCGGCAGATCGTGCCGGATAACGACAGGTTCTTCGGAAGACACCTCAAAAGAAGCATCGCCCTCGTCACCGTCATCGGTATTATCTTGGGTATAAGACGTCTGTCTGTCACCGCCGCCTTCGCCGTTTCCGCCGAATATCATGCCCAGCCTGTCGCCGTACATAATCAGGGCGACCGCTCCGACCGCCACCAGAAGGATGACCAGCGCCACGACAACCGAAGCGATGAGCGCGCCCGCATTGGACTTTTTCTTCTTTTCCTTCTGAACGCCGGCAGCGCTGAGAGGACTTCCGCAGCTCACGCAGAACCGGCAGCCCTTGGGCGACGGCTTCCCGCATCGGCCGCAGATGATCTGATCCGGATTGGGTGAAGGACGATTCACGACCGAAAGATCACGGCTTCCGCAGCCGGTGCAGAATCTTACATTGGGCGGAAGCAGACTGCCGCAGCTGTTGCATTTTAAACCGCTGTTCGTTTGATTGTTCATAATTATTCCTCCGATAAAATTTCATCAATATACAATCAATCACAATTATCACATAACCACCGCACGCATTAACCCTCAAATCACACGTATTATTATAACATGTTTAATCAAATTGTCAATAATTTATGTAAAACTAAAGAATTGTCGCATAAAAAACTAAACTTCTTGACATTTGCCGTGGTCAGGGATTATAATCAAACTGTCGGAGAAATGACGTACACACCCGAATCAGGCATTCCCGGCAATCTTAGAATTATCCCCTGTCAAGGAGGACGTTTGAATTATGATCAGAGTATTTGTTGATTCCGGCAGCAGTATTAAGCAGGACGAAAAAAAGCACTATAACGTAGAGATCATTCCCCTTAAAATCTTGCTTGGTGACAAGGAGTACAGCGACGGCATAGACCTTTCGATGGACTTTTTCTACTCTCAGCTGATTGACGAGGGAATTTTCCCGAAAACCTCTCTTCCTTCTCTCGAAGAAACAGAAAAGAAAATAATGGAATTTGTCGAGAAAGGCGACGAAGTGATTATTCTGCCTATTTCCTCCGGCATTTCCGGTACATACAACACATTCCGCATTATGTTTGAGGAGTGTCCGCAGGTTCGTGTGGTTGACACCAAAACCGCTGTGGGCGGCGTCAGAATTCTGGTGGAGGAGGTCAACAAGTACAGGGACAAAGACCTTGACTTCATCGTGGAAAAACTCAACGAGCTTATTCCCCGCATCAGAGTGGCCGCCATTCCCGAAACGCTTGAGTACCTGCACAGAGGCGGCAGACTGAGCAAAACCGCCTATGTCGCCGGCAGCCTGGCACAGGTCAAGCCGCTGATCACCTTTGAGGACGGCTATGTGAAGGTGCTGACCAAGGCCATCGGCCTCAAACGCGCCATGATGACGCTGGCCAAGCTTGTTGAAACCGAGTGTGATCCCGAATACTCCATTATTCCGTCATACACCTATTCCAACAAGAACCTTGTGGAGCTCATCAAAATGACGAAGCATGAATTTCTGCCCTCCATGGGTCATCAGGACAATCTCGACCCGGCCATCGCCTGCCACTGGGGGCCGAATGCATTTGGCTACATCTTCGTGCGCAAATAATCCGGCATATCCGATCATTCCATACAAGAAATTTACCGCCTGAGGGAAATCGCTTCTCCCTCAGGCGGTTTTTTGACGGGTCATTTTTTCTTTTTCTTCTTCTGATTTTTCTTGTTGTCGCCCGCTTCGCCAAACAGTATCTCGCTGAGATTCATGCTGCTGTAGGCCGACGGGTCGAGTTTGAGGCTGGGAAGATTTTTCGCCGGCATGTCGATGAGACTGTCGTCGTCCACATCCGCAAATGCCGCAGCAGCGGTCTGCTGCGGAATATTCCCGGACTTTTGCTCCTCCTCCTGCTTTTTGTTCTTGCCCTTCTTGTCGCCCTTTTTGGACTCGGCCTTTTTCTGGGCGGCTTTTTCGGCCGCCTTTTTCGCTGCCTTTTTGGCGGCTTTTTCGTCCTTCTTTTTGGACTTCTTTTCGTTCTGTGTCTGCTCGGCAGCCGCTTCCGCTCTGGCGCCGTACTGTCTGTGGGATTCCTCCGTCTCGGTGTTGACGGGCGTTTCCATATTGGCCAGGAGCGACTTCTTGATGCCGCCTTCGTGTGAGAATTTATGCTTGCGGGCAGGCTGACTGTCCGATTCCGTCGGGACGGGCTGATTTCTGGAAGGAGTCTGCGTCTGGGCCTGCAGGGCCGCCTGATTTTCTTCCAACTGCCTGATGGCCTCGCTGCGGCGTATTTCATGCCGTTCACGCAAAGCGCTGCGCACCTGCTCGGGAATGGACTCGCTCATTCTGGAAGACGGCGTGAAGAATGTATTGACCGCACTGTGAAGCCGGCTGTCGTTATTCAGCGGAGCGGCGGAATTGGGTCTGATGCTCTGAATCTGTGCCGGATCGGGCTTTGAAGGTCTGCTGATACGGCGGATGGCGGTGTATTTCGCATTGGGCATCAGCCTGTGATAAATATGTCCCGGAATCCAGCGGCCGTTTACCTCGTACATCTCATCATCGTATTCGATGTGGCGGATTCCTCTCCGCACGGCCACGATGTATCGCCTGTGCGGCTTGGAAAGGGTGCGCTTCGGCGGCTCGGGCGGAACGGGTCTGGGTCTTTCGGGTTCGATATCCTCCACGGGCATCCGTTTCGGTTTTTCAAAACTGAGGGCCGGCAGCGGAATGTCGTCATCCGTAAATCTGACCGGTGCGAGGTCAACCGGGTCGGCCTTCGGCGGCTCCGGTTTGGGCGACTCCGGTTTGGGCGGCTCCGGCGTCACGGGTTCGTCCTGAATATAGTCGTTTTCATCAAAGCCGTCAAAGGCGCTGCCCAGATGATAGGTCAGCTTGGCGCCGTCCATGTTGTCCTCGGTGGATTTGATGAATTTGCGGTCGTCCACGATCTTTTCAAACACCATATCGGCAGGGTCCGCCGGTTTGCTCTCGTTCTTCTGCAATGAAACGGGTCTGGGCGGAGCTTCCTCTGAGGATACGGGGGGTTGGCTGTGGTTGTCGGCCACCTCGTTGTAATCCTGCTCCGGCTGGCCGCGCAGAATACTCGACGAATAATACATGATTTCCGACACTCGTTCGGCACGTCCGGAACTGCGTGTCATGCTGTAGGCGGCTATTTCGGCTTCCTCGCCGTAATCCAGCGTGATCGGATCGGGAGCGGAGGACTGGGTAATGACCACGGGAGCGGACGAAATATCCTTCGTCATATCAACCGCGTCAAATTCATTCCTTGTCACGGGATGATATTCCTTATAGGTATTTTTTGAAACAGGATATGCGGGGGGCTTGTTTTCCTGCGCCGACAGGTCGAGCGCACGCTGAAGCTCCTCCTCCTTGGTGCGGCTGCTTTTTTCCATGAAGCTCTCGATGAGTCCTATCATGCTGTCATACTGCTTTTTCTCAGGCGAAATCGGCATGGGAGAATTGTCAATGAGATTTTCTATGGAATAATACTCCTGCTCCTGGGTAGGTTCACTCTTTTCCGGCCACTTGAATTGATCCTGCTGGGCGTAATCCTTGCGGAAAAGCGAGATATTGTTAATCTCATCGTCGTCCAGACCCGCACCGAAGGACGACATCACGCTGTTGAGATCGGTCAGCTCGCCGGTAATATCTTCCTCGTCCACCGACACATTCACCTGGGGCTTTTCCTCATAAGGCTCCGGCATCGGACGCTTCGGCCAGGCGCCGCGGCATTTTTCCAGCGTGTCGGAAGAATTGATACGCAGCCACAGTCCCTGCGGAACATCAGGATTGTAGCGGATTCCGGCAGGATAATCCACCGTATTCCAGTCGGTTCCCAGCGGAGTATCGTCCAGGCAGACGACAATCTTCTGTTTCGGGCTGTTCATCACGGCACGAGGTTCAAATTCGTTATACGAAGCGTACTTCAGGTAGCTTTTGGACAAAAAGACCATCGCCACTTCGGAATTGCTAAGCCGCTCGGCTATACGCATATTGGAAGGATTCCCGCAGGCAGCGCTGCTCCAGAGCCTGAACCCCTCGTTATACATTTTCACGGCAATAGCGTAAGCGATCCTTTCGTCCTGCTGCGCATAGGATATAAACACATAGGGCGATCTCCCCTCATATTCGGGGATAGGTGCAAATGCCATACAATCAAACACCTCTAAAAGCTTTCTCAAAGAATATTATTTTTATTATACATTAATTAACCTGAGTGTGCAAGAGAATCGGCCAATTGTTGAACAACAGTTTACAATTTAGGCAAATGACGGTTTCCGCACATAAATTCGGAAAAACGGCAGATACTAAACGCAGATCACTATGAAAGGACGGTTCAGCAATCAAAATGGAGATTTTTTGGGAATACCTTAAAGTCTTTGCTGTCGGAGGAGCGCTTTGCGTCATCGGACAGCTGCTCATAGACAAGACCAATCTCACTCCCGGCAGAATACTGGTAAGCTTTGTGACGGCGGGAGTATTGCTCAGCGCGGTCGGACTTTACAAGCCGCTGGCAGACTTTGCCGGTGCGGGAGCAAGTGTGCCGCTCACGGGATTTGGCCATTCGCTTGCCGAGGGAGTGCGGGAAGGCGTCAGGGAAAAGGGCCTGCTGGGGGCATTTACCGGAGGAATCACCCAGACCGCCGGCGGAATTGCCGCCGCGGTGATTATCGGATACGCCTGCGCTCTGCTGGCAAAGCCAAAGGAAAAAACCTGAACGCCGCACGCTTCGGACAGGTGAAATCATTTTTCGGATCAGAGGAACATGCGGAATGAACGGAATGAAAAAACTGACTCAGCTGCATGTGGACGTTTCGGCGTTCTTTTTCGCCTTGACGCTCACAATGATACTTTGCTTCTTCGCAGCCGCTCTGTGCCGTGTGGAAATCTGCGCCAACGACACGCTTCTTTCGGCCGGAGGAATTCTTTACGGGCTGCTCAACGCTGTCGTGGATTTTATTGACGGCTATTTATAACGGCATCCTATGGTCAAAAGAGCCTTGCAACATCTGACTCACAGTCGTTGCAAGACTCTTTTTGCTGTAATACTATTGTAATACTGTATCGTATTGATTCCGGACGGTTACTTCTGAATGTAGCCTTCTATCGGCAGGGTGTACATATCGTCCGTAATGCTCTTGTAACGGCTGCCCGAATAATCATCGGTGAATCCGTTATACGCTCTGTAGACATCGCCCGTTTCGGTGTCGTAAACTCTTTCATAGCCGAGAGTCGCGTCACTCCGCTTCTGGCTGGTAATGTCATAGGAATTATTCCTTTTCTCCCATGAATCCATGATCATGTCGGACATGGAGTCATAAATCTTCTGATTGGCGATGATGGTTGACTTGAGCGTCTGCTCCTCACTGTTGAATCCGTTGACAAACGTCTTGCTGAAAGTGATGGTGCTGATGCAGTGATCCATGATGCTCTGCCAGTTGTTGAATTCATCGTCAGGAGCCGTCATGGCGATAATGTGATAAACATTGAGCGGTGCGACATCGACCTTTTTGCTGTTAAGATTAAAGGGGTCGGTATTTAACATATAAGTGCCTGAGGACATAACGGACGAGGTAAACAAGCCCTGCATGGCTTTGCCGCTGTCATTCTTGAAGCTTGCCCTGAGGATATCTCCGCCCATCATGGACTTGCCTAAATTCTCAATGACCTTGAATTGGTTGAAATAAGGGAAATACTGCGTTTTCAGCTCGTTTTCGTTGCTGTACTTGACGTTTTTGTTCCACACCTTGTAAAAAGCCTCGGTGGTCTGAGGATCGACGGGTGCGAGCTTGGAAAAAGCGGCGTCGGGATAGTAGCTGGCGAAGGTCTTACGGGCCTTTTCGCTCTTCAGGAATCCCTCCTGCTTCAGACCGAACAGGAACAGGTAGTCTTTGTTCTTCGGATTATAGACCTTGAAGGAATAATGGATATAATCCGCCGGAGCGACCTCCACCTTCCAGCCGGACGGAATATCCAGGCTCACAAGTCCGTTGTCATATTTTTCATACTTGATTTTGCTGGTTTCGCTCTTTACGATATTGACCTTTTCTTTTGTGTTGCTGCGGCCATGACGGTTGTCGCCGTCGTCATCGTCGTCATCGTCGTCATCGTCATCGTCATCGTCATCGTAATCGTCGTCGTCATCGTCCATGTCACTGACGTTGCCCGGCGTTCTCCATCCGCCGTTTCTGGAACGGAAATTGCCGCATCCGGCCAAACTCATCATCATCATGATGCTCAGCAGCATGCACAAGAGACCTGTCAAACGTGCTTTCATCAGCCTTCACTCCTAAAAAAAAGAAATTTGTCGGCATTATTTCTTTTGCCGGTTTCATTATAACATATACATTCATAGAAGTAAAGGTGTATTCCTTCATTTTTTCCGGATAATTAAATTGACATGGCCGGTTTGCTTCCGCCGGTGAGACAATGATGAAAAATAATCAAATATTTTAAAAACCTCTTGACATCTTGTGTTCACAGTGCTATAATCACCACATTAAAACCTGAGATTAAGAGTAGTATCCGTGAGGATTGCATTGTCAGAGAGCGGCGGCCGGTGGAAAGCCGCAGTGTAATTCACGGCGAATGGACTTATGAGGGCGAACGAAAACAGGGTCTGTATTGCGGGCCTGTGAGTAGCAATCGACGGGAATTCGCACCCGTTATCAAGGCGATGCGCATTGTTTGATTGCATGTGCGTAAAGGTGGTCGGTTTCCGCAAGGAGGCCGGCAAGCCGGGTGGTACCGCAGGTGTCTGATGATCATCACTCCTGTCCCAGCAGTAAGCAGTTGGGACAGGGGTGTTTTTATTTCCCTGACCAACGTCACACCGATTGAGTTTTTCAAAATAACCGAAAGGAAGATCGCAATGAAAACAGACAACAACATTCCCTACAAAATCTATCTCTCTGAGGACGAAATGCCCAAAGCATGGTACAACGTCCGCGCCGACATGAAAAACAAGCCGGCTCCTCTGCTCAATCCCGGCACAGGCAAGCCGCTTCAGGCCGAGGAACTGTATCCCATCTTCTGCGAAGAGCTTGTCAAACAGGAGCTTGACAACGACACGGCTTTTATCGAGATTCCGGAAGAAATCAGACAGTGCTACAAGACCTTCCGTCCTTCTCCGCTGGTCAGGGCCTACTTCCTCGAGGAAGCGCTCGGCACTCCGGCCAAGATCTACTACAAATATGAAGGCAACAACACCAGCGGCAGCCACAAGCTCAATTCCGCTATGGCGCAGGCGTATTACGCCAAGAAGCAGGGTCTCAAGGGCGTTACCACCGAAACAGGCGCCGGCCAGTGGGGTACGGCTCTCTCGATGGCCTGCTCTCTCTTCGGCCTCGACTGCAAGGTCTACATGGTCAAGGTCTCCTATGAGCAAAAGCCTTTCCGCCGTGAAGTCATGCGCACCTACGGCGCTTCGGTCACGCCTTCTCCCTCTATGGAAACCGAAATCGGCAAAAAGATTCTCGCTGAGCATCCCGGCACGACCGGAAGCCTTGGCTGCGCCATCTCCGAAGCGGTAGAAGCCGCCACCACTCACGAAGGCTACCGCTATGTGCTCGGCAGCGTGCTCAATCAGGTGCTGCTGCACCAGTCTATCATCGGTCTGGAAGCCAAGACCGCTCTCGATAAAATCGGCGTCAAGCCCGATATCATCATCGGCTGCGCCGGCGGCGGTTCCAACCTCGGCGGTCTGATTTCTCCCTTCATGGGCGAAAAGCTCAGAGGCGAAGCCGACTACCGCTTCATAGCGGTTGAACCGGCCTCCTGCCCGAGCTTCACCAGAGGTAAATTCGCCTACGACTTCTGCGACACAGGCAAGGTGTGTCCTCTGGCCAAGATGTACACGCTCGGCAGCGGATTCATTCCCGCGCCCAATCACGCCGGCGGTCTGCGCTATCACGGCATGAGCACCATTCTGTCGCAGCTCTATCACGACGGCTACATGGAGGCCACTTCGGTCTGCCAGACAGATGTATTCAAGGCGGCGGAGCAGTTTGCCAGAGTCGAGGGCATCCTTCCCGCTCCCGAAAGCTCCCATGCCATCCGCGTGGCGATCGACGAAGCGCTCAAGTGCAAGGAAACCGGCGAGGAAAAGACCATTCTCTTCGGTCTCACCGGCACCGGATACTTCGATATGTTCGCCTACGAGAAATTCCACAACGGCGAAATGACCGACTACATTCCCACCGATGAAGAGCTTGAGGCAAGCTTTGCCACCCTTCCGGTCGTCAAGGAATAACGGTTCCGCTTCCGTCCGCTGAAAAAATATCATAATTCTTTAAAAAAACACTTGATTTTTGCGCTGCCGTGTGGTAATATTATTTGGTAAATTTATTGCACGGCAGCCGTTATTATTCCGGGCGGCTGTACGGAATTCTTGAAAGAGGTGACAACCATGCAGGAGAAGATGCATCCCACATACGAGGATACAACCATTACATGCGCTTGCGGCAATGTCATTCACACACGTTCCACCAAAAAGGACATTCGTGTTGAAATTTGTTCCAAATGTCATCCGTTCTTTACGGGCAAGCAGAAGTTGGTTGATACAGGCGGACGTGTTGACAGATTCAAGAAGCGCTTTGGCCTTAAGTAAGCGTTTTTGGTTCCCATACGGACACAACATTCTTCGTTAAAAAAAAATTGACCGCCCTTCGGGTCGTTTCCGGCTCGAAGGGCGGTTTTTTTGGTTGAAGGGAGATTCCACGCCGAAATGACTGCTTCGCTCCCTTATGCTTTTTCTTTGGCTCGCTCCTTTTGATAGACCTTGCCAGCATAGATCAGCAGGCCTACCGTGGCCAAAAGAAGATATCCCAGCGACAGCAGCACAATGCTGATGGCAGGCGCCAGCGACGCTGTCACGATCATCAGCAGACCGATTATCATAAAAACGATTCCCGCCATGCGGTTGCATTTGCGCCAGGTGTTTTCGTTGTACATGCTCCACGTCACACGGAAGCCGAAGAGATGGTTTCGTGGAACCTTGGGCATGTAATTGCCCATAACAATGCACATCACGCCGATCAGTATAAAGGAAAGACGGACAATCAGATCGGAATTGACGCTGACATCCTTCGCCTGAGCGTTGCGATAGGTCATGTACAGCACACCGCATTGCAGCACACCGAATATCACCGGGACGGCCAGGGACGAAATATTCAGCACCTTCATGTTCGTCCTTGCGGTATTGGCCTCACTGTCATCGGAAGATTCCGCTCTCTTTGCGTAATGCTTCACTGAAATTGAACTGACCGCCACGATCACAATTATCAGCAGCGGCAAAAGCAGCAATTCATACCTGCTGCCCATGCGGTCAACACTTCCGTTGATGTCATAATGCATCGGCACGCTCTCCGGCATAAACGGCAGCACTACCGCTGTAATCACCAGCGGAAGCAGGGCGATCAATCCTTTTACCTTTTTCATCATCTTTTCCTCCCTGAATCTATTTAGATATTTGTTTAAATACATTCTACCACATTTTTGTTAAAATGTCAATACCTGCCGGATTTTTGCCGATTTTTTCTTTATCACCCCTTGACCTTCTCAAAAAAATGTTGTAGAATATATCGGTACATTCATTAAAAGCAAAATGCCAAGACGGGAAACATGCGATGCTCCTCACCGACTTCAGAGAGAAGCCGCCTGCTGCAAGGCTTTGTCGGACAGTGTATCGTCCCATTCCCAGAGCATCGGAGAGAATGCCGCCCCTTCACGGGCGCAGTAATTTCCGCCGTCCGCCCTGCGTTAAAGGGTTTCGAGAGCATCATGGTTTTTTTGAGCCGAAAAACCGGGTGAATTCGGGTGGTAACACGGTTTTTTATTCCGGTAAGAAATTCGCCCCGAGCCGCTTTGATTATGTTGATTATCAAGGTGTTTCGGGGTATTTTTATTGATTATTTTCAGGAGGATTTGAAAAATGAAACTTGACAAGCTGGTTGGAGACAGATTCAAAGAAAGACCCGCCGAGTGCTCCATTGACAGCCATGCGCTGATGGTGCGCGGCGGCTACATGAAATTCATGGCAAGCGGCATTTATTCCCAGTACATGCCCTTAAAGCGTATTCTGCGCAAGATTGAGAACATTATCCGTGAGGAAATGGACGCCATCGACGGTCAGGAAGTGCTTTTCCCTGTGGTTATGCCCGGAAGCCTGTGGGAGGAATCCGGCCGCTACAATTCCATTCAGAGCGAGCTGCTCCGCTTCAAGGACCGCAACGGCACACCGATGGTGCTCGGCATGACCCATGAGGAGGCGGCCGTTCATCTGGTGAGAGATTACGCCACCACCTACACCAAATATCCCTTTATGATTTATCAGATTCAGACCAAGTTCAGAGACGAAGCACGTCCCAGAGCCGGCATGATCCGTGTGCGTGAATTCACCATGAAGGACGCCTACTCCTTCCACACGTCGCAGGAGGATCTGGAGCAGTATTACGATCGCTGCCACAAGGCCTACGAACGCATCTTCGCCCGTGCCGGTATTCCCGAAACCATCTCGGTCAAGTCCGACTCCGGCATGATGGGCGGCAGCGTTTCGCATGAATTCATGCTGCTCACTCCCGTGGGTGAAGATTCCATCGTACTCTGCCGTGACTGCGGCTACAGCGCCAATATGGAGGCCGCCGACTGCATTATCGAGAATACGCCGGACGCTGAGCTGAAGGAGCTGGAGCTGGTTCACACTCCCGGCGCCCACACCATCGAGGAGCTTTGCGAATTCCTCAAGACCGCTCCCGAAAAGACCTGCAAGGCGGTTGTTTATCAGCGCAACATGGACGACAGCTACATTGTCATCTTCCTCAGAGGCGATCTGGATGTCAACGAGACAAAGGTCACCAACTTCCTCGGCTGCGACATTCACCCGGCAGTCATTACGGAGGATTGCGGCATTGTGGCAGGATTTATCGGCCCGAAGGGTCTGCCTGAAAACGTCACCGTGCTGTACGACAATTCCCTGATCAATCTCACCAACTTCCCCTGCGGCGGCAACAAGGTCGATTATCACTATGTCAACTTCAACATGGAGCGTGACTTCGGCGAGGTGGAATATCACGACTTTGCCAAGGCTTTTGTCGGCGGAATCTGCCCGGTCTGCGGCAAGCACACACTCGACGTCTCCAGGGGCATCGAAGTCGGCAATATCTTCCAGCTCGGCACCAAGTACACCGAGTCGATGAACATGCAGTACGTCGACAGCGACGGAGAAATGCATTACCCGATCATGGGCTGCTACGGCATCGGTGTAGGCCGTCTCGCCGCCTCGGTCTGCGAAGCGCATCACGATGATTACGGCCCGATCTGGCCCATGTCCATCGCACCGTGGCAGTTGAGTCTCTGCTGCGTGCGCTCCGACGACGAACAGTGCAAGGCCTTCGCCGACGCTCTCTATGACGAATTGCAGAAGCGCGGCGTGGAGGTCATTTACGACGATCGCAATGTGCGCCCCGGCGTGATGTTCTCCGACAGCGATCTTCTGGGAATTCCTGTCCGCGCGGTCGTCAGCCCGAGAAACATGAAGGACAACGCCGTGGAAATTTCCACCAGAGACAAGTCGGTACAGAAAAAGGTTCCCACCGAGACTGCCGCCGATGAAATTCAGGCGCTTGTAAACGAGCTGCTCGCCCAGTGCAAGTGATTTGAAATACACACCCGAAAAAAATACGCCCTGCCGTGTCGGTTGATTTGACACGGCAGGGCTGTTTTGCTGTCCGGAATGGTTCTAATTGATTACTGCTTCAGCTGCCCGGCGAATTCTGCGAGCTTCTTTTCGTTGTCGGCCGAGAGAGAATTGGTATTGCCCAAAAGGGAAACCGTTGCGGCGATCTTCGGCAGCATCGTTTTGAGATCGGCAATGCATTTGGTGTTGTCGCCGCCGCCGCTGAGGGTGAATACCGCCGTCACTTTATCGGAAAGGTTATGCTGTTTGGCGTATTTCCTGGCGAAGGTGCGCACGAAGGAAGCGCATTTTGCATTCCACACGGGAGTGCCGAGGATGATTCTGTCGTATTGGCTGAGATCCGCGGAAAAGTCCTTCAATTTTGGACAGAGTCCGAAGGCGACCTGTCCGCCGCCCTGCATGATCGTGCGGAATGTGGGCTTGCCGGCGGATTTGATCGGCTTCACCGGCTGAATTTCGCAGATGTCTGCTCCGATGGCCTTTGCGAGCGTTTCGGCGGCCTGTTTCGTGTTGCCGTCGAGAGAATAATAGACGATGATGGTTTTCATTGTTTTATTTACCCTCCTGTTTTTTAAACAATTCTTCAAGCTGCTTCATGCCGTTTTTGTCAAAGCAGCAAATAAATGTTCCGTGATTGGGGTCAAGAGAATAGATGATTGTGAAAGGAATACAGCCTATGCTGCACTTGAAATAATCACAGTCAGGAGCAATTATAGGCTCACTTACAATACAACCTGCTCCTTTCAGTATGGAAATGATTTCTTCCAGTTCTTCCTCGTCCGACCGGTTTTCATAATTAGTAAAGTGCAAGCGATCATAATCGCCGTTAAGATGATATGCTTCCATTCGTTTGCTCCATCAATTACTGTTTTATTTATTATACACCGTCCCACGCCAAAAGTCAAAATGAAAAAGCCGCATTTCCTTTTATCATCTGACACAGGAAACGCGACTTTGTTTCATTGGAATAAATTTAATAAAAAAATTACTTCTTCAGCGCAACAGCCTTCTTTGCGGTCGCAACGATGTTGGCTGTGCTCAGACCGAATAATTCAAGCAGTTCTACAGCCGGGCCGCTCTTGCCGAATTTGTCGTTCACGCCGACACGCAGCACCGGAACGGGATTTTCTTCGCAGACGACCTCGCAGACCGCGCTGCCCAGACCGCCGATGATGCTGTGTTCCTCGGCTGTAACGATGGCGCCGGTCTTTGCGGCACTTTCCAGAACAAGCTCTCTGTCAATCGGCTTGACGGTTGCCATATTGACAATGCGTGCGCTGATGCCCTCGGCGGCAAGCTGCTTTCCTGCTTCAATCGCCTTCTCGACCATCAGACCGTTGGCGATAATGGTCACATCGGTGCCTTCGCTGAGCACAACGCCCTTGCCGATCTCGAATTTGTAGCTGCTGTCGAACACTACCGGAACAGCCAGTCTGCCGAAACGCAGATAGCAGGGACCGTACATCTCGGCAACCGCTCTGGTGGCGAGTCTTGCCTCGGTGTCGTCAGCCGGAACGATAACTGTCATATTCGGAATGGTGCGCATGAGCGAAATATCCTCGCAGCACTGATGGCTTGCGCCGTCCTCACCGACCGAAATACCGCCGTGAGTCGCGCCGATCTTGACATTCAGCTTTGGATAGGCGATGGAATTGCGGATCTGCTCAAAGGCACGTCCCGAAGCGAACATCGCAAAGGAGCTTGCGAACACGATATTGCCGCATGCAGCCATACCGGCGGCAATGCTCATCATGTTCTGCTCGGCTATGCCGCAGTCAAAGAATTTTTCGGGGTGAGCCTTTTTGACCTTGGCGGTCTTGGTGGCGCCGGCAAGGTCTGCATCGAACACATACAGGTTCGGAATTTCGCCCGCCAGTTCCACCAGTGTATCGGAATAACCCTCACGGGTTGCAATCTTTTTAACGTCTGCCATATTCATTTCCTCCCGATTATTCAGCCTGTGCGGAAAACTCGTTGTATTGAGCCTTCAGCTCGTTCATGGCGTTTTCGTACTGCTCTGCGTTGGGTGCGACGCCGTGCCAGCCGACCTGGTTCTCCATGAAGGAAACGCCCTTGCCCTTGACGGTCTGCATAATCACCGCTGTGGGCTTGTCCTTGACGCTCTTTGCCTGCGCAACGGCGTCCTCGATCTGATCGAAATCGTGACCGTTGATCTCGACTGTATTCCAGCCGAAGGCCGCAAACTTCTCGGGAATCGGATAGGGGGAATTGACCTCGTCCATGGTGCCGTCTATCTGGAGGTTGTTGTTGTCAATGAATATCGTGAGGTTGTCGAGCTTCTTGTGGGCGGCAAACATAGCGGCCTCCCAGACCTGACCTTCCTGAATCTCACCGTCACCCAGCACGGAATAGACTCTGTAATCCTTGCCGGCGACTTTGCCTGCCAGAGCCATGCCAACGGCGCAGGAAACGCCCTGACCGAGCGAACCGGTAGACATATCCACGCCGGGAGCGCCCTTCATATCGGGATGTCCCTGGAGGAAACTGGTCGGCTTGCGGAGGTTCTTTATCTCATCTTCCGGGAAAAAGCCTTTGACAGCCAGCGCACCGTAAAGTGCGGGAGCGGCATGTCCCTTGGACAGCACGAAGCGGTCCCTGTCCTCCCACTTGGGATTGGAAGGATCCACCTTCATCTCTTTGAAGTAAAGGTATGTAATCACGTCAGCCGCAGAGAGAGAACCGCCCGGATGGCCGCTCTTTGCGTTGAACGTACCCTCAATAATATGCTGTCTCACCCTACAGGCTTTCAAGGAAAGCTGCTTTTTCTCGCTGAAATCCATTTGTGTGCCTCCTAATTTTTTATGTAAAAACCAAACAACGCCATTAAGACGCTGTAAATTAACAAGTCCAATGTATATAATCACTCATTTGAAGCGATTTGTCAAGCTTATTCGGCATGATTTAAACCGCCGGGCAGCAAAATCTACAACAGCGGCAAATTTTATTGAACACTTCGATTTAATTTATGCAAAACAGCATTGAAATAATCCGGCAGGTCACTGGTCAGGTAAATGCTCCTGCCGTCTCTCGGGTGAATAAATCCTATCTCGCATGCGTGAAGGCATTGTCCCTCGCAGCAGGCAAATTGCTGTTTTGCGCCGCCGTAAACGGGATCGCAGACGACAGGATGGCCAATATAAGCCATATGCACTCTGATCTGATGCGTTCTGCCGGTTTCCAGCGTCAGCCGCACATGGGTGAAGGTACCCATGGAACCGCTGTATCTGCCCAGCACGTCGTAATGCGTTATCGCTTCCCGGCTGTTTTTGTCGGTGACCGCCATCTTTTTGCGATCGGTAGGATGACGTCCTATGGGAGCGTTCACCGTTCCGCTGTCATCACGAAGATTGCCGACCACCACCGCTTCGTAACGCCGCATGAAGCTGTGTTCCTTGATCTGTTCGGCGAGAGATTTGTGGGCAAAGTCATTCTTGGCGACAATCAGCAGTCCGCTGGTCATCATATCGATACGGTGGACGATGCCGGGACGTTCCACTCCGTTGATGCCCGAAAGGGAATCGCCGCAGTGATACATCAGGGCGTTCACCAGCGTTCCGCTGTAATGCCCCGCAGCCGGATGAACCACCATTCCCTTCGGCTTGTTGACCACCAGAAGATCCTCGTCCTCATAGGCTATTTCGAGCGGAATGTTCTCCGGCTCGATTTCGGGTCTTATGTTTTCGGGAAGTTCCACGGCGATTTCATCGCCTGCGGAAACCTTGGTCTTTTTGTCGGCAGGTTTGCCGTTCACCGTGACAAGTCCCTGCTCAATGATCTTTTGCAGATAAGAGCGTGAAGTGTCAGGCATCAATACGGCGAGTGTTTTATCCAAACGCCCGCCGTCATTTTCCGCTATTTTTTTAATGATTTCCGCCATGGCTTTTAATTTCCGCTCAGTGATTCGGAATTCTGCGGTTCGGAAGAATCGGCTTCCTCCCCGGCATCCGCTGCGCCGTCAGGCTGTCCGTCGGCAGCGGATGCGGTCTGCGGGCGAAGCTTTTTCTCATCGAGGAAGAAAAGCACATAGACCGCCATCATCACGGCTCCTACCGTAACGCAGCAGTCGGCAAAATTGAACACCGCAAAGTCAAACAGAGGACTTACGTCAATAAAATCAACCACATAGCCCAGTGCGATACGGTCGATCATGTTGCCGATGCCTCCCGCAACAATCAATACAGCCGAGATCCTGCCGGTAAAATGTTCGATATGCCCCTTGACCCAGAGCCAGCAGATTCCGATGATGATAACGGTAGTCATCACGAGGAAGATCCAGCGCTGGTTGGACAGCATCCCGAAGGCAGCTCCCTTGTTCTGCACATAGGTGAAATCGAGCAGTCCGCCGATGATGTGCCTGCTTTCGCCCAGTCTGAAATGATTGGAGATAAGCAGCTTGGTGATCTGGTCGGCAGCCACCAGCAATGCGACGGCTGCCAACGCAATTAATGTTGTGATCATCAGATCAAATCCTTATCCGAGAGATTTGACTACCTCTGCGCAGCGGCGGCAGAGTGTGGGATGTTCGTTGTCAGAGCCGACATCTTCGGTATTCTTCCAGCAGCGCTCACACTTGGCACCGTCGGCCACTTCGACAGAAACGCCCAGGCCTTCCACATCGCAGGGATTGTCGGTGCAGGGCTTGGTGGAAATTCTGACGCCGGAAACGATGAATACATCCTCCAGGCTGTCCTTGACCGATTCGATGAAGTCCTTGAGTCCGCCGTCGCAATGCAGCGTGACAACGGCTTCAAGCGACTTGCCGATGAGCTTATCCTTGCGGGCGACTTCCAGCGCGCGCTGAACGTCGTCACGGATGGCATGGATTCTGTCCCATGTGATTTCAAAGTCGGCACCGCATTCGACGCCTGTCACTTCACGAGGCATATCGTTGTAAAGCACGGATTCCTTGACGTCTGTCCAGGTGTGCGGCATGAACTGCCAGATTTCCTCGGAGGTATATGCCAGAATAGGCGTAAGCAGACGTGTCATGGCGTCGAGAATCATATACATGACGGTCTGGGCCGCACGGCGGCTCATGCCGTACTTGAAGTCACAGTAGAGTCTGTCCTTGATGACATCGAGGTAGAAGTTGGACATATCCACCACGCAGAACTTGATGATGGCGTGATAGACCTGATGGAATTCGTACTTGTCATATGCTTCACGGCAGGTGCGTTCCAGCTCGTTGAGCTTCATGACTGCCCAGCGGTCGATCGGACGAAGCTCCCACATCTGTGTCATGTCGCAGTCGGGATTGAAGTCATAGAGGTTGCTGAGCATAAATCTGGCGGTGTTGCGGATCTTTCTGTAGGATTCGCTGAGCTGCTTGAGAATGTCAGGTGAAATTCTGATATCCACCTGATAATCGGAGGAAGCCACCCACAGACGCAGAATATCTGCGCCGTACTTGTCAACCACCTCACGGGGAAGAATTCCGTTGCCGAGCGACTTGGACATCTTTTCGCCCTTGCCGTCGACGACCCAGCCGTGAGTAAGAATCGCCCTGTAGGGTGCGACGCCTCTCCATGCCACGGATGTCAGCAGCGAGGACTGGAACCAGCCTCTGTACTGGTCGGCGCCTTCGAGGTAGAGATCGGCCGGCCATTTGAGCTCCGGACGCACGTCGCAGACCGCCGCATGTGTTACGCCGCTGTCGAACCAGACGTCCATGATGTCTTTTTCTTTATCAAATTCCCTGCCGCCGCAGAATTCGCAGACGGTGCCTTCGGGAATGAGGTCTTTCGCCTCACGTGCGTACCAGACATCCGAGCCGAATTCACCGAACAGCTTGGCAACGGCGAGAATGGTGTCCTTATTGATATGCGGCTTGCCGCAGGATTTACAGTAGAAGATCGGAATCGGCACGCCCCAGCGTCTCTGGCGGCTGATGCACCAGTCGCTTCTGTCGCGCACCATCTGGGTAATTCTCTCCTTGCCCCAGGCGGTGACCCAATCGACGTCGTTGATGGCTTCGATCGCCTTGTCCTTGAAGCTCTCTACCGAGCAGAACCACTGCTCCGTCGCGCGGAAGAGCACAGGATTCTTGCAGCGCCAGCAGTGAGGATACTTATGCTTGATCTTCTGGGAGGCAAAGAGACTGCCGGTTTTGTCCATATGGATAGCGATCTTTTTGTTGGCCTCGTCAGTGGTAAGACCGGCAAACTGACCTGCCTCCTCGGTCATCTTGCCGTTGGCGTCAACCGAAACGACAATGCCGATTTCGGGGTAATTGTTGCAGACATTGAAGTCGTCGAGACCGAAGCCGGGAGCGGTATGGACGCAGCCCGTACCGGATTCCAGCGTGACGTGATCGCCCACGATGATGAGGGACGTTCTGTCGAGGAAGGGATGTTGCGCCTTCATGTACTCCATTTCGCTGCCCAGCATTTCGCCGACGATTTCGTAATCCTCGATACCTGCGAGCTTAAGGGCTTCCTCATACAGGCCGTCCGCCATGATGTAGACTTCATCGCCGGCCTTGATGAATTTGTACATATATCTCGGGCCGAGGCAGATGGCCAGGTTGCCGGGAAGTGTCCATGTGGTGGTCGTCCAGATGACAAAGTAGGTGTTGTCCTTGTCGATGCCGAGGGCAGCGAACTTGCCGAGGTCGTCGGCCACCTTGAATTTGACGAATACGGAAACGCAGGGATCCTCGGAGTATTCGATTTCGGCTTCCGCCAGAGCGGTCTGACAGTCAGGACACCAGTAAACCGGCTTCAGGCCCTTGTAGATCTGACCGTTGCAGGCCATCTCGGCGAATATCTCGATCTGCTTTTCTTCGAATTTCGGAAGCAGCGTGATGTACGGATCTGCCCATTCGCCGACGTTGCCCAGACGCTTGAACTGATTGCGCTGGTCGTCAATATAACCGCTCACGAATTCACGGCACATGGCTCTCAGTTCGAGATCGCTCATCTTGGAGGCCTTCTCGAAACCGGCGGCCTTGCGTGCCTTCAGCTCGGTCGGCAGGCCGTGGGTGTCCCAGCCGGGAACGAAGGGAGCGTTGAACCCGGCCATATTCTTATATCTTACGATAATGTCCTTGAGCACCTTGTTGAGGGCGGTACCCAGATGAATGTCGCCGTTGGCGTAAGGAGGGCCGTCGTGAAGCACGAACTTCGGCTTGCCCTCATTCTTTCTGAGCATGTTGTGATAGATGTCCTTCTTCTCCCACTCGGCAAGCATATCCGGCTCACGCTTGGGAAGATTGCCCCTCATCGGAAATTCGGTTTCGGGGAGATTGAGCGTGCTGTTGTAATCCTGGCTCATGGGTAATCTTTCCTTCTTTCAAATAATAGCAAATTTATATCAGTTAATTGATTCTGTCAATGCGGCTGTTCAGTTGAATCTCCTGCGGAACGCTCTGTCGTCACTGTCCGGCATTCCTCCGCGTCCCTGATCAAAAGGCTGTGCGCGGAAATCATCTCCGCCGCCCATCAGGGAATCGGTATCGGCATACCTGCCGCCGTCAAAGCCGTCCGGGTTGTCATTGCCGATCGGCGTCCGGTCAAAGCCGCCCATCTCCTGCCGTGCATCGCCGTAGGACTGCTGCGCATTGTTGTCAAAGGCGGAAAACTTCTTCTGCTCACGCATCGGAGGCGGCAGAGTGGTGGTCTGCATGGGAGGCATGCTGTCGTCGATATTCACCGTGAAGCCGCCTCTGGACTGATTCATTCTCTCTCTGGGCAAAACAGGTTCCTGTCCGCCCTGACGAATATCTCCGTACATATCGTCGCCGGAGCCTTCAGGCTGGAAGGAATTGACGTCTTCACGGGCGAAGCGTCCGTCGTCCTGCTCCTGAGGGGCGAAATCGCCCCGGCGGTCGAACGAATCGGCGCCGCGTCTGTCGTTGAATGAAAAATCGTCCTGCGGATAGTCTCTGCGGGAGGCCTGATAGGCCGACGAGTCACGGTCGAGCATAGGCACCGACGCAACCGCATCACGGGTATCCTGACGCATAATATCATCATTCGGAATACTGTTGATGAGAGTGAGATGCTCCTTGTAAGCTTTGAGCAGACGCGCCTTGAAATCGGCGATGTCACGCTGCATTTTTTCTATGACATCACGCTCGCGGTGAATTTCTATCTGAGCGTTGGAAACGATCTTTTCCGCCTTGATGGTGGCGTCCTTGAGAATGATCTCGGCTTTGTGCTTTGCGTCGCGAAGTGAAGCGTCGCCAACCTTCTGGGCATTCATCAGGGCATTGCGTATGGAATCTTCTTCTCTCTGATATTCCTCGAGCTTGCCGGTAAGGCTTTCAAGTCTCTTGAGAAGCTCCGCATTCTCCTTGAGCAGTGAATCATACGAAAGCTGTACCTCATCAATAAACGCTTCCACGTCCTCGGCCCTGTAGCCGCCGAAATTGGACTTTCTGAAGTTGACGTTTCTTATTTCGTTAAGGGTAAGCAACGTACCGTCCTCCTTTAAACATATTAAATAGGTAATTGTAAAAGTGTAGGAATAGCGTAAATCGGGGGCTTTACAGAATTTGCAAAAGCAGGCTTTTCTCCATTCGGAGCAAGGCAAATTTT
>CAMHJC010000012.1 GCA_946185345.1 uncultured Clostridia bacterium
CTTGCTGATACTCTTTTCCCGATAAGCTGTTCTGTCCCCTTGCTGATACTCTTTTATCAGTCCTTACCTTTGTCTGTGTCTGAAAATACAAAGACTTCCTCATCATTTTCCACTTCATTGCCGGCGTTGGCTTCTTTTCCGCCGATTCTGTCCATGTGGTCGTTGCCTATATAAGCGCCCATTTGCTGTTTGTAAACAAAGACTTTTCCCGTGTTATAGCCTGTTTTGGCTCTGACGCGCTGGTACCTCCAGACAACTGCCACTATGACTGCAATCACAGCCACAAAAATCAAAATACTTAAAATCGTGTAAACATCCATTTGACATTCTCCTTTCTTACATTTTTTCCAATTCGGCTTCGGCGCGCTTGCGCAGCTCGCTGCTCATGTAGGTGAGCAGAATGATCTTGAGCGCATCGTGAAGCCGCTTGGCCGCATCGCTGACGTGTCCGGTGTAGCCTTCGCCGGTACCGTGGTAATCCTTGATTTCCTCGTCAATGACGCTGTCCAGACGGTCGAGTGTAAATTGCTCGAACGGTTCTGTCCTTTTGACTATATTGTAAATGTATACGTAGAGATCGGCGTCCATGATGATATCGTCCGACTGATCCTCCACATCGCCGTTGACACACTCCATCAGCTTGAGAATATTCTCGAGCTTCATTGATTTGCGGAGCATGTCGATGATCAGGATTCTCGCAACCTGGCGCTCGCTGTATTTTTTGTCCACCGGAGACATGATCCAGCCGCGTTTGATCCAGTTCTGAATCGTGGAACCGCCCAGGCCGGTCATTTCCGCCACCTGCGAGAGCATCAGTCCTCCTGTCACGGCAAATGCCGGACGTATCGCTTCAAAATCCACCAGTTCCTGTTTATCATAAGTCAATTGATTCACCTTCGTGTTTAGTTGATTTTCACTTGTCTTGATATGATTATATTACAGGTTCATTTGATTGTCAATAGCAGTTATATGAAATTTTATGAATTTTTCCTGAATATTTTAAAACTTAACTGTTTTTTGACAAGAAGTTGTTTTGAAAATAAATATATTGACAAAAATATATTTTTTTAATAGAATAAATCTGAAAGAGGATTAAATTGGAGGACGAAAAAAAATGTTACATTCATTTACCAGAAATTACAACGATCTTTCCACGGAAGCCGGCTTTCAGTTTGAATTTTTCTGCGATTGCTGCGGAAACGGCGTACAAAGCACATTTATTCCTTCCACCACCTATAAAAAGCAGCAGAACGCCAGAGGATTCGGCAGACTAGCGTCAACCGTCGGCAGAATGATCGGCGGAGCGGCCGGCGACATCGGCTATGCGCTCGAAAGAGGAAGCGATGCAGTCGGCAACCGGTTTGAGGGACGTTCTCCCGAATGGCGCAAGGAATACGAAGCGGCATTCAACGCGGCGCAGGAGGAAGTGCGTCCGAGATTCATCAAGTGTCCTTCCTGCAACAAATGGGTCTGCCCGGACTGCTGGAACGGTGACGAAGGACTCTGCACCGACTGTGCGCCGAGAGAGGCAAGCTATGTGGCGCAGGCACGCAATCAGGCGATGCGCCGCAACATCGACCAGGCCGCCGAAAATGCCCAGGTGTGGAAAGGCAAGATTGAAGCACGCACCACCCTTTGTCCGCAATGCGGCAAGCCTGCCGGAAACGGCAAATTCTGCAACAATTGCGGCGCGCCCCTCAACATTCAGAAATGTCCGAGCTGCGGCGCAAGCGTTGCGGCCGGTCTGAAATTCTGCGGCGAATGTGGCTCTCCCATGCAGAAAAAGACAGGCAAATGTCCCCAATGCGGCTTTGAAAACGACCCCGACATGAAATTCTGCGGCGAATGCGGCACCAAGCTCTGATTTTTTCTCAATTTTTTCAACATGAAAAGCACTGTGAAGTCATTGTCTGAACATCACAGTGCTTTTTTATTTTGCGCATGGCTTGTTTTGTTTTTTGTGCGCTTGCTTTATTTATTCTTTTTCTTCAATTTCTTCGCTGCCGCTTTCTTCCGGTTCGTCCTCAACGGTGTTATCCACGCTGTCAGTCTGCTCGCCTTCTTCATGCTTGACTCTCGCCAATGCCACAACCTTGCCGCCGTCCTCAATCTTCATCACGCGGACGCCTTTGCTCGGACGTGAACATTCCCTGATTTCGCTGACCGCAATGCGGATAATGACGCCGGAGTTATTGATGATAATCACATCGTCGTCGTTGTCCACGACACGGATGGCCGCCACATCGCCGTTTTCCGAGCGGTAATTCTTGATGCCCATGCCGCCCCGGCTCTGGATGCGGTATTCGGAAATCGGCGTAAGCCGGCCATAGCCCGTTTCGCTGACCGTCAGAACCCTGCCGCCTTCACGCAGGATCGACATTCCGACAACCTCATCGCCTTCACGCAGCCTGATGGCGTGAACGCCTGCCGCTCCCCGGCCCATGGCCCTGATGTCGTTCTCATTGAAGCGGATGGCGTAGCCGCCCTTTGTGGCGACAAGCAATTCATTGCTGCCGTTGGTAAGTCTGGTCCATACCAGCGAATCGTCGTCACGCAGGCTGAGCGCGATCAGTCCTTTTTTGCGGATATTGCTGAATTCGCTGAGCGCCGTGCGCTTGATAAGTCCGTTCTTTGTGACCATCACCAGATACATCTCATGCTCGTACTGCTTCTGCACACGGATCATTTCGGTGATCTTTTCGTCGCCTTCCAGCGGAAGCAGGTTGACGATATTGATGCCCTTGGCAGAACGTGATCCCTCGGGAATCTCGTAGCCCTTCAGACGGTAGACTCTGCCTCTGTCGGAGAAGAACATGACGTAATCGTGCGTTGATGTGATGAACATCTCGGTGGGAACGTCCTCCTCACGCCTTGCCATGCCGCTGACGCCTCTGCCGCCTCTGTGCTGAAGCTGGTAGGTGTCCAATTTCTGGCGCTTGACGTAGCCGAAGGCCGTGAAGGTGATGACGCAGTCTTCTTCTTTAATGAGGTCTTCGATGTCCATCTCGCCGGAAATTGTTTCGATGGCGGTGCGGCGTTCGTCGCCGAATCTGCGGGCGATTTCCCTGGATTCTTCCATTATGATATCACGGCGGCGTTCTTCTCTGGCGATGATGTCGTTGCAGTCCTCGATTTTTTCCAGAAGGGCTTTCAGCTCGGCTTCCAGCTTTTCCTTCTCCATGCCGGTGAGCTGCGCCAGACGCATCTGCACAATCGCCTGCGCCTGCACCTCGTCAAATCCGAATCTGTCCATGAGCCGCTGCTTGCCTTCGGGAATATTCTTGGAGGAACGGAGAATGGCGATGACTTCATCAATGAAATCCAGCGCCACCTTGAGCGCTTCGAGAATATGAGCGCGTTCCTTTGCCTTTTTGAGTTCGAATACAGTGCGGCGGAGGATCACTTCGAGCTGATGCTTGATGTAATACTCCAGCATCTGCTTGAGGGTAAGTATCTTCGGCACGCCGTCCACGATGGCCAGATGAATGGCGCCGAAGGTGATCTGCATATTGGTGTTTTTGAAGAGGTTATTCAGCACCACATTCGGAGAAGCGTCACGCTTGACGTCAATGGTGATGCGCATGCCTTCACGGTCGGAATGATCGTCGCAGTTGCTGATGCCTTCGAGCTTCTTTTCCTTGACAAGGTCGCTGATGCTCTCGATCAGACGGGCTTTGTTGACCTGATAAGGCAGTTCCGTAACGACAATCTGATAGCGCCCGTTAGGACGCTCGACAATTTCCGCCTTGGCGCGCACGGTAATTTTGCCGCGTCCGGTGGCGTAGGCCGCACGGATGCCGGCGCGGCCCATGATAATGCCGCCTGTCGGGAAGTCAGGCCCCTTGACGCACTCCATCAGTTCGTCCAGCGTGGCGTCCGGATTTTGCAGCAGCAGGCAGACGGCGTCGATGGTTTCACGGAGATTATGCGGCGCGATATTGGTCGCCATGCCGACCGCAATACCGGTTGAACCGTTGACCAGCAGATTCGGGTAACGTGACGGAAGAACCGTCGGCTCCTGATGCGAATCGTCAAAGTTATTGGTAAAGTCAACCGTTTCCTTGTCGATATCGGTGAGCATTTCCATGGAAATTTTGCTCATCTTGGCTTCCGTATAACGGTAGGCGGCAGGCGGATCGCCGTCCACCGAACCGAAGTTGCCGTGTCCGTCCACCAGCATGTATCTCATGGAAAAATCCTGCGCCAGACGTACCAGCGCATCGTAAACCGAGGCGTCGCCGTGAGGATGATAACGGCCCAGCACGGCGCCGACGGTGGTGGCGCACTTCTTGTAGGCTCTCTCGGGATAGAGTCCGTCCTCAAACATGGTGTACAATATTCTTCTGTGAACCGGCTTCAGACCGTCACGCACGTCCGGAAGCGCACGCTGCACGATGACCGACATCGAGTATGCGAGAAAGGAGTCCTTCATCTCGTGGTTGATGTCGACCTCTATGATTTTTTGGTTTTCGTGACCTTCGTATTCCATTGGCTATATTCTCCTCTTAAGATAAGTGTGAAATTCACTTCAATATATGATAATTTTGTAATAATAATCGCAAATATTACAAATCGGAATTTTTTAATTGCTTTTTAGTCATCAATTCCTTGTCAATACTCTCCTTACCCTGCCGCAAAGCACCTGTTTTTTTCAAACCAGACGGTAAAAAGATTCCTTGCGTGATTGGGTGGATAACTCTTTAAGGCGCAGGCGTTACAGACTGTAATAATTCCGCTGAATTGCCACTGTTTTCCACTGAGTTATTAATGGTTTGCTCATTTTCCTCCATAATTCACCGGCAATCCACTTTCATTCCACATGTAATTGTGGAAAACTCGGTTGAAACTGTTAAAACTGATTGTAATGAATAATTTAAAAAATACAGTTTGGAATATTCTTTTCATATTTTTTCGATATTACAGTGAGTTATCAACCTTTTCCACCAAGTTTTCCACAGGTTTTGCGGATTTTTCAACGCCGGCAGGTCAAAACATCGGATTGGTGGGATTAGCGAGGTGTGGAATTAATTTTTGAGTGCGGTGGGAAATTTCTTATATTCCAAGCCCGCAGCTTGTCTGCGGTGCTTCCCCCATTATTCTTTATTCTTTTAGCGAGCGTATGCAAGCGCCTTGCGCATCACACGTCGAGATTCTTGACGTACTTGGCGTTCTGCTCGATGAATTCACGGCGGGGTTCGACCTTGTCGCCCATGAGGATGGAGAAGGTCTCGTCCGCCGCTCTGGCGTCGTCCAGAGTGACACGCAGCATAATGCGGGTGGCGGGATTCATTGTGGTTTCCCAGAGCTGCTCGGAGTCCATCTCGCCCAGACCTTTGTAGCGCTGAACGTCCTCGGATCCGCCGATTTCCGCCAGAATTCTGTCCCGCTCCTCATCGGAATAGGCGTAGAGGTGGGCATCCTTCTTGGTGATTTTGTAATGAACGGTATCGTCGGCGTCGCCTTCCTCTTTGACCTTTTTGACGGTAGCGGTGCCGCCGAGTTCACGCACGATTCTGTCCCTGTCCTCCTCGCTGTAGGCGTCCATTTCCACTTTTTTGCGTGTAATGCGGTAAAGAGGCGGCTGAGCGATGCAGATGTTGCCGTTCTCGATGAGCGGACGCATGAAGCGGAAGAAGAAGGTCAGCAGCAGCGTGCGGATATGGGAGCCGTCCACATCGGCATCCGCCATAATGATGACCTTGCCGTAACGCAGCTTGGTGATGTCGAATTCATCGCCGATGCCGCAGCCCAGAGCGGTCACCACCGGCATTAATTTATCGTTGCCGTAGACTTTGTCCATTCTGGCTTTCTCGACGTTGAGCATCTTGCCCCAGAGCGGAAGAATCGCCTGGAAGCGTCTGTCTCTGCCGCCCTTGGCGGAACCTCCTGCGGAATCTCCCTCAACGATGTAGATTTCGGTGTGGGTGGCGTCACGGTCGGAGCAGTCGGCCAGTTTGCCGGGCAGAGAAGCGTTGTCAAAGGCGGTTTTGCGGCGGGCGGCATCTCTTGCCTTGCGGGCTGCGTCACGCGCTCTGGAAGCCTCCAGCGCCTTGTTGAAGATGGTTTTGGCGACGGAGGGATTTTCCTCGAGATAATTCATCAGCTTTTCGGAAATAAGGCCGTCCACAAGGCTGCGGATCTCGGTATTGCCGAGCTTGCCCTTGGTCTGTCCCTCAAACTGGGCCTCCTTGAGCTTGACGCTGATGACGGTGGTCAGGCCTTCGCGCACGTCGTCGCCGGTGAAGTTGCGGTCGCTGTCCTTGAGTATGCCGAATTTGCGCGCGTAGTCATTCATCACTCTGGTGAGCGCTCTTTTAAAGCCTTCCTCGTGCGTGCCGCCGTCCACCGTACGGATATTGTTGGCGAAGGAAAGAGTGATTTCATTGTAATCGGTGTTGTACTGCATGGCCACCTCGGCGGTGGAATTGCCGTCCGCCGAGACGCAGGCGAAATGCATGACATCAGGGTGAAGCAGCTCGACCGCCTTCTTCTCGTTGATGTACTCCACGAAGGAGCGAATGCCGCCCTCGTAGCAGTAGCTTTCGCTGACCGGCTCCTCTCCCCTCAGATCGGAAAGCCTGATGTGTATGCCGGCGTTGAGGAATGCCTGCTCTCTGAGGCGCTCCTGAAGCGTGCCGAACTCATAGACAGTCGTTTCCCTGAACATCTCGGGATCGGCCTTGAAGCGCACCTTGGTGCCTTTTCTGTCGGTATCGCCGATGATGTGAAGGTCGCAGGTTTTTTTGCCTCTCTCAAAGTGCTGATAATAGACATGCTCGCCGTCGCTGACTTCGACTTCAAGCCATTCGGAAAGGGCATTGACCACCGAAGCGCCGACGCCGTGCAGACCGCCGGAAACCTTGTATCCGCTGCCGCCGAATTTACCGCCGGCGTGCAGTATGGTAAATACGACTTCCACCGCCGGAAGGCCTGTTTTCTGCTGGATGCCGACCGGAATTCCTCTGCCGTTGTCGGTGACGGTGATGACGTCGTCCTTTTCTATGTCAACCGTGATAAGGTCGCAGTAGCCTGCGAGCGCTTCATCAATGGCGTTGTCAACGATCTCATACACCAGATGATGCAGACCCTTCGGGCCTGTGGTGCCGATGTACATTCCCGGACGCTTTCTGACCGCTTCCAGACCCTCCAGCACCTGAATCTGATTTTCGTCATAAGCCTCAGCGTCAACCGCTGTGCTGACCGATTCGATGGCAAGCTCATTGTTCTCTGTTTTTTCAAGATTATCCAAGTGATTTTCCTCCTGTTTTCCCTAAGGATTTTATTGCGTCAAGGCCGGATGCCGGCTGTTTGGCTATATAAGGTTATTATACCATAACGCAGCCGGAATTGCCATATTTATTTTATAAATTTTTTTGCTATTTATTAGTATATTAATACTAATGATATTGCACGCTTTTGATATTGCACGCTTTTTCAGTTCATTCCATTCGTCAATTCAGACTTCCGCCTTTCACCTGTCAGCCCGATTCTTAAAAAAGCGTCATATTTTGGCTGTGACGCTCAAAATATGACGCTAGTCTTCTGTATTGCCTATGCCCTGTTCGGCTCGTCCTGCGAGCGCTGAGGGCGAAATCTGGCACAAATAAACGCTTCCGTCCCTGCACAGCACAAAGCTCTTGGGAAGGTCATTGGTGACCGCCGTGACTCTTTTGTCCTTTTCCGCCAGCCGCAGAAGGTTCCTCGTGTGCTTGGATACGGTGGTGTTGTCCATGTCGAAAATGCCGATGATTTCCCTTTCGGGAATGACGTAATTATTTCCCAGATGCAGGTACATTTTTTGTCACTCCTTATCTTGACACTGAATCATCCGATAGCAAAACCTGATAAAATATCCGATCATGCGCCCGGTGCGAATTTTTCAGGTGCATTGCAGCGACGGGCGTTGCGCTTGCTTTTTTCTTTTACTTTTTCTTTTACTTTTACAATCGCCTGATCACCCTTGAATTCTGAACTGTCCACCCTCGACTTCAATGATCCGCCCCTTGTCAAGTCCCTTGACGGTGTGCGGATCGCAGCAGGAAATAAACACCTGCCAGCCGTCCATGTGATTGAGCAGATAATCCTGCCGCATGCCGTCCAGTTCGCTCATGACGTCGTCCAGCACGGCAATGGGCCTCTCCCCTGCCGACTGCTCCAGCAGAGACGCCTCCGCCAACTTGAGCGCCAGCACACAGGAGCGCTTCTGCCCCTGAGAAGCAAACGCACGGGCCGCCATGTCATTGACCGAAATCACAAGGTCGTCCCTGTGCGGGCCGTAATTGGTGCAGCCCTGGGCGAGATCCGAAGCACGGTGCGCTTCGAGCTGTTTTTTTAATTCGGCGGCGGTTTCATCCGCCGAGTCGGGATTCAGAAAACCGCAGCTGTAGCGCAAATTGATGCAATCCCTGCCGGAGGAAATCCCGTCGAAAATTTCTTCGGTTTTGCCGCACAGCCGGGAGACGTATTCATTCCGCTTGCAGGAGATTTTTGCGCCGGTTTTCGACAGATTTTCGTCCCATATCTCCAGCATGGATTCAAATCCGGCGGCACTCGCCGATTTTTTGAGGAATGCGTTGCGCTGCGCAAGGATGCGGTTGTATTCCACCAGAAGCCGTGGATATGTGGGAAACTGCTGGGATATGGCGGCGTCCAGAAATCGGCGGCGTTCGGCGGAGCCTCCCTTGACAAGACTCATATTGTCGGGCGAAAAGACAACTGCGCAGAACCTTCCGATAAAGCCGGTGGCGGCGGCCAGCTTGACGCCGTTGAGGACAGCCTGCTTCTTGTCGGTAATGACCAGACTGGCCGACTGCTCCCTTTTTTCGGCAAAGAAATCCAGCTCCAGCCGGGCGAATTTTTCCCCTCTGGCTATCAGCTCGGGATTTTTCGCTCCCCGGAAGGAACGCACCCCGGTGAAAAGACAGATGGCTTCCAGCAGATTGGTCTTGCCCTGACCGTTGCGTCCGCTGATGACGTTGACGCCTTCGGAAAATTCCGTCTCGCCCGGCACCAGATTGCGGTAATGGCTGGTCTGTAATTTTCGGGCTATCATTGATTGGCGCCCCTGACCTCCAGCTCCACGCTGTCGCACGGAACGGCCACAATGTCGCCCGGCCGGATTTTTTTGCCTCTCATGGTGCAGACTTCGCCGTTGACCATGACGGCGCCGGAGGTGACCATGAATTTCGCTTCTCCGCCGACGGCGGCGATGCCGGCGAATTTGAGCAGGCTGTCGAGTTTAATGAATTCCGTGGAAATGGAAACAATGCGTCTTTCCAAATCAATCACTCCGTTGCGGATAAAATGTTCCAAACCTGACGGCTTGAAATTTTATGCGATAAATAAAATGTAATTTTTACGTACGAAACGTGTAATAATGATAAATCAGTCAACTTTCTGCAATCTGACAGGCAGCAGCAGGAAGAGGAAATTTTCTCCCTCCGGAGGAAGCACCTTGACGGGATTGACCGGAGAACCGATGATCAGGCGGACTTCGTCCGACGATACGGCCCTGAAGGCGTCCATCAGATAGCGGTTGTTGAAGCCGATCTCGACAGGCTCATTGGGAGCCTCGGCCGGCATTCTGTCGGTTGCGGAGCCGATCGCCGTGCGGCAGCTGAATGAAATTTCGTCATTGCCGAATACGCAGCGCACAGGACTCTTGATGGCGTCGCTGATGAGCAGGCCCATACGTTCGCTCGCCTCGATCATGCGGCGGGTGCTGACTTTGATTTCGGTGTTGTTGCCGGTGGGAATGGCGTTGTTGTAGTCGAGGAATTCGCCTTCGATCAGCCTGGAAATAATAACGCAGCCGTTGACGATAAATTCGATGTGGCGGCGTGTCGCACAGATTTCGGTGCGTTTTTCCTCGTCGTCCTCAAGCAGTCTGAGTATTTCCTCCAGCGTCTTTTTCGGCACGATGAAGGAAGTGGAGAAGGTGCTGGTAATCGGCTCGGTGCGCATGGCAAGGCGGAATCCGTCTACCGACACCACACGGATTTTGTCCTCGGAGATTTCAAAAAGCGAGCCGGTGCAGACAGGACGGGAATCGTTGTCGCTGACGGCAAAAAGCGTCTGGGCGATCATGGATTTGAGCATTCCCTGGGACAGGGAAATTCTGCGTTCGCTCTCGATGACGGGCAGCTCGGGAAAATCGGACGGAGAGATGCCGATGATCGAGTACTCCGATTCGGAGGAGCGGATGGTGGTGATGAGATTTTCGTTGCAGGTGATTTCCAGCTCGTCACCCGGCATTTTTCTTACGATTTCGCAGAAAAGTCTGGACGACAGCACCACGCAGCCTTCCTCGTAGACATTGGCGAGGATTTTGGTGGAGATGCCGAGTTCGAGGTTGTAGCCGCAGATATAAAGCGAGCTTTCCTCCGTGCGGAAGTAAATGCCTTCCAGTGCGGCGATAGTCGAGCGGAGAGAGACCGCTCTGGATACTTTGCTTATGGCGTCGGAGAGAAGCTCCCGGTTGCACTTGATTTTCATGAGAATCGTTCCTTTCGTTTTTACGGTGCGATAACAGGTTGATCATGCTGTTAAGTCATACGGAAATATTATAGCTTATTTTTGGATTGATTACAATAGCCAGTCGAAAAAATACCTGATAAAAAATTCGGGCCGGAATTTGAACGGACGGTGTGGAAAACCGGGTCGGATTTTTCGGCCTCCTCCGGAGCAGGCATATTTTGAATAGGAATATAATAATAATAATAAGATAAGGACAGCAGTAGCAGTAGAGGCGGTTGAAACGGTGGAAAACGCCGTGGGGCATGCATTTCAGACAGGCCGGCGGCTTTTTCCTCCGGTGGAATCCTTCTGGAATCCGGTGAGCAGATTTATCCACAATCTTCCACAATTAACAGGGTTCCACTTCTTTCCATGTTGATTGTTAAATATTGGGTGGAATACCGTCCGGCAGCCGCAAAAGCCTTCTTCCGGCTTTAAACGGGGTTTCCACTGCCTGTCCACCGGCTGTTCACCGCCTTTCCACCGGTTTCCAGACGTATTATAATGTAAGAGCCTGTTCAGTATCTCCACGTGTGCGGATGGCGAAGTCAGATTTTTCGCCAGATGAAGCCAAAACCGCAGGCAATACTTTGTGTATTAACGAGGATTTTGGCAAAATATGACGGAAAAGATGCAAGCCAGACGTGCGTGGAGAGATACTGAGCAGACTCTAAGAAAAAAACAGCCGCATACGGGTCAGTGATGTGATCCCCGGATGAGACTGTTTTATTTTATTGCCGGTTTCTGGCGGAAGGACGTTCTCCTTTCAGCCAAAGGGGAATGGCAGGCGTTTCTCCGGAAAGGGCGCTGCCTGCGGCGGAATGTTTACTGCGCCGATACCTTTATGTTCTTGATCAGATCGTTGATCATGTTGCGGAAATCCGATCTGTTTTTCATGTTTCTCTCCACCTGCTGCACGGCGTAAATGGCGGTGGAATGGTCTCTGCCGAATTCCTTGCCGATTTCCTCATAAGAGAGGTTGGTCACTTCGCGCACGACATACATGGCCACCTGTCTCGCCTGTGAAATCTGGGCGGCGCGTTTGGGAGACTTGATGTCCTTGGCGGTCACTTCAAAGGTGCGCGCCACTTCTTCGATAATGCGCTCGATGGTAATGGGAGTCGGCTGCACGTCGTTCATGACGTCGCGGATGGCGTTCTGGGCCATGGTGAGGGAAGGCAGCTCCTTGTCGAGCTGATAGGTGGCGTTGATGCGCTTGACCACGCCTTCCAGCTGACGGATGTTGGACTTCAGGCGCTCGGCGATGAATTCCGCTATTTCGTCGCTGATCTCCATGTTGCACTGCTTGGCCTTGCGTTTGATGATGGCGATGCGTGTCTCAAACTCAGGCGGCTGAATGTCCGCCAGCAGGCCCATTTCAAAACGGGAGCGCAGGCGGCTTTCGAGGGTCTGAATCTCCTTGGGAGGACGGTCGCTGGTCAGCACGATCTGCTTGTGCTCCTGGTGCAGCGTGTTGAAGGTGTGGAAGAATTCCTCCTGAGTCTGCTCCTTGCCGCCGATGAACTGGACGTCATCCACCATCAGCACGTCAATGTAGCGGTATTTCTGATGGAATTCGTTTTGCTTTCCCTTCCCTATCGCTTCAATCAGCTCGTTGGTGAACTGGTCGCCCTTGATGTATTTGACCTTTTTGTCGGGGAATTTTTTGAGAACGGCGTTCTGAATGGCAAACAGCAGATGTGTCTTGCCCATGCCGGACTGACCGTAGATGAAAAGAGGATTGTAGGCTCCGCCGGGATTTTCTGCGACCGCGAGACTGGCGGCGTGGGCGAATTTGTTGGACGAGCCGACGATAAAGGTGTCGAAGGTGTATTCGTAGTACGATTCGTCCAGCGATGAATACATCTGTCCCTTCTGCGGATTGCTCGGAGCGTTCTGGACGGCCGGAGCCGGAGTGTTCACCGAGGACTTGTAGTTGGCTATCTCGTCGTGCCAGTTTCCTTCCTCGCCGGACGGAAGCGGATCGGAGGGAATGTCCTCCCCTTTTACCAGAATTCTGAGCGTGACCTCAAATCCGATGGTGTTGTAGATGGCTTTCTCGATCTTGGTGCCGATGTGCTGGTCGATGATGACGTCCTTGTGAAACTGTGACGGAGCAATGATGATCATTTCGTTGCCGTTTACAAGATCGTAAGGCACAAGCGGCTCAATCCATACGTTAAATAAAATGTCATTGACCTGCTCTCTGAGCTTGTCGCAGACATTTTTCCAAAGCTGAGTGATTTCCATGATTTGATGTTGATTCCTTTCTGAATATTACTCATATTTATAAATTTTTTACCCCCATATTATAGCATTTTTTTTCCGAGACCTCAATAGAATTTGACATAGGAATTTTTAGAAATGTATTTTAAAGTTTTGTGCAAAACTAATATAAATTCACAGTGAGGAATAAGCGAAATATTTAAAATAATTCTGAAAATTACCATATTTTTTTGTATAAATAGACAGTGCAAACTGGATATTTTGTGGTTATGCACCTTGTTTTCTACAACAGGTTGAAAACTCAACCGCTCCCGACGCCCCGTTTTCCGATAAATTTTCTGCGTTGCGGAAAAAATTTTTATTGACATCAGGGGGGAAAATGCGTTATAATACATTAGTATGTTTTTGAAAAGGAGGGAAACGCAAATGGTAAGAACATATCAGCCCAAAAAGCGTCAGAGAAAGGTTGAGCACGGCTTCCGCAAGAGAATGGCAACGAAGAACGGCCGCAAGGTGCTTGCAAGACGCAGAGCAAAGGGAAGAAAGACACTGACCTATTAATTTGGTTGCAAGGCTCGGCTTTTTTGCCTGTTTCGGTTTATCAGGCTGCGGCAGCGCACCCTTTCTGCGCTGCCTGCGGTGTGATCTGTAGTCAGGGAAAAAAAACAGGGGACAGGGGTCAATGGGACAAAGGGACAAGGTGACAGATCGATGCTCCGCTATTTTTCGCGGACACGGATATATGTGACGGATTGTTTTTCTGATTCGTTGCATTATGTTGAATGATGTGTCGTTTGTTTATCGTGTAATGTTCATTGCAGAGCCACTTATTTTCAAGTGGCTTTTGTTTTTCTTTGATAAAAGGAATTGTTGAGTGATGGCAAAATACGCTGTGATAAAACAAAATTACGAATTCAGAAGGGCCTACAACCGGGGCAGGAGCTTCGTTTCGCCTTATCTGATAACGTATTGCTTCAAAAAGCGATACGGCGGCATCAAAATCGGCGTTACGTCGGGCAAAAAAATAGGTAAGGCCGTGGCGAGAAACCGCTGCCGCCGTGTGATCCGTGAGGCCTTTCGTTCATTGTATCCCGAGCTTCACGGCAGCTGGGACATTGTGTTTGTCGCGCGCACGGCGACTGTCTACAAAAAAAGCACCGAGATCGCTGTCATTATGCGAAAACAGCTCAGGGAGGCGGGGATGCTGAAATGAAGCGGCTTTTCTTAAAGCTCATCAAGCTCTATCAGAAGCATATTTCCCCCAGAACGCCCCCCAGATGTCGTTTTTATCCGACCTGCTCCACCTATACCTACGTCGCAATCGAGCGCTTCGGCGTCGTCAGAGGCACTCTGATGGGATTGTGGCGTATTCTCAGGTGCAATCCTTTCCATCCCGGAGGCTACGACCCTGTGCCGGAAAAAAAGTCAAGTCCAAAAATGCCAAACAGGAAAAAGATCAGCAGATAGAATGACTGCTATGAAATCATTTGTAATCATTATTTTTTACAATTACGTTTTTTGACAATTGAATAAAAAAGTTTACAGCATATTTTCTTTCTGCTTTGAAATATTTTTTATTTCATTGAATAATTCAATGAAAAATAAATTATCCGAACGGAGGAATTTTAACAAAAATGGATGCTTTATTTAATTTTATAGGCTCCATTTTCGGATACGTGTTGGATTTTTTTAACAACGTATTCGGAAATTTTGGTATTTCCCTCATTTTCTTCACAATCTTTACCAGATTGTTGATGTTTCCGCTCACCATCAAGCAGCAAAAGGGAATGGCAGGCATGCAGCGTTTGCAGCCTAAAATGAAGGAATTGCAGGAAAAATACGGCAACGACAAGGCAAAGTACAACGAAGAGGTTACCAAGCTTTATCAGAGAGAAGGCCAGAGTCCTGCCGGCGGCTGTCTTCCGATGCTGATTCAGCTTCCGATCTTCTACGGTCTTTACCGTGCGATCTGTATGCCTCTGACCTGTACGCTTCATCTTAATCTGAATGACAGTACACTTGCTTCCGCTATTGACAGAATCAAGTCGCTCAGTGAAGTCTACACCAACACCAGCAGCGCTTATTATTCTCAGATCAATGTCATTGAAGCTGTGAGAGATATCGGCGGAAATTACGCCGCCAACGGCTTTACTTCGGCGGAACAGACCGCTTTGCAGCCGATTTACGAGCTGAGCCACAAGTTCAATTTCTTTGGCATCGATCTGCTCTCCATTGCGCAGTTCTGGAATCCTGCCATTATTCTTACATTTGTGGTGTTCTTTGCCAGCGCAGGAGGCATGTTCCTTTCCAATAAGCTCAACGGCAATGTCAATCAGGCACAGATGAACGGATGCAGCCCGAATATGATGGGCGTCGGTATGGGTATTATGTCCGCATGGATTTCGCTTTCGGTTCCTTCCGCTATGGCGCTTTACTGGTCACTGAGCAGCCTGATTGCTCCCGGTCAGAGCTGGGTCGTCAACAAGTACTACAACGCCGCCATTCTCAACGCAAAGGCCGAAGCCAGACGTCTGGCCAAAATCAAGCTGGAAGAGGAGAGCGTGGTCTCCGCCACGTACACCGCAAAGGGAATCAAAAAATTCGCCCCGATTTACGCGCTTCCGTCAACTCCGGCACCTGAAAAGGCCGAAACCGAAACAGTGCCGTCTGACAGCAACAATGCTCCTCAGGGCGTCAATTCCAATAAGAAGAACAGTTCATCCAAAAAGAAAAAGGGCGGCAATAACAAAAACCGCAGCAAGCAGTCTTCATCCGATTATCAGGGAAAAAAGAAAAAATAACTCAATTGAAAGGACGTTTCTGAAATGAAGGAAATCATTGTTACCGGCGCTACGGTAGAAGAGGCTATTGCCAACGGCTGCACTCAGCTCGAAGTAGATGAAGACAGCGTAGAATATGAAGTTATTGAGCAGCCTCAGCAGAAAATTCTCGGACTGTTCGGCGGTGCTCCCGCAAAGGTGAGAGTATTTGTCAAAGAAACTCCCTCTTCTGTGGCCATCGCTTATCTTACGGAGATTCTCACCAACATGGGCGTCAAAGACCTCGAGATCACCGAGGAGGTCAATGACGAGCGCACGATTCTCAATATTAACGGCAACGACGACGATCTCGGCGTCGTGATCGGACACAGGGGAGACACTCTCACGGCGTTGCAGTACCTGGTCAGCCTTTCGGCCAATAATTTCTGTGACGGTTATTTCAAGGTGTCCCTGAACGTAAAGAATTTCAGAGAAAAGCGTGAGAAGACACTCGAAACCGTTGCTTCCAAGACCGCTTACAAGGCGGTCAAGCTTCAGAAGAATATCGCTCTTGAGCCTATGAGTCCTTACGAGAGAAGCATTATTCATACCGCCGTTCAGGCAATTGACGGCGTGACAAGTTGGTCAGTCGGCGAGAACGAAAGACGCCATGTAGTGATCGGCCCGGAAGGTCTTGATGAAGGCGCTGACGGTATTCCCGCAAAATACGCCAAGCTCAACAATAACCGCAGAGACCGCGGCCGCGGCGGCTACGGCAAGGGCGGCTACAATCGCGGCGGCAGAAGTGATTACGGTCGCAGCGGTAAAGGCGGCTACAACAAGGGCGGTTACAATCGCGGCGGCAGAGGCGGCTACCGTGACAGAAACAATTACTCCAGGAGCTATTCCAATACCGAGCGCACACAATCCGCTCCCAAGAGCGATTATGAAGGCAGCTTCTCCTACGGCAAAATTGATTTCGGCGGCAACGAGTAATTTTTGATCCGAATTTGAATAGGGTATACTCTCCGGTTGAGGTATGATGCTTCGACCGGAGAGTTTTTTATTTTCTGAAAATGAGGCTCTCCGTCAGAAAAGTTTTTTTCGATTGTTTCACGTGAAACATTGAATTGTCATTATATGATATGTTTCACGTGAAACATTAGTTCGTCAAACAATAATTCAAAGAATTAACGCCAAATCCATTGCATTTACACGAATATGTGATATAATAATTATCGATGCATTGAAAGAAGGGAATGAATCAAATGGGTGATACAATTGCGGCTATTTCGACTCCGCAGGCAGCCGGAGGCATTGGAATCGTGCGCATTTCAGGCAAAAATTCCGCCGAAATTGCGGACAGAGTCTTTCAGGCGGCTGACGGACAATCACTCACTCAATCGTCCGGATACGCAGCGCATTACGGATTTGTGCATAATGGGAAAGAAAAAATCGACGAAGCCATTGCGCTTGTTTTCAGAGCGCCAAAGAGCTACACCGGTGAAAATGTCGTGGAATTATCCTGCCACGGAGGACTATACATCATCAAGAGCGTGCTCCGTGCCGTGCTGGAAAACGGAGCGAGAATGGCTGAGGCAGGGGAATTCACCCGTCGTGCCTTTGAAAACGGCAAGATATCCCTGACACAGGCAGAAGCGGTAATGGATATCATCTCCGCTCAGGGCCGGCAGGCCGCCAAGGCAGCCCTTTCGGCCAGAGAGGGAAGAGTGGCCCGGAAAATTGATTTGTTTAAAAATGAATTGACTGGATATGCGGCGCATCTGGCCGCCTGGGCGGATTATCCTGAGGAAGACCTGATTCCGGTCGACACAGAGGAATTATCCGCTCAGCTTGCCGACTGCATCATCCGATTAAAGAAACTGATTGCCGACGGGGACGCAGGCAAGGTCATTCGTGACGGAGTGGATACGGTTATTGTCGGCAAGCCGAATGTAGGCAAGTCCACTTTAATGAATTGCCTTGCGGGATGCGAACGGAGCATCGTCACGCATATTGCCGGCACCACGAGAGATATTGTGGAGGAAAAAGTCGTTTTGGGCGATGTCATACTGAAATTAGCCGATACAGCCGGAATTCATGATACAGCGGATCCGGTAGAGAGCATCGGAGTGGAACGTGCGTTGGATCGAATGAACCGTGCCGGACTGGTGATAGCGGTTTTTGACAATTCGCTTCCTCTGGATGAAAACGACATTCATCTGATTGAAAATATCCGGAGCTGTCCCTGTGTCGCCGTCATTAATAAAAATGATATGGAAAATAAGCTTGATGTCGATTACATAAGCGATCATGTGGGCAAGGTCGTGTTCATTTCGGCAAAGGAAGAAAGTGGTATAGATGAGCTGGCTTCAGCCATTTCTGAATTGCTGGGAGTGGCTGACCTCAATCCTGCGGACGGAATTCTGTCAGGAGAAAGGCAGCTCAATTGCTGTAGAGACTGTTTGAAAATGGTAGAAGAAGCCAAAAATGCGCTTGATTGCGGCATTACATTGGACGCAGTCAATGTTTCTTTGGACTGTGCGGTGGCTTATCTGCTGGAATTAACAGGGGAAAGGGCAACCGATGTCGTCACCGACGCCGTTTTTCATCATTTCTGTGTTGGAAAGTAACTGCGGCAAAGACTTGTTAATTTGAATATGCTTTGTCTGATCACTGTCATTGTCAGAGTATAAATACGAAAAATTAGATGATTGTAAAAGAAAAAAAGAAAAAAGCATACCGCAGCGCCATAACTAGCGAGCGTATGCGAGCGTGGGAGTCCAGGGCGGAGCCTTGGCGGGGGATGTTGGCAGCAAAGCTGCCAACGAGGGGCAGCGCCCCTCGCCGCAACGCACCATGACAAGCAACAGACCTGGGCGCCACAGATAGGGTAAAAGTAAAAAAATGGCCTTGCTCCGAATGGAGAAAAGCCTGCTTTTGCAAATTCTGTAAAGCCCCCGATTTACGCTATTCCTACACTTTTACAATTACCTATTGAATATATTATTAGGAGAAAAGAATGGAATTTTTTGCAGGAAATTACGATGTGGCTGTCATCGGAGCAGGACACGCAGGCACCGAGGCAGCGCTTGCTTCCGCCAGACTGGGATGCAGCACCATCATATTTACCATTAATATGGATGCGGTCGGCAATCTGCCGTGTAATCCCTCAATAGGAGGAACCGCAAAGGGGCATTTGGTGCGGGAAGTTGACGCACTTGGCGGAGAAATGGGCCGTGCGGCTGATGATACATTCATTCAGAGCCGCATGCTGAATAGGGGAAAAGGCCCTGCCGTTCACAGCCTTCGGGCGCAGATTGACAGGCGCAGATATTCCGCCAGAATCAAACACGCGCTCGAATTGCAGGAGCATCTTGATCTGAAGCAGGCGGAAATTACAGAACTGCGCACTTGTGAAGGCGGCGGCTGGAGTGTCGTCACTAAAATGGACGCTGTCTACAACGTAAAGTGCGTGATTATCGCAACCGGCACGTATCTTGGCGGCAGAATTTATGTCGGTGATGTCAGCTTTGAAGGCGGCCCTGACGGAATGTTTGCAGCCACTTCTCTCGGAAAATGCCTGAGAGAACTGGGATTGCCCTGCAGAAGATTCAAAACCGGCACGCCGGCCCGAATTCATCGCCAGTCAATTGATTTTTCAAGCCTGGAAGTGCAGGAAGGCGATGAGACGATTACGCCCTTTTCCTACGATACGCTTGAAAATCCGGATTTTCCGCTTGAAAATAAGGTGGTTTGCCATGCCACCTGGACGAATGAAACCACCAAAAAGATTATATTGGATAATATTCATCGTTCTCCCTTGTACAGCGGTAAAATTGACGGTATCGGGCCGAGATACTGTCCCAGTATTGAAGATAAAATTGTCCGATTTTCAGAAAAACAGCGTCATCAGCTGTTTATTGAGCCTTGCGGACTGGATACGGAGGAAATGTACCTTCAGGGCGCTTCCTCATCGCTTCCCGAGGATGTTCAGATTGCGCTTTATCAATCAATTCCCGGACTCGAAAATGTCAAAATCATGCGCACGGCCTATGCCATTGAATATGACTGCGTTGATCCTCTGGCGCTCCGTTCTACTCTGGAATTCAAGAACTTTCCCGGACTTTTCGGCGCCGGACAATTCAACGGCAGCTCCGGATATGAAGAAGCCGCCGCACAGGGAATTGTTGCGGGCATTAATGCTGCTTTGTCTGTTCAGGGAAGGAATCCGGTGATTCTGGAGCGATCCGGCAGCTATATTGGCACTTTGATTGATGATCTGGTCACTAAAGGCGTTTCCGATCCCTACAGAATGATGACTTCCCGTTCGGAATACCGCCTGATTCTCCGTCAGGATAACGCAGATGAAAGATTGATGCCAATCGGCCATGAAATCGGGCTGATTTCTGATGAAAAGTACCAGAAATTTCTTGATCGCACCGAATTAAAGCGCCAGGAAATCAAAAGAGTCAAAGAAACGACTATACCGGCTTCGGAAGAAGTCAATCAGATACTTGTTTCACGTGAAACATCCGCCATCAGCCATCCGATTCGCCTGATTGAACTGCTTAAACGTCCTGAATTGGACTACGAGGCGCTGAAACCGATAGACACCACACGTCCTGATCTTCCGAAGCATATATTCGAACAGGTTGAGGTGGAAATCAAGTACGACGGCTATATCAGACGTCAGCAGGCCATGATTGACGAAGCGCACCGCCTTGAGAGAAAAAAATTGCCGAATGACTTTGATTACAGCAAGATTACCGGTCTGAGACTCGAAGCAATTGAAAAACTGAGCAAGATTATGCCGAATAATATCGGACAGGCTTCAAGAATATCTGGTGTGAGTCCGGCGGATATTTCGGTGCTTTTGATTTGGCTGGCGAAGCAGGATCATTCGATGAATAACGGCAAAGGCGGCGAAAACAGTGATTGATTTTGAGAAAATGGCGCAAAAGGCAAGCGTCTACGGTGTCAACTTATCGCAGGAACAGCTCATTATGCTCGATAAATACGCTGAGATGCTTGTGGATTGGAATACCCGCATGAATCTTACCGGCATTACGGACAGCGAAGGAATAATGACACGCCATTTTGAGGATAGCCTTGCCATGCTGAAATATGTCGATCTGCCGCCGAATTCATCCGTCATTGATGTCGGTACAGGAGCCGGATTTCCGGGAATGGTTCTGAAAATCGCCCGTCCGGATATTCAATTGACGCTTCTGGACAGCCTCAATAAAAGAATTGTATTCCTTGACGCAGTGGCTAGGGAAATTCATCTGGATGTTAAAACGCTGCATCTGCGTGCCGAGGAAGGCGGCAAAATGCCTTTGTACAGGGGAAAATACGATGTAGCCTGCGCAAGAGCGGTTTCCAATCTCAGAGAACTGGCGGAATACTGTATTCCTTATGTCAAGCCGGGCGGACAATTCGTCTCCATGAAAGGGCCGGACGCGGCGGAGGAATTAGCACAGGCTCGTGCCGGAATCGGCACTTTGGGTGGAAAAGTCAAGACGCTCTACGAATATACTATTTCGGATGACAGCGGCAGAACCATTATTATTGTGGATAAAATCAAAAATACGCCGCCGCAGTTTCCGCGTCCTTCGTCGAAAATCAGCAAAAAGCCTTTGTAATGCTGTTATTATAGGCTGAATTATCCACAATCAGCTGACCGACGGTGGAAAAACATCTTTGTTTCACGTGAAACATTGATTTTTCGGATGAAACATACCCTAATTTACATAAATTTCATTAAAAAAATGCAAAAAGGGATTGTATTTAAGACGGTATATGATATAATTGAATAGGTAAAACTCATCAAATGAATTGAAACATAGTCAAAGAAAGGTGCTTTAGAATGGGTAAAATTATTGCAGTGACCAACCAGAAGGGCGGCGTTGGTAAGACTACGACGGCCGTCAATCTTGCTTCCGCTCTTGGTAGCATGAATAAAAAGGTGCTGCTGGTAGACATTGATCCTCAGGGAAACGCCACCTCCGGCCTCGGCGTTGGCAAGCAGGATAATGAAAAAACTTCCTATAAGGTCATGCTGGGAGAAATAACGGCCGAGAATGCCGCCATCAAGACAGAATTCAAAAATGTCTCCATCGTTCCGTCCGACATTAAAATGGCCGGAGCGGATCTGGAAATATCGGAACTGGACAACCGTGAGTCAATACTTAAGAAAGGACTTGCCGCCGCCCGAGAGGAATACGATTTTGTACTGATAGACTGTCCGCCTTCGCTGAGTCTGATCACCATCAATGCGCTGAACGCAGCCGACAGCGTCCTTGTGCCGATTCAGTGCGAATATTACGCCCTGGAAGGTCTTGCGCAGCTCACCAACACCGTCTCGAGAATCAAGCGCACGTATAATTCGCATCTTGAAATCGAAGGCGTATTATTTACCATGTACGACGGAAGGCTGAACCTGACGCAGGAAGTGGCTGAGCAGGTGAAAAAATATTTTCCGAAGCAGGTATTCAAGACGGTCATTCCAAGAACCGTCAGACTGTCGGAAGCGCCAAGCTACGGCCAGCCGATCAATTATTTTGATAAAAAATCAAAGGGTACCGAGGCTTACGACAAGCTTGCAAAGGAAATTATCAAGAAAAACAAGAAATAATTATCTGAATCATTCCATCTGAAAATGAGAACGGAGGAAACAAAATGGCAGTCAGAAAGGGCGGACTCGGCAAAGGGCTTGATTCGCTGTTTATGGATAATATTACCGAAGAAGGCGACAGTGCGCGGACGCTTCGTATTTCCGAGCTGGAACCCAACCGGGATCAGCCGAGAAAGGAATTTGATCCTGCCGCACTGGCGGAATTGGCGGATTCGATTGCGGCAGTGGGCGTCATTCAACCGCTGATCGTTCGTCCGATTGTCGGCGGCGGATATCAGATCGTGGCAGGCGAAAGACGATGGCGGGCCGCCCAGAGCGCAGGCCTTACCGAAGTGCCGGTGGTCATTCGTGAACTCAGCGATAAGGAAGTAGACGAAATTGCCCTTATTGAAAATCTCCAGCGTGAGGATCTCAATCCCGTGGAAGAAGCCGAGGGATATCGTCACCTGATGAATGAGTACGGCATGACGCAGGAACAGGTGGCAAGCCGAGTCGGAAAATCCAGACCCAGCGTCGCCAATTCGGTGCGACTGCTTGAATTGCCTGATTCAGTGCTTGGCATGCTGACTGCCGGCGATCTGACAGTGGGACATGTCCGTCCTTTGCTCGGCCTGCATGACGAGGATATGATGGTAAAGATTGCCTGTCAGGCTGTCAAAAGGAAGATGACAGTCCGTGATGTCGAAAAGCAGGTGAAGAAGGAAAAAGGTGAATCAGGTGCGGCCAAAAAAACACCGGCAGAGCGTGACAATTATTTCGATGAAGTGGAAATAGCGCTTTCGATGGCTCTCGGACGAAAGGTAAAGGTCGTCGGAACATCCGAAAAAGGTACATTGGAAGTGGATTTCTTCTCCCATGAAGATCTTGCGGAGCTTGCAAACCGGCTTGGCGGCGACAGGAACGAATAATTGATTCGCTGAATTTCATCCATCAAAGCAATCAGCAGCTGCCTTGAATCCATCAGCTCAAGGCGGCTGTTTTTTTATAGCAGCATTTTATAAAGAGGTGAACGGCAAGATGAAAAAGAAGAATTTAACGTTTCAATTGTTAATAACTTTGCTGGCGGCGATGTTATTAACAGTTTCAACAATAGGCTGTGGAAAATCCGGAATTAAAAAGAATTCCAATAATTCCAAAAGCAATGATATTGAAAAGTTTTCAACCGCATTTTTTACGGAGTGCAATCTTCCTTATCAGAAACTCAACCGATCCGATGTGCAGAATACGCCGGAGGAATACTTATTTTATATTAATGACGGCGTTGTTTACAGAACACTGAATGATTACGGTGTAGTCCTGGTTCGGAGAGAATATCTGAAGGAAGAAGGGGAGAGGCGTACTACCGACTACAGCGGAGAATTATACAGATTATTCCAGGAAGATGATGTCGATTGCCTGAAAATATCCGCCTCGGGAAATTACGCCCTTCTGGCGCTGCCTGCCTCGATTCCGGACTGGGAAAATGACACGGTAATCACGTTATTTATGAATTATGCAAAGAATTACAGCGATTCCGGACAATAACTAAAGTATCAATACGAAACTGCCGAGCCTGAATTAATTTACTTGACATATACAGTGGTATCATTTATAATATCAGGTATGGTTTGATAGCCAAATAGATGGATTGTCCGAAGGGAGAAAGTTTCATGAACGACTCAGACAGTACGCCGCAAAAACCGATTGCGATGACAGGTGTCAGACAATGCGGAGGTGCAATGAAATGAATCCGTATTTCTGTGTTTTGCTTATTGTTTTGTTCACCTGCGTCACATCCTTTCTTCATCTGAGTGAAGCGGCCGTCATCTCCGCCAACATCAGCCGTGTCAAACAGCTGGAAGACGACGGCGATAAAAAAGCAGCCTGTCTCGCTCAGCTTCGGTCGAATTACCAACCGATGTTCAATGCGACAGTCCGCACAATGATAACTTTCTGTACATTTGCAGTTTCCGTCCTTTCGCTCCGAACTATTTATCCTGCGGCAAGGTATTGGCTGGAAGGATGGGTCAGGCTGAGCGATTCTTCCGTAAAGTGGATGGCGCTGATCGGCACCGCCATTGTGGTGCTCAGCTTCTACATCGTCAACGGGAAAATTTTTCCCCGCAAGGTCGGAATTCATCAATGTGAAACCATTGCCTATTCTGTAGCCGGATTAATGAATCTTCTGATCAAGGCGATGTATCCTTACACCGTCGTGCTGATCGGTATCAGCAATTTTGTCGTGAGCATGTTCGGTGTTCCGGCGCATGTGGATGAAAAGCTGGCCACGGAGGACGAGATACTCATGATGGTGGATGCGAGCGGTGAAAAGGGCGTTATCGAGGAATCCGAAGCCGACATGATCGCCAATATTTTTGAATTCGGCGATACGACCGCCAGCGAAGCGATGACACACCGCACGGATGTGGAAGCGCTGGAATACACTTCCACCGTTCGTGAAGCGGTTGACTTTGCGCTTCAAAACGGCTTTTCCAGAATTCCGGTTTACAAGGACGACCTGGACAATATTCAGGGTGTGCTCTACGTCAAGGATCTGCTGCGCTTTGTGGGCAACAGCGAAAACTGCGATACCCCCATCTACAAACTCATGCGTCCGGCCTGCTATATTCCGGAGACCAAAAAGCTCAGCGAGCTTTTCGGGGAGATGACGGAGACAAAAGTGCAGATGGCGGTGGTGGTCGATGAATACGGCGGCACTTCCGGCATCATTACCATGGAAGACCTCATTGAATCCATACTGGGCAATATTCAGGACGAATTCGACAATGAGGATGAAGAAATCAGCCAGCTCAACGAAAACACATTTACCATCGACGGAACCACCTCGATTGACGAAGTGTCCGACCTGCTCGACATCGAATTGCCTGAGGGTGATTACGATACGCTTGCGGGATACATTGTCAGCACGCTCGGAAGGATTCCCACGGAAAACGAGCATCCTACCGTCACGTTTGAAAATGTCGAGTTCACCGTGGAACAGGTTGCCGACCGCCGCATTTCGAGAGTCCGTGTTGTCAATAATGCGCCGGAAAAATCCGAAAAAACGGAAGCGGAGAAGGAATCCGAGTCGGAAAATGACTGCTTATTGACCAAAAAATAAATAAAATATTCCAATGTGTAATAAAAATAATTTCTATAACCAAGTGTATAAAATGGTACAATCCATTCCGAAAGGGAAGGTAGCCACTTACGGGCAGATAGCTGCTCTCTGCGGCAGTCCCAGAGCCGCCCGGATAGTCGGCGGCGCGCTTCACAGAAATCCCTCACCCGGCATTATTCCATGTCACCGTGTAGTCAACCGATTCGGCGGTCTCGCTCCGGAATTCGCCTTCGGCGGCAGGCAGGAGCAGCGCCGGCTTCTGGAATCGGAAGGTGTGAAGGTCAGTGAAGAATTCACCGTTGATCTGTCGCTTTTCCTGTGGGACGGCAACAATCAGAATTTGTAATATTTCAGGTAAATATTACAAATCGGAATTTTTATTGATATAAAGACGTGATACTGCGTCCTTTATATAATCAAAAAAAGGTCAGTCGCAACCTCCTGACCTTGTCCGGTCAAACCGGACAACTAATCAAAATACGGAGTGATTTTACAAATGAACAACAAAAGCAAGCTTGTACCGCTGGTACAGGGCGGAATGATCGCAGCTCTTTACACAGTCACAACGGTTCTTCTCGCCCCCATTTCATTCGGGCCTGTGCAGTTCCGTGCATCGGAAGCGCTTACCGTCATGCCGATTTTTACCGTGTCGTCCATACCCGGTCTGACGGTAGGGTGCATTATTTCCAACGCCATCGGCGTGGCCTCCGGCGCCAACATCGCCGGCTGGCTGGACGTATTGCTCGGAAGTCTTGCCACACTGATGGCCGCCATCTGCACACGTATGCTCCGCAAGGTGGAATTTTTTGGAATACCTTTCCTCGCGCTGATTCCGCCTGTCATCTTCAATGCCATTATCGTGGGCGGAGAACTGGCGGCGGTCTATGGGCCTTCGGAGTTATTCTGGCTGTATGCCCTGGAAGTCGGTGCCGGTGAACTTGGTGTTGTTCTTGTTCTCGGTATTCCGCTGATCATTGCCATGAAAAAGACCAAATTCTTTGCCAACGGAAAGACCAGATTGGAGCAGTAATTCGGAAGCCGTCAAAAGCAGCATATACAAAATACAAAAGTCTTTGCGGGTTTGCGATATCACAGTGAGGTTGCGCTGTGATATCCGCCGCAAAGGCTTTTAAATATTCCAAAATGTCGATAAATTTATAAAATATACAGTCCGTAGTAATTGTAGTAATCAGACAATCATTCGGCCAGACGTCGGTTACTCCACGTTAAAGACAGTTTTGGCCACGGTCACGCCGTTGAAGGCGGCATACAGCCGGTAATCGCCCGGTTCGGAGGGAGCTTTGATATCTGCGAGCAGAATCCGGTAAACATGCGCCGGCTTGTCCTGCGGATTGGTGGAGAGGCCCTTTCTGGTAAACTCGGAGATAATCCGTCCCTTGGTGTCGGTGATGTAGACGGTCATATCTATTTTGTGGGAAGAATCGGTGTCTCCGCTGATAATCATCGAAGTTCTGTAAGGCTGGTCCGGACTGAGCGTTTTGAAGGGAACGACCTGCATTGAAGCGGGAGAGTCGGCAGCACATACAACAAATCGTATAATTTTAAGTTGATTATACGAATCGGAATATTTATCGGTTTTAAAAGTTGATTTGCCGACTGAAAAATACCTTGTTACGGGCATGACGCAAACCGTGTAATTGACTTCGGAAAGCAGATTGGTGAGCCTGCAACGGGACTTGGCGCCCTTTGCAACCGACACAGTATCCGAAATGAAATGACGCTTGCCTTCCTTGTCGATGGCATAGGCCGCCACGGTAAATCCCTCGTCAATTCCTTCAAATTTCCAGGTGACGTCGGCGCTGTCGGGCTGAATATCGGTCACGTCAACGCTTGTGACTTTGCAAAACGGCGATGTCCGGCAAACCAGAGTGGCAGGTTCATGCTCACCCTTGCCGTCAATCGGAATGACCTGCGCCGTGTAGGAGGTGTCAGGTTCAAGGCCCCGTATGGCGGCGAAAGGATCCTCGGTGCGGATCTCGGTGAATTCCGGGCGGTCGAAGGATTGATATCTGACAGCGAATTCAATGACATCGGCGGAGCTGTTCCACGACAGCAGCACCGAGGAATCGGTGGCGCCGATCTGCTTCAGTTCCAGAATTTCCGGAGCGGCGCTCTCCCGCTGCGCTTTGAAGTGCTGCACGAATACAAATACCAGACACAGCGAGACGACCGCGCCGGCGGCAATCAGGATCACGGTGATCCTGTTTAATTTCTTCTCGCTTTCCAAAATGGTGACATTGCTTTTGTCTATCATCAAAAATTCCGTCCTGTTATAAATTTATTAAAAATAACAATTTGGATTATCAGTTGGAGGAGCTGTCCTCGGATTGACTGTCTTCAGGCGTATCCTCACCGGAAACCGTATCATCGGCAGATGCTTCGTCGCTCTCGGTGAGCGGTTCTGTTTCAATGGCGGTGCCTGACTCAACCGCATCCGGATCGTCAACGGCGTCCTGCGTGTCACGGAATACCTTGTCACTGTTGGAGATGTTCCACATGATGCAGGGTCTTTCGTCATCTTTGCTGACGATAAAGGCCAGCCATGTCTCGACATGTTCCCCCTTGGAAATCAGGCTCAGCCTGTTGGCGTAGGAGATATCGCTGATACATTCATAACCGTTGGAGAAAAGACTGACGGAGTTGGAAGGAAACGCAGTGGGATTTCCCATGGGAAGCGCCACAATGGCGTCATTCTCCTGCTCGGTGACGGCGATTTTGAATTTGACCAGGTAAATATCCTCGCTATCGGTGTCATATTCCGGCAGCACAGCGCCTTCGAGCATTTTGAGAGCGGCTTCTCCACGGTAGGTTTCCAGCAGGGAGACTTCATATTCGCAGTCCACTTCGCCGGCCGAGAAGCTGAAAAGTGTCTCCTTAAAGCTGAGAGGCGTGTTGCGTCCGACAGAATCATCCGATTTGTCGTCGTTCGACTTGTTGTAGTATTTATTAAAGAAGTCGTCGAGATCATCGTCATAATCGTTGGAATCAAAATCGTCAACGGCGTCGATGCCGTATTCATCGAGCGATTTGACTGCGGCGTAGGAGAGGAACGAAATAAAGATGACAAATGCCGCAATCAGACTGATGACGGAAACAACGATGCCAATGATAATGGCGGCCAATTCTCCGCCTGACCGTTTTGAGGAGGTATTAATCTGATAAGGTGAAGCGGTTAAGGGACTGACGGAAGGCTGAACCGTTCCGCAAGAAGGGCATTGGCTGAAATCGGAGGGTGCTTGGTACCCGCATCTGATGCATTTCATAAATCAACTTCCTTTTCTAAATAAAATAAAATAAACAGAATGAAAAAAACGGCTTATTCTAATCATTAATATACACCCATTCCAAAAAAAAAGCAATAACAATTTATTTGGCTGTCAGAAAATAGCGCCAGGATTTTTCATTTTTCTCACGGCAAAGGGAATATATTACTATAACGGTCACATATTACAGGAAAAATAAGAAAAAATATCATTTATATTTTACAGGTTGTATTGCAATTGGCGTATTTTTTTAGTATAATAATGAGTGGAAAAAAATCTGAAAAATGGAGAGAGTGTTATGAAAGATATTTTCAGCCCTACGAGTTCAACCCCGGACGAAAACGCCATATCGACTGAGCCGATTGCGCTTCCCGGTTCCGACGCTGCCAAGGAGGAATTTCCCGATCTGGATTTTGATATTCCGCTGCTCGATATGCCGGATAAGGACAACGACCTGAGTCCCGATTTTTACAACCTGTTGGGCGGCACATCCAAAAGCCCCGAAGCGGACATCGCCGCCGTGCCGGACATCACGATACCGAAATCGGTCGATGAGGAAGAATTTACTCCCGTGCTTGATTTTTCTTCGGAAAGACCGCAGGAGCCTGCCGAAGTCAAGCCGTCATTCGTGATGCCTGAGGAGGATCTGCTCATTCCCGACATGCCGGCGCCTGTGACCGATCCCTCCAGGATAACCAAGAAGAGCCTGAGCTACGAGTCCACCGTCAAGATCAAGAACGCCCGCCACGCCGAGAAAAACGAGGAACGCATCAACGAGCCTATCAAAAAGAACGCCCGACCCAACTACACCCCCAGACAGAGGGAATTTGAGGGCATTGCTTCGGGTACGGCGCACGTCAGCGGCGGCCTGCCCGAACTCAAGGATAATCAGATGTATGTCGCCATCACTCCCAAGGAGCTTCGCCGTCTCAGAAGCAGAAAATTCCGCGGACTGGGCGTGTTCTTCACCCTTTGTATGGCGGTGGTCGCCGCATTCTGCATCTGGAAATACGCCAGTTCATTTGCCGATCCTATCATAGGACGCTGGAAAGGCGACATCAACTCGGTGGCACTGGGAATTGACGTCATCAGCGCCGTTGACCAGGACAATATATCCTCCACATGGGAATTCAGCGACAGCGGTTCGCTTTACGTCAATCTTCTGCTGAACGACACGCCGGTCAGCCTGAGCGGACACTATGTCAAGCTGAGCGACCCGAAGGGCGAGCAGTATCTCGAAATGACGCTGAAAAATCCCATGGACAATCAGGATTACACCATCAGCATGTATTACACCGTTACCGGAAAGATACTGCAATTTAACGATATGGACGGAGTCGGAGCCGAAATAGATCTGACCAAGGAATGATAGTCATGACACATTGTACGAAATGCGGCCGTGCGCTCGGAGACAAGGATAAATTCTGTCCCAAGTGCGGCGAAAAAGTCAACAGAAAAGCCGGAATCGCCGCCGAGAAACAATCCCCGGGCGCGGCGCAGTCTCAGAATTCCACACAGCGGCCTGCCGAACCCGTTGTGGCTGATCCCAATTCGGTTCAATATGTCTATGTCAGTAAAAAAACCGGCAGGATTACCCGCAATCCGCATGTCAAGACAAGGTCGGAAGGCTGTTTTCAGTTTTTCGGGATCGCGCTTGCGGCTGTCGCTCTGGTCATCCTGATGGTGGCCGGATCGGTCTTTTTGTCGGGATATCTGTCGGAAGGCATGGGCGTCACGGAGAGCGGAGAGGATTACCCTTCCTTCACTTCGGCGGACACCGAAATAAGCTCGTGGAGCCGGCCTGAAGAAGTCAGCTCCCAGCCCGTTTCCTCCGAAACGGTTTCCTCCGCGCCTGTCTCCTCCGAGCCGACGATTCCGGAGGAGCAGACCGCCAAATATATGCAGAAGAAAATCACCGGCAAATGGAGCACCGATATTCCTTATAAAAATATGAAGCTCCCCGGCACCTTTGAATTTGACGGCAAGGGAAAATGCAAATGCACGATCCGCGCCTTCCTTTTCTCCAAGAAATTCGACGGCACCTACAAAATCAAGGACGGCGGAGAATGTTCCCTGACCCTCAACGGTCTGGAGGAATATTTTGATGATGACACGATGGTAGGCACTCTTAAGTTTGTCACAGACGATCAGATTGAATTTACAGTCAGTGATACTGTATGGAAATTAAACAGAGTGGAATAATTTACCGCTATGTCAGGAGGTACATTTTTCCATGAGATGTCCCAGATGCAATCAGGAAATCAACCCACATTCCGAAAGATGTCCCAATTGCGGCACTTCAGCGAAACTGGCGGTGCCGGACGGCGACACGATGACGCGTGTGCGCAGACAGATTTCGGTGATGCGAAGAGAAACCGAGGTATCCGACGTTGATTTGTCGGACGCCTCTTTTTCACCTGTACTCAAATTCGACAAGCCGGAGGAGCATCCGCCCGAAGAGGTGATCGAGAACAATCCGGCCAATCAGTTTCCCGACGAGAGCTTTGATCCGGTGGATATTTCCGGCATGATTGAAAAACCGGAAGTCCATGACAGCGAAAAAAAGCACCGGGAGATTTCGGCAAGCATTCGCCGCATGATCAATGACAAGCAGGATGACCTGCTCGCGGAGTATTATTTCAAGGACGGCATTTCCGATCTGGAAAGATACCGTCTGGCGCAGAGCTATGCCCGGCTGGATGAACAGAATCCACCCCTGCCGGCGGCGGATGATTCAGACGGCAGGCAGGCGCAGGATGAAGAAAGCGGCCGTTCCGGACAGGACAGGCGGAAGACGGATTCCTTGCGCCGGAAGGAATCCGGACAGACCAGGCCGGACAAGGCCGACACGCCGGAGCATGAGGACGGCGAGGAGATGTCCGAAGCGGCAAAGCGGCTGAGTCAGTTTCCCGAGGAAAAGGGCTTTGACAAATTCGTGACCACCGTGTGGGAGAAATACGATCATGCCGTGCTCAAAGTCAGGAAATTCCTGCGCAGACATATTCTGGACAGGCTCAAAAGGCTTTACGACTGGTTTGACGCCAAGACCCGGAGATTCATGAATCCGCTGCTAGACAGGTTTTACTACAGTCGGTTCGGCAGTCTGAAGCGCAAGCGGGCGGAAAACGACAGCGAGAGCTATCTTCTTCGCCGCAGGGTGTGGGGCGTCATCGGAGTGGTGCTGGTGCTGCTGATCGGGGGACTCTTTATGGTCAGAATGATGATGTCCGACGAAATCAACGGCGAATGGATTATTTCCACCGACGCCGGCGGCAATCCCAATATCATCATGGAATTCAAGCCGGGCGGCAGCGCGGTGATTTCGGTCAAATCGGAGGACGGCTGGCATGTCCACAAGCAGGGACGGTACAGCACCCAGCGCAAAAACGGGCATGATCTGCTCACTATCACCTACGAGGACGGCGACGTGAAACGTCTGTATTATATCATTGAGGGCGACCAGGGAACCTTTATCAATGTAGATACCAATATAAGGGTAGTTTATCAGCTCAAGTGATTGTTTCATTTGAGCCAAAGCTGAAATCCGCCTCACGCAGGGCGGATTTCGAAGGGAAGCCGTTGTGTTGTTCAACAGGGACAACCGGCTGATGACGATTCAGACAGGAGGTACAGCAAACGGCATGAATCGTGAAGAGAATCATTCTACATCTCCCGCAATCGGGAAATCATCCCTTTTCGGGCTGAAAGAAAATACGGCTGGCGTATTGGTGGGAGGAGCGGCGCTTGCGGCGTCCTTTGTTCCTTACGCAAGCTGGTTTGCGTGGATCATTCCCGCCGCCGCGGCGTTGATAGAGAGAAAGAGTCCGTTCGCAAAAGTGTGCGATGTGCAGCTGTTTCTGTGTGCGGCGATGATCAGCATATGTTCGCTGATTACGCTGATCATTTCACCTTACGCGCAGGAAGCAAGCGGCAACCGGCTGATGACGCTGGGCGCGGTCGGAATCATCATGTCGCTCCTTCGGGTGGCAGGTCTGGTGTTCGAGATACTCACAGCGTATTATTCCTACAAAATGGAACTTTTTGAGATACCGCAGGTCACTTTATTGATTAAAAAACTGCTGAAATATTCCAAAAACTGATATTTCATATAAATATTACGAATTGTAATATACAAAAAGGAACAGACAAATGGTTGATTACATACTGATCAGATCAAAACGGAAGAGCCTGTCGCTGCGCATCGACGATCATTGTCAGGTGGTTGTGCGTGCGCCGCAGAGAGTGCCAAAGCGGGAGATAGACGAATTTGTCAGCAGGCAGACCGAATGGATTGACCGCCATATGCCGGAAGCACGCAGACGGATGGAGCAGGCGCAGCGCCTCACGCCGGAGCTTCTGAGTGAACTGACCGGGAAGGCGGAGAGGGAGATTCCTCCGCTCGTGCGGAAATATGCCGCAATCATGGACGTGAAGCCGACTGGCGTCAGAATCACCCGGGCGCGCAAACGCTTCGGCAGCTGCAGCGGCCGGAACAGCCTGTGTTTTTCCTGCCTGCTGATGCTCTATCCGCCGGAGGCGGTGGAATGTGTGGTGGTGCACGAACTGGCCCACATCAGGCACCACGACCACAGTCCGGCCTTTTACGGATTCATCGACCTGTTCATGCCGGATTACTGCCGCAGGGAGCGGCTTCTCAGAAATCCGCCCGAAGCGCTCCGTCCGGATTTTTCCAGCGGAAAATCCGACGGATGCGATAATTATTAACATAATAACAGCATAATCTTAATGAATGACTGCTATAATAAGCATACATCGGAAAATAAATGATCGCTCTTTTGTATGCCGCCTGATTTTCGCAACTATTACAGCAAATTACAAATATTCCCCTGATTCAGGGCTTTTGTGACGAAATCGTAACCAATTTCTGACTCGATTCTATTGACGAATCGGGTAAATTATTCTATTATATATAATGAAAAGAAAGAATAAGGCGAGGCATTTTCCGGTGGCTGAGACCTTATCAATTATTAATTATACGAAGGTGTGTTTGGACTATGGACGCAAAAACTAAGAGCATCATCATCGGCTTGTCGTCGGCGTTTGCGGCGGTACTGATCATTGTACTTCTTTTCTTTTCCATCAGCGGCATCAGCAACGGAAACGGCAGCGAAAAAAAGAACAAAAAAGATAATGCGCAGGTTGTCAGCGTCGATTCCGACGGAAACATCATCGTCATTGTCGAGGATGATGACGATGACGAAGACGGCGGCTCTTCCGCCGACCCGGTGTCTTCCGAGGAGAATAAGACCGACACACCCGCCATATTCGGCCGAAGCGATATCGACGGCATCACCGGGGGCAAGGATTCATTCTCGCAGCTGGTCAAGGCGGTCAATCCAAGCTCCTATGAGTGGAACACCGACAACATCAAGGCCACTTCCGAAGTGGAAGTCAAGCTCATTGCCTACGACGGAAGCTACGCGGTGATCGGCGTGCCTTACGAAGCGCCCGACTACACCATCGACGGCGAAATCGTCGGCTCTGGCAGCGACATCACCGAATGGGATATCTACGGCAAGTGCAAAAAAGAAAAGTGCAGAGTCAAGGAAATCGTATGGTTCTCCAACAAAATGGGCTTCACGTTTCCCAGAGGCGTGAAGATCGGCACCGCCTATTCCGAGGTAGCGACTGCCTACTATAAAATCGAAAATCCCGAAAAGTCATATATTTATTATGATGTGAAGAATGTGCTGACCGACAGCGCCAAACTCAAGGCCTACAACAAGGCGGAAGAAGCCTATATCGGCGGCAAGCTGTACAAGACCACCACCATGATTGAATACAATTACAAGGAAAATCCCGATGCGTATCCCTTTGTCGACAACAGCAAGAATATTATCCGCTACGGATTCAACTCCATCATGGATACCGATTCCACGCTGGGTCAGTGGTACATAGACTACGCAACCGCCAATTCAAAAGTCGTGGGAGTCTACTTCCACATGAAAGGTGCGGACGACTGATCCTGCGTCAGTTTCACTGAGACTGTCGGAAGGGACGGACATGAGGACATGACAGACATCCATGATCATGGCAATTAACGGAGAAAGGAAGGCGGGTCAAAATGAACAGCGACAGTAAGAAATACACATTTTGCAGGGCGGCAGGCCTGTGTCTGTCGGCAGCCATTCTGGCGGCCTCGTCGGCGGTTTTTGCGGCCGGCGGATTCCGGCCGTGCGGCAGATTACTGACATCTGATACAGGCGCGAAGACGCACAATGCCTCCGATTCCGCCGTCACCGAAATTTCTGTCAGCATGCCCGTTGAAACCGGAATTGCCGATAACGGCAATCTCTACCGTGCTTACAGGAAGATAGTGAATTCCTCCAAAACACAGAAATCCCAAGAGACTCCCGAAATGGTTTCCGACGAATTCCAGAGCAGCACATCCACGACGCTCCCGCCCGAAAACGAACAGACCACCGTCACCACAACCATTCCCTCGCAGACGGCTCCCACCACGGCGGCCAGCCGTGAAACGGAATCGGAGAGCGAACCCAAAGAGTCCAACGGCGAGCCGCCTTTCAATTACGCCGATGTCTCCTCCATTGCGTCGGACATCAATACGCTCGGGGATTTTGTCAGCCGGCTGTCTCCCTCCTCACTCAGATGGGATACCTCCGACTACGCCGCCACCGGCTGCGTCAGAGTGACGCTGGATTGTGACGGAGGCTGCGTTGTGCTTGACGTGAAGCCTTCCGTGAGCGGCGAGGAGCCATATACCATTGATTCCGAAGTTTCTGGCAGTCTGGATGCCCGGGCTATCGGTGAATGGCAGTGGATGAAAGACAATTCGTCGGCAGGCTGCAATATCTCCTCGGTGACATGGACTTCCGCCGAATTCGGCATTCCGGCCGTCAGAGGAATCAAAGTAGGGGGCACCCTTGCTTCGCTTACCGATCAATATCTCTGTGTGAACGGCGGAGCCACCACTCTTTACAAGGCTTCCGACGTGATAGAAGACCAGAATAAGCTGAATTCGATACTCGCCGCCGAAAATCTGTATACGTTTGTGGGCGGCAAGGTCTACAGTATAGGCAGCTATCTGGAAAAATACTACAGCGGACGGGAGCAGAGCTTCCGGTTTGAGGACTGCGACTACATCGTGCAGTACGGCTGCAATTCCATCATGGAGCATAATTACACCACAGGCAGCTGGATCATCGAATACGCCATCAAAGAGGACGTGGTGACCGGCATCAGCTTTATGAATAAGAGCTATTACAAAAACGAGCCGAAGGCCGTTATCAGTACCAACAGTTCCTCGGGAAGCGAGCTGGGCGTCATTACCACTCACACTGAATCGGCTTACATCTCCGAGCAGGAAACGGACGTAGAGGATATCCAAAAGGATGAAACCGACATTGAGTCCGGGTCCGCGTCCGAAGAAGAGGATGAAATGGACGATAATCCGGAGGAATAATCCTGACAGCCGTCCGATGATGACCCAAAATCAATAACACCCTGTAACCGAAATTACAGGGTGTTATTTTTTTGAAGAAAGTTATACTAAATTTTCGGCTAAAATCAGACTTTCTTTGCGGCCTATTTTGCGCCCTGCGGCGTC
>CAMHJC010000013.1 GCA_946185345.1 uncultured Clostridia bacterium
GACACAAAATATCCTCGCAAATAATTGTCTACTTTCAACCGAAAATTAGTATGAATAAATAATAAAGGAGCGCCGGACGAATGGATAAAGAACGTCCGGCGCAGATCATATGGCTTTCACTTTTCTGTCTTTGAAAAAAATCAGTTTCTTTTTGCCGCCAGCAGGGCGACATTGTCGTTGTCGACCGAAAGCAGTCCCCCGGTCACCTTGACGACATGTTCCTGAGGGTCGCCGTCGTTGTCGTGGGTGACATATCGGGCGGAGCAGGGAACCGTTACCGCAATCAGCGGTGCGTGTCCCGGCAGCACCGCCATATCGCCTTCGGTGGTGCGCACGTACAATGCGCTCACCCGGCCGCTGAAGGCATCCCCATCGGGTGAGGATATCTTCAGATGGAAGGTGGCAATATTTTTGGCAATATCTAATTCGCTCATTTCGCAGCCCTCTCAGCCTTTTCCCTGACCTCGTCGATGGTTCCCGCAAAGAGGAAGGCCGATTCGGGAAGGTCGTCACATTCGCCGTCAATAATCGCCTTGAAGCCCCTGACCGTCTCGCTCAGCGGCACATAGGTTCCCTCGATGCCGGTGAATTTCTCCGAAACATGGAACGGCTGCGACAGGAAGCGCTGAATCTTTCTGGCGCGCTGGACGAGCTTCTTGTCCTCGTCGGAGAGTTCGTCCATGCCCATGATGGCGATGATGTCCATCAATTCCTTGTAGCGCTGGAGAATTCTCTGCACTTCCTTGGCGACGGCGTAATGTTCCTCACCGACCTTTTCGGGCGAGAGGATACGGCTGGTGGATTCCAGCGGATCGACAGCCGGATAGATGCCCTGTGAGGCAATGCTTCTGGAAAGAACGGTAGTCGCATCCAGATGGGCGAAGGTGGTTGCCGGAGCCGGGTCGGTAAGGTCATCGGCCGGCACGTAAACCGCCTGAACCGATGTGATGGAGCCTTTCTTGGTGGAAGTGATGCGCTCCTGAAGGGCGCCCATTTCGGTGGCAAGGGTCGGCTGATAGCCAACGGCGGAAGGCATACGTCCCAGCAGCGCCGAAACTTCGCTGCCTGCCTGTGTGAATCGGAATATGTTGTCGATAAAGAGCAGAACGTCCTGATTTTCCCTGTCACGGAAGTATTCCGCCATGGTCAGGCCGGAGAGAGCCACTCTCATTCTGGCTCCCGGCGGCTCGTTCATCTGACCGTAAACCAGAGTGGTCTTGTCCAGAACGCCCGATTCCTTCATTTCATAATAGAGGTCGTTGCCCTCACGGGTACGCTCGCCGACGCCTGTGAATACCGACAGACCGCCGTGCTCCTTGGCGACGTTGTTGATCAGTTCCATAATCAGAACCGTCTTTCCGACGCCTGCGCCGCCGAACAGGCCGATTTTGCCGCCCTTGGAATAGGGGCAGATGAGGTCGATGACCTTGATGCCTGTCTCAAGAATCTCGGTGGAGGAGGCAAGCTCCTGATATCCCGGCGCCGGACGGTGGATATTCCAGCGCTCCTCGGTCTGGGGAGCCGGTTTGTTGTCAACGGTATCGCCCAGCACGTTGAAGATTCTGCCCAGCGTCTCACGTCCGACCGGAACGCTGATGCTGCTGCCGGTATCGGTGACTTCAATGCCTCTCTGCAGGCCGTCGGTGGAGGACATGGCGATGCAGCGTACGACGCCGTCGCCGATGTGCTGCGCCACCTCTATGGTTAATTTTTTATCGCCTATCGGAACGGTAAGCGCATTGAGTATGGCAGGAAGGTGTCCTTCCCTGAATCTGACGTCGACGACAGGTCCCATGACCTGCACGACGACGCCTTTATTAATATCTGCCATGGTTGTATTACACTCCTTTGTTAAGTTTGGAGTTTGGAGTTTGGAGTTAATGAGCGCCTGCGGCGCTGGAATATTAACGCTCGCATTCGCTCGCTTAAAGTAAAAAATTAAACGAGACTGTAATAATTTCAAAAGAGCGAACGAATGTGAGCGTAATATTTTAAGGCGCTTTGCGCCTTCCACAACTCCACACTCCACACTTCACACTCCACACTATTAAAAAGCTCCACACTAATCCTTATCGTCCGCTGCCTGCGACGATTTCGGTGATTTCCTGGGTGATGGCTCCCTGACGGGCACGGTTGTAGGTAAGGCGCAGATCGTCGAGCATTTCCCTTGCGTTTCTGCCGGCGTTATCCATAGCCATGCGCCTTGCGGCGTTCTCGCAGGCGAAGCCTTCACGGACGCCCCACATCAGCATACCGTAAACGTATTCCACAACGGCGGCGTTCATCACGCTCACCTCGTCCGGCTCGAATTCAATGCCGCCGACACGCTCACCCTCGGTTTTTTCAAAGGGAAGCAGCCACTTGACCGAAGCGGTCTGCGTCATCATGGAGACGTATTTGGTGCAGACGATGCCCAGACGGTCGTACTGACCTTCGGCAAATTCATGGCAAAGACGCTCGGCAAGCTCATGTCCCTGCTCGCAGGTGTATCCGCCGCAGAGTGTCAACTGACCGCCGTAGCGTTCGCAGGCGCGTTTGCCGATACAGATTTTTTTGGAATCCGGAATTTCCTCCGCCGCACGGAACACGTTGGAATTGTATCCGCCGCAGAGTCCTCTGTCGCCGGCGATGACAATCAGCCGGGTGCGGCCTTCGCCTTCGGCGCGCATGTAGGGACTGCGCTGACATTCGGCGCAGGAAGCGAGCGTATCGGTCACCGTGCGCAGCGCTTCGGCGTACTGACGGGCCTTTATCATTTCCTCGCTTGCCCTGTATATCTTTGACGAAGCCACCAGTCCCATGGCGGAAGTCAGGTGCAGCATGGAGTCAACGCTGCGTATGCTCGAGCGAAGGCTTTTGATATCAGCACTCACTTAAGTCACCTCCGCAAATCTTCCAGCAGTGATTTAAGCTCCTGAATATCGGAATCCTCAAAGTAATTGTGCTCGATTCTGTCGAGCCATTCGGCGTGTTTATCCTCCAGCAGAGCGAAAAGCTGCTGCTCGTAGTCGTGAACGTCCTTGACGGCGACTTCATTGAGATAGCCGTTGATGACGGCGTAGACGATGGCCACCTGACAGCCGGTGCGTATCGGAGAATTCTGCTTCTGTTTGAGCACCTCCACGATTCTCTCGCCGAGAGCGAGACGTGCCTTGGTGTCGGGGTCGAGATCGCTGCCGAACTGTGCGAAGGACTGCAGCTCACGGTACTGCGAATAGAGCAGTTTCAGCTCGCCGGCGACCTTCTTCATGCCCTTGAGCTGTGCCGAACCGCCGACACGGCTGACCGAAATACCCGGGTTGATGGCCGGAATGACGCCAGCGTGGAAGAGTTCGGTTTCAAGGAATATCTGTCCGTCCGTGATGGAGATGACGTTGGTCGGAATGTAGGCCGACACGTCGCCCTCCTGCGTTTCGATGATGGGAAGCGCCGTAATGGAGCCTCCGCCGTATTCGGGAGCCACACAGGCGGCTCTTTCGAGAAGTCGGGAGTGAAGGTAAAAAACGTCGCCGGGGTAGGCTTCACGTCCCGGAGGTCTGCGGATCAGCAGGGAAATGGCACGGTATGCCACGGCGTGCTTGGAGAGATCGTCGTAAATGATCAGCACGTCTCTGCCCTGTTCACGGAAGTATTCCGCCATGGCGCAACCGGCATAGGGAGCGATGTATTGCAGCGGCGCGCTTTCGGAGGCGGAAGCCGATACGATGATGGAGTAATCCATGGCGCCTTCGTCCATCAGCTTCTGCGCCAGCTGCACCACCGACGAATTCTTCTTGCCGATGGCGACATAAATGCACAGCACGCCGGTGTTTTTCTGGTTGATGATGGTGTCGGAGGCGATCTCGGTCTTACCGGTCTGACGGTCGCCTATGAGCAGTTCACGCTGACCTCTGCCGATGGGGATCATGCTGTCGATCGCCTTGATGCCTGTCTGAAGCGGCACAGAAACGCTCTTGCGCTCGATGATGCCCGGAGCCTCGGCCTCAATGGGACGCATGGCGGCGTACTTGATCTCTCCCTTGCCGTCGATCGGCACACCGAGGGCGTTGACCACACGGCCGAGCATTTCCTCTCCGACCGGCACCGAAAGCACCTGTCCGGTGCGTCTGACGGTGGTGCCTTCGCAGATGTTGTTGGTATTGGCGAGAATGGCGACCGAAACGGTCTCTTCCTCGAGATTCTGGGCAAGACCGACGCTGCCGTCGCTGAATTCCAGCAGCTCGCCTGCCATACAGCTGCGAAGTCCGTAGACCGACGCGATGCCGTCGCCGACCATGACGACGGTGCCGGTCTCGGTCATCTCTATTTTTGATTGGTAGTTTCTGATTTGTTCCTTCAGAATATTGCTGATTTCCTCAGGTTTTCTGTTCATTCGCCTATCACTTTCCTTACGTTTTTCAGCTTGGTTCTCAGGCTTCCGTCAATCCGCAGCCCTTCAATGTCCACTGTCACGCCGCCCAGCAGCTGCGGATCTGTGCGCCATCGGATATTGAGCTTCCGGCCGCTTAATGTCTCCAGTTTTGTCCTGAGACGCTGCTTCTGGTCGTCGCTGAGCGGAACGGCGCTGACAACTTCCGCACGGGCAAGGCCTGCGCTTTCGTTGTACATCTTTTCAAATTCCTCAGCGCATTCACTCAGCAGCCCTGCGCAGCCCTGCTCGCACAGCAGCGAGAGAAACGACATGGTGAATTCCGACAGCGAGCCTTCAAACGCCTGCCCGAGACTGCCCAGACGTTCCGATTTGGGTATCGCAGGAGCCGCCAGAAAGGCAGCGTATTCGGGTGCGCCCTCAAAAACGCTCTCGATCAGCCGCAGTTCCTCCAGCGTTTCCTTTTCGCTGTGGTTTTCCCGTGCCAGTGAATACAGGGCAGCGGCATAGTCCTTACTCGTTGCCCTCATATTATTCACCTATTTCAGAAATGAATGAATCGATCAGATCGCTGTGATCCTCCGCATTGATCTCTCTGTCGAGAATCTTCCCGGCGAGAATGACCGACACATCGGCGATCTGGGTCTTGATATCGTCCTCTGCTCTGCGGCGTTCGGCCTCGGCTTCCGCCCTGGCGCGGCTGATCATGCGGTCGGCACGCTCCTTGGTTTCGCCCAGAATGGCGCTGCTCTGACGGTTGGCGCTTTCCACGGCGCTGCTGACGATGCCTGCCGCCTCCTGATCGGCCGCGGCCATCTTCTCATTCCACTCGGCCTGCGCCTTAAGCGCCTCGCTCTTTGCCTCGTCGGCGTCGTGATAGCGGGAATCAATCGCCGCCTGACGCTCGGCAAGTACCTTCTTGACCGGCTTGTAGAGGAATTTTTTGAGCATGAGATAGAGTATCAGCAGATTGCAGAGTGATATGACGATATGCCAGATATTAATGGAAATGATATCCAATGACTGCATACTTCGTCACCTCGAATTTTTTATAAAGGTTATTTGCCGACTGCTTTCAACAGAATATCGACAAGAAGATTAGGCGCAACGAAGATCAGCAGGATGGCGATAACCAGAGCGTAAAGACCGGTGGTCTCCGCGACGGCGCAGCCCATAAGCATGGTCGAAGTGACATCGCCCTTTGATTCCGGCTGTCTGCCGATGGCTTCACAGGCGGCGGCAACGGCGTTGCCTTCACCTATACCGGGGCCGATACCGGCGATCATGGCCGCTCCTGCGCCGAGTGCGCAGCATCCGAGAATAATACCGATTGCAAGTTCCAACATGTTAAATTACCTCCAAGTTTTTGATTGATGTTTTTTTGCTTGCCTTTTTTGTCTTTTGCTTCTGTTTTTTGAAATAATCCTCTGCGGGGAAGCCGCCCGCAACATACAGCATCGTCAGCATGGCGAAGATGAACGCCTGGAGACATCCGCTGAATATGTCAAAGTAAACCGAGAACACCGCCGGAAGTCCTATCCGGAAAAGCGGTATTTCTCCTAAGAATCCCGGCAGCCAGCCGAGAATCAGTCTGGAAAGCCCCTGCAGGGCGGTTGCCAGCAGCACCGAAATGACCGTGCCGGAGAGAATATTGCCGTAATGACGGAAGGCCATCGAGACCGGCGTGGCAAATTCGCTGATCACGTTGAGCGGAGCGAGGAACGGCACCGGCTCGGCAAAGCTCTTTAAGTAGCGTATCGGGCCGCACTTCATCTTGTAATAGGTGATGAGGATAAATACCAGTATCGCCCAGCCTGCCGTGACATTGAGGTCGGAGGTCGGCGGAAAGAGTCCGGTCAGCGACAGCAGGCTCGAGAAGGCAGACAGTCCGAGAACCGCTCCGATAAACGGGGCGAAATCGGCGAAATATTCGCCCATGTTGCCCTTCACGAGCTTCTCGGTCTGCTCCACGATCCATTCGGCCAGATGCTGGCGCTTCCTATCGGGAATCGCCTTGAGTCCGTGTGTCAGGTAAAGGCAGATGAAGAGCAGCGAAAACATCACAAGCCACTGATTGACCTGCGTCTCGGTGATCGGCAGTCCCCCGAGCGGCAACGGCAGCGTAAAGAAGATATGCGCTCCCGAAATCTCCACGCCTTCCGCGGCGGGAATCAGCAGAATCTTCAGCAGCGCTCCGACTGCAATGGGGAGAATCATACCCCCAATTAGAAGCGCGTCGGTCAGTTTAGGGTTCAATTTTTGTTTTTCCATTTTTTCCTTAACACAACCCTTCAGAAAAAAAGAATAACGAATAAAGAATAAAGAATAGTGAATAATGTCGGAAGGCACATTCGCGCCTTGGAATATAGATTATTGCTTTTTCTTATCCAGAAAGGGTCTTATCATGACAGCGATTCTCGGAAAGAACAGCGGAATAATGACGGCGTAGCCGTTGAAACAGGGCAGCACGAATCCCAGAACCGCCACTACCACCTGCATCAGGAGCCGCATGGTCTGGGAGAATTTCATCAGGTCGGCGGCCGGCTTTTTTTCTCTGGTGACAGCCTTCTGCACCGTGATTGCCATGAGGAAGAAATTGCCGGCGGCGGTCACCGCTCCCAGAAGGTTGCCCAGCAGCACGGTGTGGTCCCAGTGCCTTGCGATCAGGAATCCCGCCTGTAAGAACAGACTCAGAATTCCCGTGACGGCCGCTATGTAAAGACTTTCTTTTTTGACCGTCGGGTCGATATCCCTGAACCATTTTTGCAACCGACACACCCTCCTTTCCCGCAAAATGCCGGTTAATCCGGATTATTATATATGATTTTGCGCTTCAAATCAATAAAGTTATTGTAAACAATTTTGAGGTTTTTGTTATGCCAGATGCAGCCAGAGCGCCGGACGGACATAGACATGGCATCGTTCCACGCTGTAACCGTTGAGTTGAATGCCGCCGTCTGCGTGTACGTACGCGGCAAGATGACTGATATCGCCGGGCGAACGGAGCCACCATTCACCGGTTTTATTACCGTTTCTCAGTGAACGAATACAGCCTGTATAAGCGGCACCCCGTTTTATGGCATATTCAGTCGGCGTCGCCTTGCGGTCGTAATGACTTCTGAAATACCGCTGTGCCTCCTCAATGCTGAGGACGAAAACACGGTCCAGTGTGGGAAGGCCGCCATAGGTGCCGTATTCGGGATTGTTCGGGTTCTGATTGGTTACGGCCGCAATTCTTGCCTGTTCTGCGCTGTTGAAAGCCATGCCGGTAAAATCATCGTTCAGCCATTCTCTGAGCGTGCAGGTTTCCCATGTTTTGTTGGTATTAATCATATGATATTTCACGCAGTCAATCAGCTTGTCGGTAATCAGCAGCGCTCTGCTGTTTTCCACTGCCAATACACGCCAGATCAGCGGTTCCACTTCGCCGCTTTCGCCCTGCGGATACCGGCCGAAGGGGATTTTGTCGCCTGTGCGCAAATGCGGGTCGGAAGCCGGAAGAGATACCGGCGTTTCCGTTCTTTTTTCATTATCCGCCATCATGCTTCACTCCCAATCTGAAGATTTGAGCTATATTATAGCATATTTTCCTCCGCAATTCAACCGTTCAGCTTCATTTGCAGGGAATATTCTAACCGAAAATCCCCCGATGGATCAACCGTCATATGCCCTGTATATGCACAAAAATCAGACAAAGCGGCGGAATTTGTCTGAATGATTCTCCCCGAATCGCCGGCCCGGCAGCCGCCTTGCCCGGCCCTGACACAAAAGTATATGCCGATGCTTTGATTAAGTCTCCCGAAAGTATTGACAACACAAGGCAAAAACTGCTATAATGTAATTTACAGAAATATATTACCCGATATATTTGCAACTGAATAATCGCGGATTTTGGGCAATTATCCGCATGAAAGGACGGAACGTATGGTAAGAAGCATGACGGGCTACGGTCACGCTCAGGCAACCCTTCACGGCAGGGATATTTCCGTGGAAATACGGTCTGTGAACCATAAATATTTTGATTTTTCGGTGAGGACTCCCAGGGGATATTCCTTTGTGGAGGACAAAATAAGAAATTTTGTCAAGGAACGTGTTTCGAGGGGAAAGATTGATGTATATGTCACCATACTGACCGTTGAGGAAACGGCGGCGCAGGTGATTCTCAACAAGCCGCTTGCCGAGGGCTACATCAGGGCATTGCGTGAGCTGTCACAGGAATTCGGTCTGACAGACGATATTTCGGTGTCGAGCGTGGCGAGATATACCGATATCTTCACGGTCAAGAAACAGGAACAGGACGAGAACGAGGTCTGGAACGACCTTTCGGCGGTGCTCGGCGAGGCGGTGGAGCATTTCATCGCCATGCGTGAAACCGAAGGCATAAAGCTGCGTGACGATGTGATGAGCCGCATGCAGCACATTCTCGGCGTGGTCGGACAGATCGAGCAGCTTTCTCCCCAGACGCTGGAGAATTACACCGCAAGGCTCCGCGCCAAAATCGAGGAATTGAAGGGGGACGCCTCCATCGACGAGCAGCGACTGCTCACCGAGATAGCGATCTTTGCCGACAAAATCGCCGTGGACGAGGAAACCGTCCGTCTCAGAAGCCACTTCGACCAGATGAACAGCATGCTCGCCTCGGGTCAGGCCGTCGGACGCAAGCTGGACTTCATCGTCCAGGAAATGAACCGGGAAGCCAACACCATCGGCTCCAAGTGCCAGAATTCCGACATCGCTCACCTCGTGGTGGAAATCAAAGCCGAAATCGAAAAGATCCGCGAACAGATACAAAACATTGAATAAAGTGTGGAGTGTGGAGTTAATGAAGGCGCAAAGCGCCTTGAAATGTAACGCTCACATTCGTTCGCTTTTGAAAATAGGCTGATAATATCTTTTTAAGCGAGCTTGCGAGCGCTGTTTTCAAGCCCGCAGGGCTTCCGCAACTATTATTTATTCTTTATTCTTTATTCTCTAATCTCTATTCTCTATCTAATCATGGGAGGTAACAGAATGAAGCTGATCAACGTAGGCTACGGTAATATGGTGGCCGTCAGCCATATCATAGCGATAGTGAGTCCCGATTCCGCTCCGATCAAGCGCATGGTGCAGGACGCCAAGGAACGCGGCACCGCCATTGACGCCACCTTCGGGAGACGTACCAAGGCGGTCATTATCACCGACAGCGACCACGTCATTCTCTCTGCCATACAGCCCAAACATATCGCCGGCAGAGTGGATAACCGTGAGGACTCCGCACAGGATAATTTTGAAGAAAGTGAGGAACAAGATTCTGATGAATAACGAAAACAACCCGATCAACCCAAAAAACAACGCCAAGGGCCTGATCATCATCGTGTCCGGCCCGTCCGCTTCGGGCAAGGGAACGGTGGTCAGCCGTGCGCTGGAAAAAGCCGACGACGCCAGAGTGGACGTGCAGCTCTCGATATCCATGACCACAAGGGGCATCGGCAAAAACGAAGTCGACGGCGAGACGTATTATTATGTCTCCAAGGAGGATTTTGAGAAGAATATTGCCGACAATAACCTTGTGGAATACAACAGCTACGCCGGCGAATATTACGGCACGCCGAAGGATAAGCTGGAAAACTGGCTGAACCGAGGCAGCAGCGTGATTCTGGAAATTGACGTCAACGGCGCCCGGCAGGTGCTCGAACAGTATCCCGAAGCGGTGACGGTCTACATTCTGCCGCCTTCCTTCCAGGAACTGGAATACCGCCTGAGAAGCAGAGGCCGTGACACCGAGGAGAAAATCAGATACCGCCTTGCCAAGGGCCGGGACGAGATTCCCGAAGCGCACTGGTACGATTATATACTGGTAAACGAAATCATCGAGGAGTCGGCTGACGACCTGCTCAGCATCATAAAGGCCGAGCAGAAAAGCCGCAGACGCATAGAATACAAAATTGACGAGGTGCTTGCAACTTATGGAGAAGATTAACAGAACAATTGACGATATTTTTGAGATGTCCGACAGCAGATATTCGCTGGTCAACGCCATCAGCAAAAAGGCAAGGGAGATTGCCGACGAAGCCGAATCCAACAACGACGTGCTTTACCGCAAGCCGGTGAATATGGTCATTGACCGCCTGCTGGACGGCAGAGCCACCATCGAGCATATCGAGCCGGAAGAAGAGGAACATCATGCCCACGATCTTCCGATGCAGGCCGTGAGCTACACCATGGCTTCCGAGGATGACGAGCAGCCCTATTCCGAAGGCGATGAATGACCGGCAATGACCTGTTCCGGGCGGAAGGCGGTGACTGCTTTTGAACGGAAGTCAAAAGCTGTGCGCACATATCGCGGTTGAAAATACCGCCTACGACTTTGACATGCTCTTCACCTATTCGGTGCCTGAAGAATGGGCCGCGCAGGCCGCTCCCGGCTGCCGTGTGGTGGTTCCCTTCGGCAAGGGCAACAAAAAGCGGCAGGGCGTGATTTTTGAAATGACGCCGGATTCCGGCGGCGGCACCTACAAGGCGTTTGAAAGACTGCTGGACGACAAACCGGTTCTTTCGGATGAAATGCTGCTGATGGCCAGGTGGTTCAGGGACAACTACTACTGCACCTATTACGACGCCGTCAAGGTCATGCTGCCTTCGGGACTCAATATCAGGCTGATTCCCCGATACAGCGCTTCCGGAGAGCTTGACAGACTCTCCCCGGAAGAACGTGACGGTCTGACTTTACAGCAGCGCAGTATCCTAGAGCTGTTCCTCCGTCATCCTGGGCAGGAATTTGAGAAAAAACGCCTGCTTGAGCTGCTGAGTCTCCCCGAAAATTCCGCCGATCCCGATAAGCTTGTGCAAAAGGGACTTCTCCGCCGCACAGACAGCACCGTTCGGCATATCAAAGACGCCACCGTCAGAATGGTCAGGCTCACGCCGGATTCCGAATGGCCGGGCGGCTTCAGGATCACTCCCAGACAGAAGGAAATCATCAACCTGCTCAGGGACGTCGGCACCGCCTCGGTGAAGGAACTGTGCTATTTCACGGGAATATCCCAGTCGGTGATCGACCTGCTCGCCAAAAGGAACATCGTCACCACCTTCGAGGAGGAGGTTTACCGCAATCCTTATTCCGATGCCGGCCCGGGCAGCGCCGCCGAGATCATTCTTTCACCGCAGCAGCAGACCGCCTTCGAGAATCTCCACAGGCTTTACAAAGAGGATCAATTCAACGTGTCGCTGCTTTTCGGCGTGACCGGAAGCGGCAAGACGTCGGTCTTTCTGCGGCTGATAGACGAAGTGCTCGGCGACGGCAGAGGCATTATTGTCATGGTTCCCGAAATCGCCCTGACCTCCCAGACGCTCGGCAAATTCCACGAACGCTACGGCAGGAAAGTGGCCGTGTTTCACAGCGGCCTTTCGCTCGGCCAGCGCATGGACGAATGGAAGCGTGTGCGCAGCGGCGAGGCCCAGATAGCGCTCGGCACCCGTTCGGCGATATTCGCTCCCTTTGAGCGGCTGGGTCTGGTGATCATCGATGAGGAGCAGGAGTACACCTACAAATCGGAGAATTCTCCCCGGTTTCACGCCCGTGACGCCGCGCGTTTCCGCTGCGGCTACAACAGGGCGCTGCTGGTGCTGGCCTCCGCCACTCCTTCCATAGAAACCTACTACAACGCCACTGAGGGCGGAAGGTACGACTGTCAGGTGCTGACCGGACGGTACGGCAACGCCATTCTGCCCGACGTGGAAAAAATTGACATATCCCGCATGGATCTGAATGACGGCATTATCAGTCCGCGGCTGTATCAGGCGCTCAGGGACAATCTTGAGAGCGGCAGGCAGTCCATACTGCTCAACAACCGCCGGGGATTCAATACCTTTGTTTCCTGCCGTGCCTGCAGCGAGGTCATTACCTGCCCGAATTGCAGCGTCTCCATGACCTACCACAGCGACAACAAACGGCTGATGTGCCACTACTGCGGTTATTCCGTGCCGGTGCCGCATACCTGTCCGACCTGCGGCGAGCCGTATCTGCGATTTGCGGGCAGCGGCACACAGAAGGCCGAGGAGGAGCTGGCAAAGCTGTTCCCGGAGGCACGCATACTCCGCATGGACGCCGACAGCATGACACGCCGCTCTTCCTACGACAAAAAGCTGGGCGATTTTGCCGCCGGGCTTTACGATATCATGATCGGCACCCAGATGGTCGCCAAGGGACTTGACTTTGAAAGAGTCACGCTCGTGGGTGTACTGATGGCCGATCAGGCCCTGTACAGCGACGACTTCCGCAGCTACGAAAGGGCCTTTTCGCTGCTCACCCAGGTGGTCGGCCGTTCCGGCAGAGGCGGCAGCAGAGGCCGCGCAATCATTCAGACCGTCACGCCGGAAAATCCCGTCATCGATATGGCGGCGAGTCAGGATTATATCCAATTCTACCAAAATGAGATTATCCTCCGCAAGGCAATGCTCTATCCGCCCTTTGCGGATATCTGCATGATCGGCTTTGTCAGCACGGACGACGAGGAATCCTCCCGTGCCGCCGATCTCTTCATGGATCGCATCAAATACCACACCCTGCATGAATTTTCGGACGTGCCGATCCGCGCCCTCGGCCCGACGCCGGCTTCGGTCAAGAAGGTCAGCGGACGCTACCGCTACAAGATTATTCTCAAATGCCGCAACAATTCACGCTTTCGTGAGATGATGCACCTTCTGCTCTGCGAATCCGGCAAAGACCGTCTCAACAAAAACGTCACGGTCTACGCCGATCTCAATCCCGACAACGTGCTGTAGCGCTCGCCGTTCGGCTCGCTAACTTAAAACTTAATACTTAAGACTGAAAAATGAAAAATAATGGAAGCCCTGCGGGCATGAAAAAATATATTCCAGCGCCGCAGGCGCTCATTAACTCCACACTCCACACTTAAGCACAGCTCTGCTGTGCGTATAAAAAACTTGGGAGGAACGATATTTATGGCTTTAAGACAAATCGTCAAAGAAGGCGACAGCGTTCTGCGCAAGAAATGCCGCCCCGTCACCGAATTCAATCAGAAGCTCTGGGATCTGCTCGACGACATGAAGGAAACTCTCGCCGAAGCAAAAGGTCTGGGACTTGCCGCACCTCAGGTAGGCATTCTCAGGCGCATCGTCATCATCGACATGGGCGAAGGCCCGATCGAGATGATCAACCCCGAAATCATCGAAAAGAGAGGCGAGCAGGAATGTATGGAGGGCTGCCTTTCGATACCCGGTCAATGGGGAATCCTCAACCGTCCCGAATTTGTGAAATTGCGTTACCGTGACCGCAACGGCGACCTCTACGAGATCGAAGGCGAAGGCCTTTTCGCTTCCTGCGCCAGCCATGAAACCGATCACCTTGACGGCACCCTCTACATCGACAAGGTCATCCGCATGGTCGACCCCGAAGAACTCGAGGAAGAAAGGGAAAACCACCCAAGAGACTAAAGCGCTCGCCGTTCGGCTCGCTAAGAGAATAGAGAATAAATAATAGAGAATAAATAATAATTGTGGAAACCTACTACCTTCTACCTACTACCTAACAGAAAGAGGTGATTGACAATGAGAATCATATTCATGGGGACGCCGGAATTTGCTGCGCCCGCCATTGATTCGCTGCTTGCGGCAGGACATGAGATTGCGGCGGTCTTTTCTCAGCCGGATAAGCCGAAGGGCAGAGGTTACACCCTGACGCCGCCTCCGGTCAAGGTCAAGGCGCTCGAACACGGCATTCCGGTCTATCAGCCGACTTCCATGAAGGACGGTGAGGCCTTAAAACTATTCAGAGAGATTCAGCCGGACGTCGGCGTGGTCATCGCCTACGGCAAAATTCTGCCGCAGGATATCCTCGACGCTCCCAAATTCGGCTGCATCAACGTGCATGCCTCGCTTTTGCCGAAGTACAGAGGAGCGGCGCCCATTCAGTGGAGCGTCATTGACGGCGAAAGCCGGACAGGCGTCACCACCATGCAGATGGACGCAGGCCTCGACACGGGCGACATGCTGATGAAGTGCGAAACCGACATATCTCCCGATGAAACCGCCGGAGAGCTTCACGACCGGCTTTCCGCCATGGGAGCGGAGCTGATCGTCAGAACGCTCAATGCGCTTGAGAAGGGACAGCTCCGGCCCGAAAAGCAGGATAATTCCCTCAGCTGCTACGCCAGAATGCTCACCAAGGAGCTTTGTGCGGTTGACTGGAGCAAAAGCGCCCGGGATATTCACAATCAGATACGGGGACTTTCTCCCTGGCCTGTCGCCACGGCGGTGCTGGAAGGCAAAAAAATCAAGCTCCACCGCAGCGCTGTTTCCGAAACCGACGCTCCCGAAGCGCAGTGCGGCGAGATTATCGCGCTCGATCCGCTCACCGTCCAATGCGGCAGCGGCGCCATCGAACTGCTCGAAATTCAGGCCGAAGGCAAGAAGCGCATGACCGCCCGGGATTATCTCAGGGGTCACAGGATAGATTCAGGCACAATTCTGCAATAATCCGCAGAATTCAATATTATTTTACAACCGAAAGGCAGGTAAACTCACTATGTATGAAGCATTCACACTGGCAGCCGCCCAAATGGCCAATAACGGCGCCTACAGCGACACAAGCAACGCGATCGGCGGATATGGACTCGGAGGATTTTATATCGACTACTATTATATTCTGCTGGTCATTCCGGCGATGATCATCGCCCTTATCGCTCAGGCAAGGGTGAAATCCGCCTACAGGAAGTATGCTAAAATCCAGAATTCCAGAGGTCTGAGCGGCGCCCAGGCAGCCAGAATGATTCTCGACAGCCACGGTCTGACCTATGTGCCGATCAACATGGTGCAGGGTACGCTCAGCGACCACTTCAATCCCAAGGACAACACCGTTAATCTTTCCCCCGAAGTCTTCAGCGGCACCTCCATTGCCTCCATCGGCATTGCGGCGCACGAAGTCGGACACGCCATTCAGCACGCCGAGCACTACTTCCCCAACAAGGTGCGTTCGGCCATCATTCCGATCACCAATTTCGGCTCGCAGATTTCCATGATCCTCATCATTCTCGGACTGGTGCTCAGCCAGACGCTGTGGCTCGCCTATATCGGCGTTGCGCTTTACTCCACCGTCGCCATCTTCCAGCTGGTCACGCTGCCTGTGGAATTCAACGCCAGCAAGCGTGCGATGAATCAGATCAAGGCGCTCGGCATCGCCAACGACACCGACGCCAAGGGCGTCCGCAAAGTGCTGACCGCGGCGGCCATGACCTATGTGGCGGCGCTGATCACTTCTCTGGCCAGCTTCCTGCGTATCTTCCTGATCGTCAGCGGCCGTGGCAGAAGAAGATAATTGTTTATGACACAGAATACTTCCCTTAAACCCTCCTCTCCAAACCCCCGCATGATCGCCTTCCGGGTGCTCATGCGGGTGGAGAACGGAGGCGGCTATTCCAATATATCCCTGTCTGAGGCTCTGGAAGGCTCCGGCCTGGAGCCTCGTGACAAGGCTTTCGCCACACGCCTGGTCTACGGCGTGCTGGAAAAATCCGAAACCATCGGCCATGTCATAAGCAGCTATGTCAAAAAAGGCGTGTCTGTAGAGCCGGAAGTGCTCTGCCTGCTCCAAATGGCTGTTTATCAGATGGTCTTTATGAATACGCCCGATTCCGCGGCGGTCAATGAAAGCGTCAATCTCGCCAAAAAGCTCAAGCTCTTCCGTGCGACGGGCTTTATCAACGGATTGCTGCGCCGCTTCATCAGAGACGGCAAACAGGTCAGGCTTCCCGATGAGAACAAAGAGCCGCTGCAATATCTCAGCGTCAGATATTCCTGCCCGATGTGGCTGGTCCGGCTCTGGACAAAGAGCTACGGCATGGAAATCTGCCGCAAGATTCTCGCATCCCTCGAGGGACGTCCTCCGCTGTTCGTGAGGGTCAATACTTCCCGGACCACATCGCAGGAGCTGTGTCAGGCGCTTGAGGCAGAAGGCGTAAAGGCGGAACCGCATCCCCTGCTTCCCGATTGTCTGTCGGTAGAGGAAACCGGGGACGTCACTTCACTTGCCGAATACAGCGGCGGTCTTTTTCACGTGCAGGACGGTTCCTCCCAGCTCTGCTGCGCCATTGCCTCTCCCAAAGGCGGCGGCACGGTTTACGACGTCTGCGCCGCTCCGGGCGGCAAAAGCTTCACCATGGCGGAGCTGATGGGCAATCAGGGAACCGTCATTTCCTGCGACCTTCACCCTCACCGTGTGGAGCTGATTGCCGAAGGCGCCAAACGGCTGGGACTGACTTGCATTAAGTCAGTTGTGCGTGACGCGCTTGATGACAGTAACGCAGCCGAATGTGCCGACCTGGTGCTGTGCGATGTGCCTTGCTCCGGTCTGGGAATTATCCGCCGCAAGCCGGACATCAAGCGCAAGGCGCAGGACGAAATCGCTTCGCTGCCCGCATTGCAGGCACGCATACTGGAAAATTCCGCAAAGCTGGTCAGAAAGGGCGGACGGCTGGTTTACTCCACCTGCACGCTGAATCCCGCCGAGAACCTTGCGGTCATTGAGAATTTTCTCGCAAAACACAGCGAATTCGTGCCATGCCCCATTGATTTGCCTGAAGGAATCAGCCGCACTGTCAACGAGCCGGATTACGCAGTCACGATATTTCCTCATATTTTCAATACCGACGGTTTTTTCATTTCGACCGTCATCAGAAAGGACTGAACCCTTTTGCAGCAGGAAAAAGCCGACATCAAAAGCATGACTAAAGCCGAGCTGACCGAGAGCTTTGCCTCGCTTGGACTCCCGAAATTCCGTGCCAATCAGGTGTACGACTGGCTCCACGCCAAAGGCGCCGAATCTTTTGACGAAATGACCAATATTTCCAAGGATATGCGCTCCATTTTATTACAAAATTATTACATATTTAATGTAACTGTTGAAAATAAACTGATTTCAGCGTATGATGGAACCATAAAATACCTTTTCCGTCTGGATGACGGAGAATACATCGAGAGCGTGGTGATGAGCTATCACCACGGCTACACCATCTGCATTTCCACACAGGCAGGCTGCCGAATGGGCTGCCGCTTCTGTGCCACGGGCATGGGCGGACTCGCCCGCAATCTGAGACCCGCCGAAATGCTTTCACAGATCACGGTCGCTCAGCGTGACAACCATATCCGCATTTCCAATATCGTGCTTATGGGCATGGGCGAACCGCTGGATAATTTTGACAATGTAATGAGATTTCTCGAGCTGGTTTCGGACACCGAAGGAGTCGGAATAGGCATGCGCCACATCTCTCTCTCGACATGCGGACTGGTGAACAGAATCGAGCAGCTTATCGAAATGAAGCCGCAGTTTACGCTGTCGGTTTCGCTTCACGCACCGAACGACACGCTGCGAAGCGAGATGATGCCCATCAACAACAAATGGAATGTGGAGCAGCTTATCTCCGCCTGCCGCCGATACGCCCAGGCCACCCACCGCAGAATCTCATTTGAATATTCCCTCATCAAGGACAAAAACGACACCGAGCAGTGCGCGCTCGAGCTGGCCGGAAAATTAAAGGGCATGCTGTGTCATGTCAACCTTATTCCGGTCAACACCGTCAAGGGCAATTCCTACGAGCGTTCATCGCCGAAACAGATACAGAAATTCATCAGCATACTCGAATCAAGGGGCATCACAGCAACCGTCCGCCGCACTCTGGGAGCGGACATCAACGCGTCGTGCGGACAGCTTCGGCGCAAAAAGAAGGAGGAATCCGATGGAAATATTCAGCAGGACTGACAGGGGAATGGTTCGTCACTCCAATCAGGATGCGGAAATGCACGGCTTTTTTGACGACGGCAGCGCATGGGCCGTGGTCTGTGACGGCATGGGCGGCGCCAACGGAGGCAACGTGGCAAGCTCCACCGCCGTGGAGGAGATTTCCGAGCGGCTGACAGCCAATTACACCTGCGACATGAAGGCCAGCGCTATCCGGGATATGATAGCTAGAGCCGTCAACGCCGCCAATATCAAGGTATATATCGAAGCACAGGAGGACATCAGCCTCAGAGGTATGGGAACCACCGTGGTGGTGGTCATCGTCAGGGGCGAAACGGCTTATATCGCTCACGCGGGAGACAGCCGGGTTTATCTGTACGCCAAAGGCGATCTGCGTCAGATGACGGTGGATCATTCGGTGGTGCAGGTCATGGTGGACAGCGGCGAGCTTACCCAGTATGAAGCCCGTTTCCATCCGAGAAGAAATCTGATCACCCGGGCGCTGGGCGTCAAGCCGAAACTCGACATCGACCACTGCGAATGTCCCGTGGAAAGCGGCGACATTCTGCTGCTGTGCAGCGACGGATTATCCAATTATGTAGACGACCTTGAAATGTACAAAATTCTTTACAAGTACGGGGACGGCGAGGCTGTTGACAGGTTGGTGGACACGGCAAACAAACACGGCGGCGGTGATAACGTGACCGCTGTCACCATTTACTGCTGACCGGCAGTATGACTGCGCAATTCAATCAGTAAACGCATTTCCGCCCTTGCCGCGGACAGCCGCGGCGGACAATCAAAGGAGTGTTTAATTCATATGGATAAATATATCGGTAAGGTTCTCGACGGAAGGTACGAGATCCTTGAAGAAGTCGGTAACGGCGGCATGGCTGTCGTTTACAAGGCAAAGGATTTCGACACCGGCGCCATTGTCGCCGTCAAGATTCTGCGCGAGGAGTACCTCGACAATGAGGAATTCTGCCGCAGGTTCCGCAATGAATCCCGCGCTATCGCTCTGCTCAATCACCCGAATATCGTCAAGATATTTGACGTGTGCAACAGCCCGTCGCTTCAGTACATCGTCATGGAGTACATTGACGGCATTTCGCTTAAGGATTACATCGAGCAGCAGCAGGTCGTGCGTGTCAAGGAAGCCGTGCATTTCACCACGCAGATACTCCGCGCCCTCATGCACGCTCATTCCAGGGGAATCGTCCACCGTGACATCAAGCCGCAGAATATCATGCTGCTCTCCAACGGCCGCATCAAGGTGACCGACTTCGGCATAGCCCGTCTTGCCAACAGCCAGACCAGCACCATCACCGACAAGGCCATTGGCTCGGTGCATTATATCGCTCCCGAACAGGCCAGAGGTTCGGCCACCGACGCCAGAGCCGATCTGTATTCCGTCGGCGTCATGCTCTATGAAATGCTCACGGGCAAACTTCCTTTCGACGCCAACAGCGCCGTTTCGGTGGCCGTCATGCAGCTGCAGGCCGATCCCAAAATGCCCCGCCAGATCAATCCCAATATTCCTGTCGGTCTGGAGGAAATCACCATGCAGGCCATGCAGAAGGATCCGGCCGCACGCTACCAGAGCGCTTCCGAAATGCTCCAGGATATAGAGAATTTCAAGCTCAATCCCGGCATCAAGTTCGGCTACAAATACATCGTCGAGGACAGCGCTCGCTACCGCAAGTCTCCCGAAACGGTCAAAAAGGCCGATTCCTCCGACGATGATTACAAGAGTCCGGTCATTCCGGTGCTCACCGGCATTGCCACGGCATTCGTGCTGGTCGCGGTGGTGTTTGTCATCATCTTCATCGACGCCAGCGGCATTCTCAAAAAGAACAACAGCGAACAGACCGAGCTGCCGAATTTTGTCGGTCAGGTCTACAACGAGATACTTCAGAGCGGCAAGTACGACTATGAATTCTTCAAGGAAGAAAAATTCAGCACCGATATCGCCGAGGGCGTGGTCATGGAGCAGAATCCAAAGCCCGGCAAGAAGGTCTACTCCGACTCCCGTGTAAAGCTGGTGGTCAGCAAGGGACCGGAGCGTCTGATGGTTCCGGATTACCAGAATATGACCTACACCCAGTACACCCAGCTGCTCACACAGCTCGGCCTGGCCTACGTTCCGATGCCTATCTATGACGAAAATACGCCTGCCGACATCGTCTGCAACACCAATCCTCAGCCCAGACAGGAAGTACAGGTCGGCAACGTGATTGAGGTTTACTACAGTCTCGGCGCCAAAACCGAAGACCAGGTGATGAGAAACTTTGTCAATATGCCTTACGCTTCGGCCAAGAGCGAGCTGGAATCCCTCGGCATCACCATCGCTGAGGCCACCAAGGTGGACAGCAACAAGCCGGAAGGCACCATCATTTCCCAGGAGCCTGCCTACGGCACCAAGCTGACCAAGGACACCGTCGTTAAATTCACCATCAGCAACGGCAAGGCGCCCGAATCCACCGTCACACTCAAAATCGGCCTGCCCGAGAGCAGTCAGGACGTCACACTGGAAGTATTCCTCGACGGCGTTTCCGTCAAGGCGGCCAATGTTTCGCTCGCTTCGCAGAGTTCCTACTCCATCAAGCTGACAGGCTCCGGAACCCAGACGGTGAGCGTCACCCTCAACGGCAGAAAATACCGTGATTACAAGGTGAATTTCAATAAGGAAAAAACAAGCGTCACCAAGGATTATGACATCAGCTGGCTCTCCGAAACGGAGTCCAAGAGCGAAGATGACGGCGGCAATCAGGACTGACAAGCGCATGATTGATACAGCTTTGAAACAGACGACCGGGCCGCTCAGCCTGGAGGGAATCATCATTAAGGGCATCGGCGGCTTCTATTACGTCGAATCACAGGGAAGCATTTACGAATGTCGGGCAAGGGGCGTGCTCCGGGGCAAGGGCGCCGGCACAGCAAGAATTACGCCTCTTGCCGGCGACAGATGCGTTATCACGGTGCATGAGGGCGGACTCGCCAGCCTTGACAGGATACTCGAACGGCGGAATTTTCTGCTGCGTCCTCCTCTCGCCAATCTCGACAATCTCTTCATCGTGGTGTCGCTCTGTCAGCCGCAGCCCAATGCGCTGATTGTCGACCGGTTCATTTCGCTGGCCGAACACAAGGACATTCAGCCGGTGGTGGTCATCACCAAGCTCGACCTCGCCGACGAAGGCGGATTCGGTGAAATCTACCGCAGGGCAGGATTCACAGTGATCTACGCCGATTACACAGAGGAAAGCGGCGGTTTTCTCGATGAGATCCGCCGCATCATGAAGAACAAAATAAGCGCATTCGCCGGCAATACCGGCGCAGGCAAATCCACCCTGCTCAATGCGCTCTGTCCCGGACTCAACCGTGAGACCGGAGAAACCAGCAAAAAACTCGGACGCGGAAGACATACTACCCGTGAAACCGAGCTTTTCCCGCTTGATTTCAGCGGAAAGATTGCCGACACACCGGGATTTTCGTCATTTGACGCGGAATTTGCCGAATTCGTCCGCAAGGACGAGCTGGCCGACACCTTCCGGGAATTTGCCGACTACACTCCCCATTGCCGCTTCACCGGCTGCTCCCACACCTGCGAAAAAGGCTGCGCCGTGCTGGAAGCCGTGCGCCGGGGAGAAATATCCCGGTCACGGCACGACAGCTACGTCACGCTTTACAATGAGGTCAAGGATATCAAGGACTGGGAGAATAGAAAAAAATGAAATGCGTCATACTTTCAGCCGGTCAGATATCGGATTACGGGCTGATGAAACAATACATAGGGCCGGAGGATTATATTATCGCCGCCGACGGAGGATGCCGTCATCTGGCGCCTCTCGGCGTGAAGGCCGACTTCGTGCTGGGTGATTTTGACTCGCTGGGATATGTCCCGGAGGAAGCCGCCGAGGTGTATTCTCCTCGCAAGGACGACACCGACACCATGCTTGCCGTCAAGCACGGACTGCTCAAAGGATGGGATGATTTCGCCATTCTCGGCGGTCTGGGCGGAAGGCTTGACCACACGGCGGCCAATATTACGGCGCTGGAATATCTGCGGTCGCACGGAGTGCACGGAATTCTGGCGGACGAAACCACCGTTGTGCGGATTTTCGGCCCGGGCGACATTATCAGACCAAGCCCTGACCGCCGTGCGGAGGATTATTTTTCGCTATTTCCCTTCGGCTGTCCATACGCCGTGGTGAGCATCAGCGGCGTGATGTATCCTCTGGAAAGATTCAGACTGAATTCCGACTTTCCGCTCGGCGTGAGCAATCACGTCACCGATCCCGAAAAATTCAGCATGACCATTCACGAAGGCACCGTGGCAGTGATGGAATGCCGTGAGAAAAGTGCGGAGCTGTGAACGAGTTTGGAGTGTGGAGTTGTGAAAAAGTTTGGAGTTTGGAGTGTGGAGTGAATGAGCGCCTTCGGCGCTGGAATGTAAGCGCTCACATTCGTTCGCTTTTGCGAAAAACACAATCAGCCTGAAAAAGCCATTTAAGCGAGCGTATGCGAGCGTTATATTTCAAGGCGCTTTGCGCCTTCCACAACTCCACACTCCACACTCCACACTCCAAACTATAGAAACGGGGGTATTTTTATGCGGCTTGGCTTCTCTTATGTCGGGCTGATTTATCTTGTGCTGCTGATGGTTCCCAATATCATCTGGATGAAGCGTCAGCCGAAGGATTACGGGAACTATGTCGGCAACGAAAACAAGCTGCTGCTGGCCTTTGAAAGAGCCGGCGAGGTACTTGTAAGCGCCACGGCGCTGGTGTTTGCCGACTTCAATTTAAGGCGCTGGGACTTATGGTGTCTGTGGCTGGTGATTTCCTTCGGGCTGATGGTGCTGTATGAGGTTTTCTGGGTGCGGTACTTCCGCAGCGAGAAAACGATGGCCGATTTTTACAGCAGTATTCTGAAAATTCCCGTGGCAGGCGCAACGCTTCCTGTGGCGGCCTTTTTCCTGCTCGGCATTTACGGCAGCAATATTCTGATGATGATTTCAACGGTCATCCTCGGAATCGGCCACATCGGCATTCATCTGGCGCACAGAAGGGAAGTCTGCGGCGAGAAGAAAAAGAAGCCTCTCCTTCTCCGTATCGTCAAATGGGCGGCCGTCGTGCTGTCGGCCGTAATATTCGGCGTCATGTCGGCGGTCATCGCCATCCGGAATGTTCGTTACGTGGGGCATTATCCTGAATTTTTCGGCGGCGTGGAGGAGGAACTTTACCTGACGCTGGGCGGTCAGGAACAGTATATCCTCATGACCGGAAAGGATACTGCCAATCCGGTGATCGTCTATCTCCACGGCGGCCCCTCATCGCCCGATTCGTATGTGACCTATTCGTTTGCCGATCAGCTGACGGAGGAATTCACCTTTGTGTGCTGGGAACAGAGAGGATGCGGCAAAACCTATTTCAGAAATACCGACAAAGACCCCGACAACGCCACCGCTTCGTTTGAACAGGCGCTTGACGACCTTGACGGACTGGTCGACTATCTCAGGGAACGCTTCGGTCAGGAAAAAGTCATCATTATGGGACATTCCTACGGCACGATTCTCGGAAGTCAGTACGTGCTGCGTCATCCCGAAAAGGTGTCCGCTTATGTGGCCGTGGCGCAGGTCGTTTCCCTGGAAACCAGCGATGTATACAGCTATCAGGACGCTCTGAGCAGAGCAAAGGCGGCCGGAGACGACACTTCGGCGCTCGAAGAAGCCTATTCCGTGGTTGTGCGTGACCCGAGCCTGCCCAACCTGATGGCGCTGCGCCGGAAAGTTTCGGCCTATCACCCGGTAAGCGTGCAGGATCATTCGACATGGTACGCGCTGACCTCTCCCTACTTCGGAATGGACGATTTCAGGTGGTTCCTCGTGCAGCTGGGAGATATGGAGGATTATTTTGCCCTTAACTCGCAGCTGTTTGACTACACCATGGCATTTGACGCCGGCAGCCAGGGCATGGCATATGCCGTGCCTGTGTATTTCATCTCCGGCTCGGACGACTGGGTCTGTCCGGTGGATTCTGTGAAGTCTTTTTACGAAGGCATATCCGCTCCGAAGAAGGATCTTTGTGTCATCGAAGGCTGCGGCCACAATGTGCAGTATTCGCTGCCCGATGAATTCGCCGATTGTGTGCTGAAAGAGCTGCGGCGCTGAAAAAATCTGTCACCGATTCCGCATGGCAGCGTATGATGTTATTGCAGGGATGCTGATACCCGAAGCCTCCCCTGCCATACAATACATCACACATGCGGAGGTAATACTTATGAAAATCGTTGTAGTCAGAAGCCCGAAGGCACTTGCTCCCATACTCAGACTGGTTTTCAAAATCAAGAAGGAAGCCTGAAACCATTGCCCTGCGGCACATTCAAAAACCGCACCTGAAGGATCCTGCCGATTCTTCAGGAGCGGTTTTTTGCCGTTATTTGCGCCTGTATTCCGGCGATGCCTTGCCTCTTTCTCAGTGGCTATTGCCGTGTTCGCCTTTAAAATATTCCGTACTGTAATATTTTAATCCGATATTACAATAATCCCGCCGCGGGGAGCATTTTCCGAAAAAATGACTCGGCCGCAGCGGGATATTTTTGATTGATGAAACAAAGAATTATTCGTCCTTGAGGAATACGGCGCCCTGGGAACCGCTGCTGACATGCTGATAATAGCGGGCCAGATATCCCTTGAGGTTCTTTTCGGGAGCCTTCCAGGCCTCACGGCGCTTGGCGATTTCATCGTCATCGACTTCGAGGGTGAGGGTTCTGTTGGTAATGTCGACATTGATCATATCGCCGTCCTGAATGAGTCCGATGAGTCCGCCGGCAGCCGCTTCGGGAGAAACATGGCCAATGGCAGCGCCTCTGGTGGCGCCGCTGAAGCGTCCGTCGGTGATGAGGGCAACCGATTTGTCCAGACCCATGCCGACCAGAGAAGCGGTCGGATTGAGCATTTCACGCATACCGGGGCCGCCCTTCGGGCCTTCGTAGCGGATAACGACAACGTCGCCCTCCTGAATCTTGCCGCCGAGTATTGCCTCGCTGGCGTCCTCCTCGCTGTCGAAGCACTTGGCCGGGCCACGGTGCTGCATCATTTCGGGAGCCACGGCGCCCTGCTTGACCACAGCGCCTTCCTCGGCGATGTTGCCTCTGAGCACGGCAATGCCGCCGTCCTTGCGGTGAGGATTGTTCAGCGTGCGGATCACGGTGCCGTCTGCTTCGGGCGCATAGGAAATGCGGTCGGCGACAGTGCCGGAAACGGTGAGACATTCGGTGTTGATCAGGCCGGCCTTGCTCAGTTCCTTGAGCACTGCCTCAATGCCGCCCATTTCCTCCAGATCCTCGATGAAGATCTGGCCGGCGGGATTGAGCTTGCAGATCTGAGGAGTGGTCTTGCTGATATCGTCGATGATCTCCATATTGATGGGACAGCCGGCTTCATAGGCGATGGCGGTGAGATGCAGCACCGTGTTGGTGGAGCAGCCGAGCGCCATTTCGGAACGCAGCGCGTTTTCAAGCGATTTGGGAGTGATGATGTCAAGCGGCTTGATGTCCTTTTTGAGCAGCTCCATGACTCTTTCGCCGCTCATCTTGGCAAGTCTGCGGCGCTTGGCCGAAACCGCCAGACAGGTGGCGGCTCCCGGAAGCGACATGCCGATGGCTTCGGTGAGACAGTTCATGGAATTGGCGGTGTACATGCCGGAGCAGGAACCGCAGGTCGGGCATGCCTTTGCCTCCAGCTCCTGGAGCTTGCGGGAGTCGATCTTGCCGGCGGAATAGCTGCCGACCGCTTCGAACATCTCGGAAAGACCGTACTTGTTGCTGTCGCACTTGCCGGACATCATCGGGCCGCCGCTGATGAAGATGGCCGGAATATTCAGACGGCAGGCGGCCAGCAGCATGCCGGGAACGATCTTGTCACAGTTGGGAATGAATACCACGGCGTCCATCGGATGAGCCGTGAGCATGACCTCGATGGAGTCGGCAATCAGCTCTCTGGATGGCAGGGAGTATTTCATGCCGGGGTGATTCATGGCCAGACCGTCGCACACGCCGATGGTCTGGAATTCAAACGGCACGCCGCCTGCGTTGCGGATACCGGCCTTGACGGCCTCGCCGATCTCACGCAGGTGCATGTGGCCGGGAATGTACTCGCTGTAGGAATTGACCACAGCGACAAAGGGACGCTTCATTTCGGAATCTGTGATGGAAAGAGCCTTGAGCAGGGAACGGTGAGGCGCTCTGCTGGGGCCTTCCTTGAGCATATCGCTTCTCATGGGATATTACCTCCTGAAATTTTTATAAAACAAAAAGCTGAATTACCCGCAAAAACGGGTGCTTTTATTTATTGTAAATCCAATTGCCCGGATTGTCAATAATACGGTGAGAATATAACGTAAAATTATTGTTACGCCGTATCAATTCATTCTGACAGAGGCCGCCGTCAGCCCTTGCGGTTGTACCAGTAGATTTCCTTGCCTACCTGACAGCAGATGCCGTGAACGGTATCGGCAAAATAAAGGCTTGAATTGATCGGCCAGTGACCTATTATCTTTCCGTCGCAAAAGATGTCGCCGCTCGCATTTTTCGCATCCTCCGATACCCTGCAAAAATAGAGATACAGAGGTGCGACAGCGTATTTGTTGCAGTCGGATTCCAGCGTATAAAGGCCCGACTTTTTCAGATTGTAATAGGAAGAGCCTGCCTCGCCCTCCGTCACTTCCTTTTCCCTGCCGTCATATGTCACCAGCACCAGGCTGACTTGGGAAGACGAATCGACCTTGTGCAGGTACACGCCTTCTTTGGTAACGCCTAAGGTCGCGCCAAGATTCATACCCGAAATATCCCGCACTACGCCGATGTATTGTCCCGGATACTGCTTCATTTTCGCCGCATTGAAACACAGATTGTATTTGATATCATCCTTCTCAAACAGCTTTTTGCCATGGAAATCATACACTGTCAGTTGATAGGACGCATTCTCCTGTGTCCTGGCCACGGCAATCAGCTCATCCTCCTCATAAACTCTCAGGGATTTGGATTCGTCCGTCCTGAACGCCACTTCGTTTGTTTGGAGATTTTCCAAAGACCAGTCTTTGTTTTTTATCAGGCACCAGCCGTCATCGGTCAGCAGCTTGCCATAAGCAAGGTCTGACACGTCATCGAATCGGGCAATTATCTGTCCCTTTTTGTTTTTTACTTCGACAGCATCTACCCGGTTGCCGTTACTGTCAACCGTGACAAACTCTCTCTTCAGTTCCGGCAGTATTTTTCCGGGGATATCTTTCCAGACCGTGAAAATCACCTGATAATAAGAGTATTCGCCGCCGTCAATGACAATTTTCGCCATGATGCTGCAATCCACTGTCAATTTGCTTGTGATGCGGTTGATCACCTTGCCGTCGGACAATCGGATAAATTCGGCGACGTTATTTTCGCCCAGCAGAGCCACGTCATCCGACGTCATTCCTATAAAGCCGAAGGTATCCGCAGTTGTCCTGCTATACAGCACCTTTCCGTCAGGCTGCGCCAGAAGGAACTGATGACCGGCGTCATCCTGGGCGCATACCTTGCCGTACCGGTCGTAGTAGTGCATACGGTCATAGTCGAAATGCAACAGCTCCTCGCCGGTGGCCTTGATCAGTCCGTACTTTTCACCCTTTTTGGCAAGGAGGATATCCGGATACAGATTATTGTCGATAAATGAAAGATAATCGTATTCAAAGGGAAGCGTCGTTTTTCCTTCATAATCCACTGCGCCGTATTTTTCGGTGCTGTCGGTCATGATCATGTAATCAAAGGAAGCTTGCTGCAAATCGTTTTCCGTCTCAAACATCAGGCCGGTCTTGGCGCGCGACTGAATGGATATGCGGCTGCCGCTGCCCGATCCGCCGGAAAATACCAGCACCAGGACAATGATGATTCCGGCAGTCAGCAGAAGGACGCCTGCCGCGCCGCAGATGACCGCCAGCTTCTTTTTGCGGGATTGAGCCGCGAAACGGGTGAATAGATTGCCGCTCTTTTTGTCCGGCTGATATTCCGGAGGATAATAGATGCCGCCTCCCTGATATCCCAGCGAATCCCCTGGCTCCTTCTGCCTTGCTCCGCACATGGGACAATATACAGCAAGGGGGCTGATTTCGCTGCCGCAGTTTATACAATACATACCGATTACTTCCTTTATTGTTTTCTTTATTTTATATGATACGATGGATGAATACTGTCATATATTGACGAAACACATCACATTATGGCGAAAATGACGGTGCGCCGGACTTCCTGAAAAAGAAGCGCTCCTCACGCCGTCCGTTACTTCTTGCGATTGTACCAGTAGAGTTTATCGCCTGATTTCAGGTAGAATCCGTCGTTAATGACAACGATGGTTTCAATTTCCTCTTTGAAGGTCATTTCATCGATCAATTCCCCTTCATCATTGAAAACCCTGTAGGTTTCCTGATCCGGATCTTCCTTCACAAAATAAACACTGGTGTCAGAAAAATATTTCTGGCCGTATAAGGGCGTCACCTTCGGAAAAGCGACAAGAGACCACCAGATATCCTGTTCGGATTCAAAACACTGTACGCCTCCTTTGGTGGAAAGTACCTTCCTCTCCCCCTCAAAAGGTTGATAGACGAATTGTCCTTGACCGTCCTCATTCCGGAGAAGCAATAAACCGTTTTTGCCAATGCTCGAATACATGTTTTGACCCAGGACCTCATATTCGCCGGTGTCGTCCTTGATTTCAAACTTCCAGTAATCGGAGGTCTTTCTTCCCTTGGCCTCAAAGAGCTGCTCACCGTCAAAATGATGGATCGTCACAGAAAAATACATCGGCCTTTCGCCGTACAGCTGAATGAACCTTTCCCGGCTGTTGATGGTGCAGTAACTGTTTTCGGCGATCCGCTTTTCGGTGCGGAGATTGTACAATTCATAATAGTTCTTCTCGTTGGAGATGTCATTGCCATATAAATGCTGAATCACACAAAGGCCGTCGTCATTGAGCAGCATGTACTTCAATACCTGATCGTCGTTTTCGGGAACAACCTGCTTGAGCATTTTGCCGCCGGAAGTAAGAATCTCCGCTTCGCTCACCGTGTCGCCGTTGTGGTCAATGATGAGGATGTCGCCGTCTTTTTCAAAAACGGTATAATAGCATTTCTCCTTATCCGGATTTTCCACAAACAATTCAATGCGACGCGCGTCGAACATTTTGTGAAGCTTACCGTCTTTGACATCGACTATTTTGAGTTTTCCGTCGTCGTAGACACAGAATTTTTCGGAGGAGATCATTCCAAACAGGATAATATCATTTTCCTCCACGCTTATCACATTGTTACCGTAGAGAGCATAGTCTACCATTCTTTTGCCGTTAATCCAGAACATACTATCAGGATTCTGATAGGAAAAAGTACCCATTTTGGTGCCGTCGGTTTTGAAAAAAACCAGCTCACGTTTGATAATATCAATGGTATAAATAGTGTCGTATTTCTTATAATAACCGATGCCGTTGTACTTCACACCGATGACCGGCTGGCCCGTCCCGTTGATCAGTCCGCAGCGGTTGTCTTTTTTGACCATAAAAAGATCAGGGTACTTTTCCAGGTCAATAAAATTAATGATGTCATATTCAAATTCGACTGCCACTTTGCCGTCTGTATCGTACACACCGTATTGATGGTCTTCGTTGTAGGCAATGATATAGTCAAATGAGGCATCCCATATTTCACAGGATGTTTTAAACAATACGCCTGTCTTGTCACGCTTTTTGATGACGGGTTCGGTATTGTCCTTGCCGGTGAAGAAAAACACGCCCAGCACTATTCCGGCGACAAGCACGAGTCCTCCCAGCACAGCGCCAATGATCCTCCATTTGCCGCCGCTCTTTTTGTTCTGCCCGGCGGAAGGCACCGGCTGAGGATAAAATCCGTAGGAGGCAGGCTGATTCAGGCTGTCCGGCGAAGGCTGCTGCGCAGCGGACTGCCCGAAGCCGCCTGAAGCAGGCTGTCCAAAGCCGCCTGTAGCGGACTGTCCGAAGCCACCTGAAGCAGGCTGTCCAAAGCCGCCTGTAGCGGACTGCCCGAAGCCGCCTGAAGCAGGCTGTCCAAAGCCGCCTGTAGCGGACTGTCCGAAGCCGCCTGAAGCAGGCAGCCCGAAGCCGCCTGTAGCGGACTGTCCGAAGCCACCTGAAGCAGGCTGTCCGAAGCCGCCCGAAGCAGGCTGTCCAAAGCCACCTGAAGCAGGCTGTCCGAAGCCGCCTGTAGCGGACTGTCCGAAGCCGCCTGAAGCAGGCTGACGGACAGGAGGAACAGGCGGCGCCTGTGAAGCATCCGAATGTTCTCCGCCCAGAGAGGAGGTATTTCCTCTCTGTTCCCTTTGCGGCTCGTCCCACAGCACGAAAGTGCCTCTGCCGTAATCCGGCTCAGGACTGTCGCCCAGTACCGTGGTGCCTTGTCTGTAATCCTGTCCGGAATTGTCGCCCAGCACCGTGGTACGCGACCTGCTGCCCGGCTGATTTCCGTCATTATTCACCGACAGAACCGCGCCGCAGACGGGACAGAATGTGGAGGTGTCGTCGATCTTTGATCCACAAATAATACAAAACATAATGAATCACCTCATAAAATTTCCATATAATGATACAACCATATCATATCACACGGCAAATGACATGTCAAGTTGATTGCGTGGCGGATGGCGGCGGAATATTCCACGGGGTGTTGAAAACATCGGTGGAAAGCCGGTGCAGAATTTGTCATTTATGTAAAATTACGGCTGAAATTTTGTAATTTGTTTCAATTCAACCACACCAAAAATGCGAATTATTACAATTAGTAAATCCGGATTTTGCGAATTCAGTTTGACTGTTGACAAGTGTGGAATATCGTTCAATATTACAGTGGAAGAAAAAACGGTGGAAAACTCGGTGGAAACCGGGGAAAACCTTGCAATTTACGTGTTAATTTAAAGACCGGATGATAATACAATCTGTAATTCCACCACTTTTCCACTCTTTTAACACAGTTTTCCACAGGAAAGAAGTGGAAAGTTCATTTTTTTCCGCCTTCCGGACGATATTACAGTTTGTATACTGTTTGTTGTGACTGTGCAAACCGAATAATTGATCCGCCGACAGGCCATACTATATACACCGGAACGACCAAAAAAGGAGGATTGGCGATTTGATTAAAGGAGTTGGCAGATATGCCGTAGAGGTCAGCAGCGTGGAAAGCGAATTTTTTGACAGGGTGATATGTTTCGTCCGTCCGCAGTACGCCGGAGACAGCTCCATCGACCTTCACCGTGAGGCCGAAAGAGTGGCGGACGGTCTGAGCGCCGAAGTGGAGGAGGCCCAGCACGGCAGCCGTTATGTGATGCGGAGCAAATCACGGCATCAGGAAGAACGCCGGGGCAGATTTCAGCCTGAAGGCTCAGGCAGACGGAGCAGCCGCTGCACCTCCCAGACCATTCCGCTGCCGGAGCTTTCCGCCCAAACCGGAAAAAGCGGCGGGCGGTGGATTCCCATGCTGCTGTCGGCAGGCGGAGGCGCCGTTGCTGCCATTTTGATAACGGCCATGTTTTGAATGAAGGATGCTTCTGTTTCACCCGAGATTTTGATGATTCACATCAGTCTGAGTTTCTTTCCGACAGCCGGAATCATACCGTTCTTTTGCCATTTCGGTAATGATGCGCATTGGTGTCTCCTGAATGATAAAAAGGGGTCGGACGAATGGTGACCGATTGACCCGGTCTGTATTCGTCCGACCCTGATTTATTTTTTTCTTGGCGCATTTTGCTTGCGGAAGGCGCTGCATCAGTATTCGCCTGAAGCTATATTCTTCTTAGCACGTTTTGCTTGCGGAAGGCGCTGCATCGGTATTCGCCTGACCTTATTTTTTCTTCCCGATGCGTCTTGCTCGCTCGGCTTCGCCTCGCTCGTGAGGGCGCTGCCCTCACTCTCCTGCCAAGGCTCCGCCCTGGACGGGCCAGGAGGGCAGTGGCCCCCCTGGACTCCCATTATCGGCGCTGCGCGCTTTGCTTTTTTCTTTTTTTATCTGTTGCCGCCGTTATTGTTCCTTCTCGGACGGTAGCCGCCTTCACGTCTGCCGCCTTCACGGGGAGGACGGCGGTCGCTCACGTCATTCTCCGGAACAAGTCCCTTGACCTTGATGAGCGCTTCACGGCGGGAGAGATTCAGTCTGCCCTTCTCGTCAATGCCTTCCACCATGACCATGATGGTGTCCCCTACATTGACCACATCTGTCACACGCTCGGTGCGCTTCACATCGAGCTGGCTGATGTGAACCATGCCCTCCTTGCCGGGAGCAATCTCGACAAATGCGCCGAAGTCCATGATTCGGGTGACAATGCCCTTGAATACTTCACCCGGCTGGGGATCCTTGGCGATGATCTCGATAATGCTGTAAGCCTGTCTGCACTTCTCGATATCCACGCCGCAGATGAATACCTTGCCGTCGTCGTCGATATCCACCTTGACGTCACAGTCGGCCGAAATCTTCTGAATGACCTTTCCGCCGCTTCCGATGACTTCTCTGATCTTGTCCACCGGAACAGTGAGCGAGAGCATCTTGGGAGCGTACTTGCTCAGCTCCTTGCGCGGCTCGGGAATGGCCTTGAGCATGATTTCATCAAGGATGAAGTCACGTGCCTTATGGGTCTTGACCAGAGCGTCCCAAACCATTTCGGGAGTCAGGCCGTCGATTTTCAGATCCATCTGAATGGCGGTAATGCCTTCGTGGGTGCCGCCTACCTTGAAGTCCATATCGCCGAAGAAGTCTTCCAGACCCTGAATGTCCACCATAGTCATCCAGCGATCGCCTTCGGTGATCAGGCCGCAGGAAATGCCCGCAACGGGAGCCTTGATCGGAACGCCTGCATCCATCAGCGCCAGTGTGGAACCGCAGATGGAGCCTTGCGAGGTGGAACCGTTGGAGGAAAGCACCTCGGAAACCACACGGATCGCATACGGGAAGTCCATTTCGGACGGAATGACCGGAACGAGCGCTCTCTCGGCGAGTGCGCCGTGACCGATTTCACGTCTGCCGGGGCCTCTGCTGGGCTTTGTCTCGCCGACCGAGTAGGAGGGGAAGTTGTAGTGGTGCATATAGCGCTTGAATTCCTCATCATCAATGCCGTCGAGCAGCTGTCTGTCGCTGATCGGGCCGAGTGTAACAACGGAGAGAACCTGTGTCTGTCCTCTGGTGAAGAGTCCGGAACCGTGGACCCTGGGCAGCACGCCGACTTCGCTGGCGAGCGGACGGATCTGATTCATGCCTCTGCCGTCAACACGCTTCTGCTCGTCGAGCAGCCAGCGACGGACGACGAATTTCTGTGTCTTGTAGAGACATTCGTCGATTTTGGCCGCCTGATCGGGGTAAATTTCATCGAATTTCTCGTGAACCATCTCGTAGATCGGCTTGAGTCTTTCGTCACGGATGCGCTTGTCGTCGGTATCGAGGGCCACCTTGATGTCCTCTATTGAAAAATCCTTGATAGCCTCGAACATATCGTGGTCAGGCTCGTTGGACGGATAGGAGAATTTCTCCTTGCCGATCTCCGCCTGAATTCCCTTGATGAATTCGATGACAGCCTGGTTGGCCTTGTGACCGGCCATAATGCCGTTGTACATTTCTTCATCGGTGACGATGTCGGCGCCGGCTTCGATCATGGGAATCTTCTTCTCGGTGGAAGCGACGGTGACGGCCATTCTGCTCTTTTCACGCTGCTCGGCTGTGGGATTGATGACATATTCGCCGTCCACCATGCCGACCGAAACGGCGCTGATCGGGCCGTTCCACGGAATATCCGAGATGGAGAGAGCGATGGATGTGCCGATCATGGCGGTGATTTCGGGAGAGCAGTCCGGGTCAACGCTCATGACGGTGGCGACGATGGAGACATCGTTGCGCATATCCTTCGGGAAGAGCGGACGGATCGGTCTGTCGATGACACGGGAGGCGAGAATCGCCTTCTCGCTGGGTCTGCCTTCACGCTTCATGAAGGAGCCGGGAATCTTGCCAACCGAATAGAGCTTCTCCTCAAAATCCACCGAAAGCGGGAAGAAGTCGATGCCGTCTCTCGGCTTGGGAGCGGCGGTGGCCGCTACGTGAACGGTGGTTTCGCCGTACTGCACCATGCAGGCGCCGTTGGCAAGCTGTGTGGTCTTGCCGGTCTTGACGACCAGCGGTCTGCCTGCAAGCTCTGTCTCATAGACCTTATAGGAATCAAAGGTCATATGCTCGCCTGCAAATTCAAGAATCTGTGACATGTTTTATACCTCCATAATTTGGCGCTCGCATTCGCTCGCTTAGAGAATATTGAATAAAGAATAGATAATAAAAAATAGTGAAGGAAGCGCCGCAGACAAGCTGCGTGCTTGAATTATTTTCATTCATCATCATTCTTAACGCAAAATTCCTCAAAGCCACACTCTTGCGAAGTCGCCTGAATAAAAAATATGGCATGTCCGCTTCTTTTGTAAAAATGCATATTCCTCCATGACGGCAGACTTAGCACTAAAACCGACTCTCAGTATTTTCAACAGCGTACCCGTTTCGGCTGATGGATACCCGAAAAAATAAGCAAAATACACCCACTGAGCTTCCGTTTTACTGCTATGTCTGTTGACCTTCATACAGGAAATGCCTTTGTGAAAGCGGACAATGACATTCGATAGAAAAAGTGCGAAAAATCAGCAAACAGGCGCAGAGGAATTCGATGAAAAAAGCGAAAATCTCTGCGCCCGTGCCGCACGTCTCCACAAAGGAAGCGTTTTACTTACGGATTTTTAAACGCTGCAATTACTTGCGGATACCGAGGCGAGCGATGATGGAACGGTAGCGCTCGATGTCGGTCTTGATGAGGTAATTGAGCAGACCTTTTCTCTGACCGACCATCTTCAAAAGGCCGCGTCTGGAATGGTGGTCGTTCTTGTTCTCCTTGAGATGCTCGGTGAGGTCGTTGATTCTCTTGGTGAGAATGGCGATCTGCACTTCGGGAGAACCTGTGTCGCCCTCGTGGAGAGCGTACTCCTTGATGATGGCTTCTTTTTCTGCTTTCAGCATAGTGAAAACACCCCTTAATAAAAAAATATAGATATTTGTCGAAGCGCCCAGCACCGGGTAACGGTGCATCCCTTCAACGCCCGAAGGCGGCAGGGCATTCGCCCGGAGCCGAGTTTTTTATCGTAGGGTGCGAGGCTAAAACCCACCCCGAATTGAAAAAACACTCGACAGGGATTATTGTATCACATCTTTTGCTTAAGGTCAAGGATTTTTTTTGGGGGGGAATATTAATATGATAAAATATAGTATTCATTAGCATTCAGATTGGCTACTCGGACAAATACTTTCCTTTATCAAGAATTAAAAAAATAAGACAATATACTAATAATAAAAATAAGAGCAATCATAGATACCCCAAATAAAGCAGCAAGATTCTTTTCACTGTCGCCTTCATAATCAGACGGTGTTGCTTTTCTTTTTTCACTATCGTGAAATATAGGAGTATTTTTTCCGTTTTTGTCCTGTTTGGAGTTTGGATTCTTTTTCGTTGCGACAGGAG
>CAMHJC010000014.1 GCA_946185345.1 uncultured Clostridia bacterium
CACAAAATATCCTCGCAAATAATTGTCTACTTTCAACCGAAAATTAGTATAAAAACGCTCACATTCCAACCTCAAGGGGCTGAATGTGAGCGTTTTTTTGACGGAAATTAATTCTGACTATAGCTGGAGAATTCCTGCGGAAGTGTCACGGAAATCGACAGAATATCTCCGCTCAGTTCTGCCGAAGCGGAGCCGTGCATCTGCTGACTGAGCAGCCGGACGATGGACAGTCCGAGTCCGGTGGATTTTTTGCGGGATTGATCGCCGGTGTAGAAGCGGTCAAAGAGTCTTTCCGGCTGAATGACGGACGGATCGCTCACGGGATTGGAAATGGTCAGCCGTGCGAAGCCATCCGATTGGGTGACATTGACCGTGATGTCTCCGGCGGAGTGGTGAATGCAGTTGCGCACCAGATTCTGAATGATTCTGACGGTCTTTTCCCTGTCGGCGACCACGCAGACATGACCGAACTGACCGATGTGTACGTCGATTCTCTTTTCCTCGAGCTGCAAAGCCGAGGCGGCGATACATTCGGCGGTTTCGTCGGTGAGGCAGAAGCGCTCGGGCGTGATTTCGGAATCGTCGCTCAGCAGATAGGAATATTCAAAGAAATGCTCGATCAGCTCGCCAAGTTCATTTGAGTGTTTTTGGATGACGGCCAGCCGCTTTTGCTGAAGTCCGGTCGGATTCTCTCTTTCCAGTAGCTGCAAAAAACCGTTGATGGAAGTAAGCGGCGTGCGAAGGTCGTGTGAAATATTGGCTATCGTCTCACGGAAATGTTTTTCCTCACCTGACAGCGTCTGACGAATCTGCTCGTCCTGTGCGAAGCATTTGTTCATGAGAGAAGCCAGCCGTTCAACGGAATGATCGAGCAGCGTGGTCTGTATGTAATTTTTTGAACCGTCATACAGACGCTTTTGAAGCTGACGGTTCAGTGAACGGAGCTGCAGCTTCAGATGAACCAGCCAGATGACTGCCGCAAACAGCGCGGCACAGAGCAGGACGATCAAGGTTTTCAATGTATTTCCCTCGCTTTTTCTCACCGCCGTTCCAAACGCAAACGGCAGAAGCCCGGAGAAAAATTATCTCCGAAGCTTCTGCTTTGTCGGCGTATGATAACGGTGCGAATGGTTTTATTTGATTTCGGATTTTCTGAAGGTCAGATAAGTGACGTAGGTAAATGCGGCGATGAAGGCCAGAGAGATTCCGATCACTTTGATCATCGTGGTGATTTCCGTGTCGTTTCCCATGTTGTAGGCGTCCGGGCTGAAGGGAGTCCATGAAATGACGTCTTTTACGGTATCGCTGATTTTTGCGACCATCGAGCTTGTCATGCCGAAGAAGACACAGGCGATGAAACCGATGGTGGTGACAATCAGGGACTTGTTTTTCACCAAAAACGCCAGCGTGAAGACGAATGCCGTCTGCGCCGCATATGCCAATGCCATTATAGCAATAATTGCGATGTATTTCAAGAGCGCGGCAACGGAAAAGTCAACGGTTGTGGATTCAAAGAGTATTTTGAGATAAACCGATGCGGAATAAGGCGCACAGAAGCCGGCGTCGAGAACATATCCTATGATGGACGACAGGGCATAAGGCAGCGTCATAATACAGACGAGCAAGGTGTAGGTGATCATTTTGCCGCAGACCAGGGTGAATCTTCCGCTGGTGCCGGTAAGCGCCGACTGGATGAGTTTGTTTTCGAAGTCGCCGCAGATGAGCTGACCAGCGACAATGCAGCTGGCGAGATTCATCATGACCACGTCGCTGAGAAGGGCGGCCGTAGCGGCGGTACCCATATCAATATCGCCCGTGCTGACGAGATGGGATACCAGTGTAGTGGTAACGGCGCAGGCCGTCAGAATAAGGAAAAGCACTTTATAGATGGCAGATCTGTGGATCTTGTAAAAATCAGCCTTGATGAGATTGATCATTTTATTATCCTCCCGTTAATGTTTGGTAATTGATGGTTTGAAATATGGGTTTACTTGTGACCGACAGCGGAAATAAAATAATTCTCCAGCGTTTCACCCATAAGGGAGAATCCGGTGGTCTTGACGCCGTTTTCAAAGAGAACGTCGGTGACCTTTTCTTTTTCGTCGGTAAAATCGAAGAGCTGGACGCTTCCGTCGGGCATTACCTTGAAATTGGTGGTACCCAGTTTGGATTCCAGTACTTCAGCGAGCTTGGCCGCATCAGGGGTTTCGATGCGGAGGTAATGCTTGCATTTTTCCTCCAGTTCCTCCAGAGTGATCTGCTCCTTGATTTCTCCGTGGTCAATGATGATGTAATCGGTGGCGCACTGGTAAAGCTCCGGAAGGTTGTGGCTGGAGATGAGTATCGTCATGCCCTTTTCGTCGCAGAGTTTTTTGATCAGTTCTCTGATTTCCACCACGCCGATAGGATCAAGGCCGTTGATCGGCTCATCAAGTATCACAAGTTCGGGATTGGTCAGCAGAGCGATGGCAATGCCGAGACGCTGCTTCATGCCGAGCGAGAAGTCCTTTGCCTTCTTTTTGCCGGTGCCGGACAGGCCGACCATTTCGAGCAGTCTGTCCTCCACATCGGCGTCGGCGATGCCGTGCATAACGCGGTGCAGGTGAAGATTCTGCTTTGCCGTGAGATTGAGCACCAGGCCGGGCGATTCAATCAGGCAGCCGAGACGGCTGCGTTCCTTTGAGATAGCCTTGCCTCTCTTGCCAAAAAGCTCGATCTCGCCGGAAGTCGGCACCGAAAGACCGAGAATCTGGCGCATGAGAGTGGTTTTGCCTGCGCCGTTGACGCCGATCAGTCCGTATATTTTTCCGTTTTCAAGAGTGATGCTCACATTGCTGAGCACCTGATTGCTTCCGTATTTCTTAGAAATGTTTTCAGTTTTGAGAATTGTGTTTGCCATTTATCTCACCGTTCCTTTCGTGTACTATCATAACTGCCAAAGGTTTAGAAAAGGTTAAGAGATGGAAGAAAAAGGGTAAAGATTGATGTTATTCCGAAAAAAACAAAAGCCGCAAGGAGTTTCCGTCAACTCTCTTACGGCTTCTGACAGTATTTATACTAATTTTCGGCTAAATCAGACCTTCTTTGCGGCCTATTTTGCGCCCTGCGGCGTCATCATCCTAGGCAGGCGCCAGCCTGCCGTCGTCCTGCTGTCGACGAGTCGACAGCTATTCCTTGCAGGACACAAAATATCCTCGCAAATAATTGTCTACTTTCAACCGAAAATTAGTATTAATTCTGATAGGAAAGACCTTCGGGCGGCGTGTCGGAGCAGTAGGCCTCAAGTTCTTCCCGTGTCAGTTTGAATGAACTGCGGAGCTGGCCCATGGCGATTTCCGGCTTCTGTTCCAGGAATTCCCTGAGCAGTTCAGGACCGGATTCACGCCAGAAGCTGTACTTGGGATAGCCCCAGCGTTTTTCGTTGAGTTTCATTTCGCCCTCGATATCCTGCGTGAGATTTTCGAGAATCGGAACCGTGCGTTCCGGAGCGAATGTGTGTCTGATGTGCCAGCAGTACAGCGTGATGAACCGGTCACGGAAATCCTTGTTTTCCAGAAGCTTGCGGATGATGACGTTGTCCAGATTGGAAAAACCGTGGCCCTTTGGGTCAAGCAGATGGGTGTTGATGTAATTGGCGCTTTTGATGTTGCGGGTCGTGTACATTCCCAGGTCAAAATCAAAGGGAATCCAGTGCCATTTGCCGTCCCTGGCCTTGTAGCAGCGGATATTGTCCGTGTCTGGATTATTGAAGTAGGTTTCGATAATCCAGAAATTGATCAGCGAATCAATGTCCACCACCGAACAGACGTAACGGTAGCATTCCGGGTCGGTCAGATCATTGTCCTTGCAGTATCTGGTCAGCTGATTGTATTCTCTCAAGGAGCCTTCCTGCACATGGGACTGCGCACGGATAAGGTCATAATTGCCTCGCTCCAGCCCGTGGTGATTCAGAAGGAAGCCGTCATTGAGCGGCTCACGAATGTAATACAGTCCCCAGTACTGGGCGTTCACGTAGAGTGCGCAGGGGAGGAATTCCTGATAGTCGATGATATTCTGCCCCCGCAGAATGGCGGCGACCAGTTCGTCCCGCATTTTGCCCCTTTCCTGATCCTGACCGCTCGGCCGCAGCAGCAGAGACGAAAACGTCGTGGGAGCATCCGGGCAGTCGTTAAAGAAATTGTAGCTGACGGTATTCTGACCGTAAGCCTCACGCAGCATGAGCTTGAGAGATTTCTGGTCCCTTTTGAGGGAATTCTTGCCCACGTGTTTCGCACCGCAGTCAAATTCCACGGCTTTGCGGCTGCTCTCGTCAAAGAATTCCACATGAACCGGATATTCGGCAAAATTTTCCTTTTTGATCAGAATACCCTTCGTACCGGTCAGGGATTCGGGTGTGCCGGAGACGCAGACAACCGGCAGGGAATGAGGATTTTCCACAAGGTAGGTCTGGGTGACGCAGTCGCTGATGGCGCAGCCTTTGCCTATGGCGGCGGCACGGAGCACGGTGTCGCCGGTAATCTTCACCGCTGAGCGGCAGACAGGAGAGTGTTCGGTCGGCGCGCTGCCGTCGAGAGTGTAGACCACGGTGTATCCTTCCGGAGCGGAGAGAGTGACGGAGGTGCCTTTTGACACAAGTCCGCCGGCGACGCTGACGGTCGGAACGGGAGCGAATGACTCATAGTACTTGCCGGTGTTGGCCTTGCCGGGAGTCGGCGAGGCGAAAAACACCCTTTGCCGTATGTCGCTTCCGGTGCGGCCGCTCGACATGCCGGCACGGCACTTGCCCGATGAGAAATCGTCGCACACCCTGCCCGAAGCGTCCGCAAGGTAAAACCGTTCACCGCCGGTATTGATTTTAATGGGAGCGTGAAGGTCGTCGGCGCTCTTTTTTTCCGTGCCGTCACAGTATATAATGATATAGTCTCCGGAGGCCAGCGTCACGTTCGGAAAGGTGAAAAAAGCCTCGCCGGGCTTTTGAGAAAGCGTATAGCCTTTCAGATTGACGTCCGACGGGGCGGCATTGTGTATTTCGAGATAATCCTTTGGATAAGCGCCTTTTTTGACGCTGCTGGCGGCCATTACTTCGCTGATCAGGACGCCGTCGTTGATGTCGGGATGAAGTCCGGCGGAAAGCTTTGTCCATGGGGTATCGTTGGGTTTTCCGGGTGTCGGACGTGCGAAAAATCTCAGGGAATCCTCACCCTCCGCACGGCCGCATGAAATATTGGCGGGCATCGGAGGAATTTCCGCGCTGTCTGCCGGAGAACGGTCGGGCGCGAAAAGCATGAGTTTTCCGTCGTCGGAATGAAGCGAAAAGCCGGTGTGAAGCACGCCCTGCGCATCGGTTTTGTCCTTGCCGTCGCAGAATACCAGCAGGCAGCCGCCGGCGGGAATCACGGTGCCTTCCGGGAATACAAAGGAAAAAGGCTTTGTTTCGTCGTCGGTCAGGCCGTATCCGGCGATATCCACAGGAGCGGCGCTGGTGTTGCAGAGTTCGACCCAGTCGCCGTAATCTCCCTCGCAGTCGTAGATGGTGTATGTGTTGGAGGTCATGAATTCGTTGATGACAATGCCGGTTCCGGCCGAGGAAGTTCCCTGACCGTTGGGCCTGCCGGGAGTAGGGGTGTCAAAACGCACCGGCCTGCCGTTTTCCAGACCGAAAGACACATTGCTCTTACAGGCCGGCACCGTCAGGGAGGAGACGCCCTCATCGCCGGAGAGAAAGACCGTTTCGCCGCTGGATGCCGACAGCTTGAAATTGGTGTGAAGGCATCCGAGTTCGTCGGTAATATTCAGACCGGAGCAGTAGATAATCAGGTAGCCTCCGCCGGAAATACGCTGTCCCTTAAGGGAGCATTTGTGAAGGATGTCGGAATCGTCCGAAAGATAATAGCCGTCCAGACTGCAATCCGCCTGACCGGGATTGTAAAGCTCTATCCAGTCGTAGCAGCGTCCGTCGTAAGCAGGAGCGCTTTCAGTATTGGAAGCAAGCACCTCGTTGATGACAATGTCGGTCCCCGAGATATAGGACTGATCGACGGATTCCTGTTCCTGTGCGCATGAGGCGAGAAGCAGGCAGAGTGCGGCGGCTGCGACAAGCAGACAGAGCGCGGCGGCTTTTTTGTATCCGGTCAGGAAAGGCAAGGCAGTCATATCAAACATCATCTCCGTAAATCGTAAAGAAACGACCGTGTCTTTTCAATAGTATCACAGTTCATTTCATCATATCAAATTTTCGGCTTTTTGTCAAGATATCGTTAATCAACCGGCAAAAAATTTAAACTTTTTATGAAAAACATGAAAAATACTCAAAATTTACAAGCTGTGACTTGCAAAGTCGGAAGATATCATGTATATTATTCATATATCTATTCTTAGGAGGCTATTAGCAATGGCTGTTACATTAAGTTGCAAGTATATTTCCGATTTTGTTTCGGAGCATGAATTCGAGGCAATCGCCGGACAGATTTCGGATTCACATGAGACACTCCACAAGGGGACCGGACTCGGCAATGCTTATCTCGGCTGGCTCGATCTTCCCACCAATTACGACAAGGAAGAATTTGCCCGCATCAAGGCAGCGGCCGAAAGGATTAAAAAGAACAGTGACGTGTTTGTCGTCATCGGCATTGGCGGTTCCTATCTTGGCGCAAGAGCGGCAATTGAGTTCCTCAAGTCTCCCAACTACAACCTGTTGTGCAAAGACACGCCTCAGATTTTCTTTACGGGCAATTCCATCAGTTCCGCTTCGCTCAATGAGATCATCGAGCTGTGCAGGGACAAGGATGTTTCCATCAACATGATTTCAAAATCCGGCACCACCACTGAGCCTGCCATCGCATTCCGCGTACTCAGGGGCCTGCTGGAGGAGAAGTACGGCAAGGACGGCGCAAGGGAGAGAATCTTCTGCACTACCGACAAAGCAAAGGGAACGCTCAAGGAATTGGCCGATGCGGAAGGTTATGAGACATTTGTCGTTCCGGACGACGTGGGAGGACGTTTCTCCGTTCTGACCGCCGTGGGCCTTCTCCCGATTGCCGTTGCCGGCGCCGATATTGATCAGCTTATGGCAGGCGCCAAAGAGGCCCAGGATTCGCTCTGCTCCACCGATCTGGATCAGAATCCGGCTTACAAATACGCCGCTGTCAGAAATATTCTCTACCGCAAGGGTTATTCCACCGAACTGCTTGTCTGCTACGAGCCTTATTTCCAGATGATGAGCGAATGGTGGAAGCAGCTTTACGGCGAGAGCGAAGGCAAGGACAACAAGGGTCTGCTGCCCGATTCGGTTATTTTCTCCACCGATCTTCATTCCCTGGGTCAGTATATCCAGGAAGGCAGACGCAACCTCTTTGAGACGGTTGTGCATATCGAGAAGCCGAAGAGCGAAATCGTGCTGGGTGAAGTCGAGGGCAACGGCGACGGTCTGAACTTCCTTGCCGGCAGGACAATGGATTTTATCAACAACAAGGCATTCCAGGGAACAGTGCTTGCCCACAACGACGGCGGCGTACCCAATCTCGTGCTTTCCATCCCCGAGGCAAACGAATTCGAACTCGGCTGGCTGATCTATTTCTTCGAGAAGGCATGCGGCATTTCGGGATATACCCTTGGCGTCAATCCCTTCAACCAGCCCGGCGTTGAGGCTTACAAGAAGAACATGTTTGCTCTGCTCGGCAAGCCCGGCTATGAGGCCCAGAAGGAAGCCCTCGAGGCTAGACTCGGCGAGTGATTCGCATAAATAAATCGTATAACGGAGCGAAACGGAATTTTTGACGGCTGAAAAAGTCGGATAAGTCGGTTTTTGTTCCGCCCATATACTCCAAACAGCACAGCGGAAGCACACAGCCGTGTTTCCGAAATTAAAAATTCTCTTAGGAGGTCATGTAAAATGATCACACTTCTCACAGGCAAAAAAGGCTCCGGCAAGACAAAGAAGCTCATCGAACTGACTCACGAAGCAGTAGTCAATACCAAGGGCAATGTAGTCTGCATCGAAAAGGGCGACACACTCACATTTGACGTGGATCACAATGCAAGACTTGTCAATGTCGAGGGCTACGGCATCAACGGCTTTGAAGTATTCTACGGCTTCATCAGCGGACTTTGCGCCGGCAACTATGATATCACCGACATTCTGGTTGACTCCACACTCAAAATCGGCGGCACCGATCTCAACGCATTCACCTCTTTCCTGGCAAAGATCAAGATGCTCACCGATTCCGCAAAGGTCAACATCACATTCTCCGTTTCCGCCGATTCTGCGGAATTCCCGGAAGAGATCTTCAAGCTGGCTGAAATTAAGTAATAATAAATTAAAAAAATCTATTGACAAAGCCGACTTGATTCTTTATAATATATTATCGAGTGTATAATTCTATACGAGGTGTATTATTCTACTATGCCGCTTGAATTAAATGATGTATTTGTCACACCGGACAGAAGTATCGATATCGACGATGTTTATGAGTATGATGATCTCTCGGCCGAAGGGGAGCAGCTGGTTGTTTCTCCCGTCAGGATAAAAGGTCAGATCAGAAATACCGGCGGTCTGGTGGAGCTGGGTTATAAGGCTGAATTCAGCTATTCCAAGCCTTGCGACAGGTGCCTCGCCATCGCCGAAAAAGTGTTCAGACAGGACTTTGTCCACACACTGGCTCTTTCGGCCGAGAATGAGGACACGGATGACATCATAATTGTTGCGGGATACACTCTCGACCTTTTCAGTCTGGTCAGAGACGATATTCTTCTTGAGTTGCCTATCAAGCACCTCTGTTCTGAGGATTGCCTCGGGCTTTGTCCGAAATGCGGACATAATCTCAACGAGGGCAGCTGCGGCTGTAAGAAAGAGGCGGTTGATCCCAGAATGGCAGTTCTTGACGAGCTGCTGCAAGACTGATGGTTCTATATTTAATCAAGGAGGTGCTGAAGAATGGCGGTACCAAAGAGAAAGACTTCTAAGGCAAGAAGAAACAGCAGACGTTCCAGCGTATGGAAGCTCGATGCTCCCACACTCGTGAAGTGCTCTCATTGCGGCGAGTACAAGAGACCTCACCGCATTTGCAGTAACTGCGGCTATTACAAGGGTCGTGAAGTTATAAAAATGGGCGAAGGCGAGTAATTTTCTTCTGACTTTGCAATCTGAAAGAAGCGGCTGAAATATCCGTGTCGGTTTTGCCGACAGATAGCAGCCGCTTTTTTATTTTCATTATCATCATTATCGAAGGGAGCGAAAAAAGCATGTCCGTCACCGTCAGCAGCACACAGCCGGGCAGCATTGCCCGAAAGCACGGCATTGAGTGCGAGGACAGGATCGTTTCGATCAACGGCAACGAGATCAATGACATTCTCGATTACCGCTTTTATGAGACCGACCGCTTGCTGAACATCCTGCTGGAGAAACCCGACGGCAGCAGGAGAGAAATTACCCTGCGCAAGGGACAGTACGATTCTCTGGGCTTGGAATGCGGCACCTACCTGATGGACAGGCAGCGTTCCTGCCGCAACAAATGTGTGTTCTGCTTCATCGACCAGCTGCCGAAGGGCATGCGCCAGTCGCTGTACTTCAAGGACGACGACGACCGGCTTTCGTTTCTTTTCGGCAACTATATCACACTGACCAATATCGACGAGCGTGAGATCGACAGAATCATCAAAATGAGAATTTCGCCCGTCAATATTTCGGTTCACACCACCAATCCTGAACTTCGTGTGAAGATGATGAAAAATCCCCATGCGGGCGAGTCCCTGCGCTTCATCAGGAGATTGGCCGAGGGAGGAATCAGTCTCAACTGCCAGATCGTTCTCTGTCCCGAATGGAACGACGGAGCGGAGCTTGACCGCACACTGAGCGACCTGACGGAACTCTGTCCGGCGGTGCAGAGCATTGCGGTGGTGCCTGTGGGACTCACAAGGCACCGTGAAGGTCTGGAAAAGCTGCGCATGTTCACTTCCGAAGAATGTGGGACGGTGATAGACCAGATCGAACGGTTCGGAGATATCTGTGTTGAAAAATTCGGCAGCCGGATGGTATATCCGTCGGACGAATTTTACCTCAATGCCGGAAGGGAGATACACGGGGAGGAATTCTATGAGGATTACGCCCAGCTGGAAAACGGCGTGGGAATGGTCTCGCTTCTCAGGAGCGAATTTACCTCCGCGGTGGAGGACGAAACAGGGGACGGCAGCGCCTACAGCGCCTCCATCGCCTGCGGATTAAGTATTGCGCCGATTTTGAAAGATTTACTTGACCTGGCGCAAAAAAAATGGCATAATGCTAATTGGAAGGTTTATCCCATAGTCAATAACTTTTTTGGGGAGAAAATCACCGTATCCGGTCTTATAACAGGACAAGACCTCGTTGCTCAGCTCAAGGGAAAGAAACTTGGCGACAGGCTGATGATTTCATCTTCGATGCTCGACAGCACGGGTGAGGTTTTTCTTGACGACATGACGGTGGACGATTTGCAAAACGCACTGCATGTGCCTGTTGCGGTGGTAGGCAGCGACGGATATGAGCTGCTTGATGCGCTGCTGGGACGGTGCGAAGAAATCTGAGCAAGGACTCAGAAAGGGAGAAAGAAAAAATGTCAAAACCGATAGTCGCAGTTGTGGGCCGTCCGAATGTGGGCAAGTCCACACTGTTCAATAAGCTTGTGGGACGCAGGCTCTCGATCGTGGAGGACACGCCTGGCGTCACACGGGACAGAATTTACGGAGACAGCGAGTGGAGAAACCGTCCGTTCATGCTGATAGACACAGGCGGCATAGAGCCTGCCTCGGACGACGTGATTCTGTCACAGATGCGCAGTCAGGCGCAGCTGGCCATAGATTCTGCGGATGTGATTGTCATGGTCACGGATATGCGTTCCGGCGTAGTGGCCACCGATATGGAAGTGGCCGCCATGCTGCAGAAAAGCGGCAGGCCGATCGTACTGTGTGTCAACAAATGCGATTCCGTGGGCGATCTGCCACCGGAATTCTATGAATTCTACAACCTTGGACTTGGCGAGCCGTATCCCGTATCGGCCGTACACGGCCACGGCACAGGCGATCTTCTGGATGCCGTCTTTGCCTACTTCCCCGACGAAGCGCCCGAGGAGCAGGACGAGGAATACATCAAGGTGGCCATCATCGGCAAACCGAACGCCGGAAAGTCTTCGCTGGTCAATAAGGTGGCCGGAGAGGAAAGGGTCATTGTTTCGGATATCGCCGGAACCACACGGGACGCCATTGACACGGTAGTGGAAAACGATAAGGGCAAATTCATTTTCATTGACACGGCAGGCATCCGCCGCAAGAGCCGCATCAAGGACAACGTGGAAAAATACAGTATCATCCGTGCCGAAGCGGCGGTTGATCGGGCCGATGTCTGTGTCATCATGATAGATGCGACAGAAGGCTTCACCGAGCAGGATTCAAAGGTCGCCGGCCTTGCCCATGAGAAGGGCAAGGGCTGCATTATCGCCGTCAACAAATGGGATGCGGTCGAGAAGGACGGCGGTACGATGAACACATTTCGCAAGAAGCTGGAAAATGATTTTTCGTTCATGTCCTATGCGCCCTTTATCTTCATTTCGGCCAAGACAGGACAGCGTGTCGACCGTCTGTTTGAACTGATCAAATATGTCTCCAACCAGAATTCCACCAGGATTTCCACCGGTATGCTCAACGATGTGCTGGCCGATGCGACTGCCAGGGTGCAGCCGCCTTCCGACAAGGGCAAACGGCTCAAGATTTACTACATCACACAGCCGTCCACCAAGCCGCCGACATTCGTGTGCTTTGTGAATAACGCCGATCTTTTCCATTTTTCCTACCAGAGATATCTGGAAAACAAGATCCGCGAGACCTTCGGACTCGAAGGTACGCCTGTCCGCTTTATCATACGTGAGCGAGGCGACTCGAAGAAATAATCAACAGGTTGGTCATTCCCCGAAAATAATTTTTTTGCGGAGGTTAATACAATGTATCTTTTATCCACATTCGGACTGCCGGTGCTGATCTCGGCCGTGATCGCCTATCTGCTCGGAAGCATCAGCTTTGCCATTCCCGTGACACGGCTGTTCACCGGCAAGGACATTCGCACAATGGGGAGCGGAAACGCTGGTTTTACCAATGTGCTGCGCTGTGTCAGCATTCCGGCGGCGGTGATCACCTTCATCGGCGATTTTGCCAAGGGCATCTGCTCGGTTTTTATCGGAGAAATGGTGTTTCACCTGATGTGCAGTTCGGTGACTGATATCGACCAGATTGCCAGAGTCGGCGCAGGCGTGGCAGGTCTTTTTGCCCTGCTGGGTCATCTTTTTCCGTTGTATTTCGGATTCAAGGGCGGCAAGGGCGTGCTCATCAGCGCGGGAATTCTCTGTGCGCTTGACTGGCGCTGTTTCCTGGTGCTGCTGCTGATCTTTCTGGCGGCGCTGGCCATCACCAAGACCATCTCGAAGTGCTCGCTGACCGTTGCTTTTTTCTATCCGATCGTGACGCTTCTGATGAATTTGTACGTATACAAAGCCTTGAAAATCTGGATTCCGATGACAGTGATTGCGCTCTGCTTCTCGGTGGTTGTCACGTATATGCACCGCTCCAACATCAAGCGGATTATCGAGGGAACCGAACCCAAGACCATTGCCAAAAAGAAGTCGGACGATGCCGGTGAACAGTCCGTCGGGAATGAATCCGTTGAAACTGACGCAGCCAATGAGGTGTCTGACGCCGATCCTTCCGCACAGCCGGAGGACGGTGAAGGCGAAACCTCTGAAAATGCTTGAGGGAGGCAATTATATATGAAAAAAATCACAGTTATGGGCTCCGGCGGCTGGGGTACCGCAATGGCGATGTCAGCTGCTTCCACAGGAAATGACGTCACCGTCTGGTCGGCTTTTCCGGAAGAAATCGAGCGAATCGTTGCGAGCGGCGAAAATCCGCTTCTGCCCGGCATCAAAATGCCGGAGGAACTGAAATTCACCTCTGACATTGAATCGGTGAAGCAGGCGGACATCATCATCACCGCCGTGCCTTCATTTGCGGTGGCAGGTGTGGCTCAGAGAATAGCGGAAGTCGGAATTCCCGAGTCAACCGTTGTTGTCAATATCAGCAAGGGCTTTGACCCCAAGACATGCAACAGGCTTTCGCTTTCCATTCAGCAGGCGCTTCCGAATAACAAGGTTGCCGTGCTGTCCGGTCCTTCGCACGCCGAAGAGGTTGCCAGGTTCATTCCGACAGCGCTGGTTGCCGCTTCCACAGACAGAGACACGGCGCTCATGCTTCAGAAGTGCTTTACCACACCGAAGCTCAGAGTCTACACCAACAAAGACGTAGTCGGTGTGGAGCTTGGCGGCGCCATCAAGAATGTCATCGCCCTTGCCGCCGGAATCACCGACGGACTGGGACTGGGCGACAATTCCAAGGCGGCGCTCATGACCAGAGGTCTGAGTGAAATAGGCAGACTCGGCAAGGCAATGGGCGGCAACGAAAAGACCTTTGCGGGTTTGACGGGTATAGGCGACCTCATCGTCACCTGCACCAGTATGCACAGCCGCAACCGCCGCGCCGGAATTCTCATTGGCGAAGGAGTGCCGGTGGACGAAGCCATCAAAAAGATCGGAACGGTCGAAGGCTATCACGCCGCCAAACTGGCGCACGAGCTGAGAAGCCGCTACGATGTGGACATGCCGATTATGGACGCCTGCTACAAAGTCTGTTACGAGGGGGCCAATGCCGCCGAGGAAGTCGGTCTGCTGATGACCCGTCCGAGCCGTCACGAGGACGACGAAACCTGGCTGGACTGAGGTGCGCAGCTGAGCTGCGCTAATTGAATAGTGAATACTGAATAATGAACAGTGAATAATTATGGAGCACTTTGCGCTGAAAATTAAAATGGAGAGGCTTTGATGAAATGGGTTACAAGGGTTTGGTGATGGATATTGACGGGACGCTTTACAATTCCGTCAAATGCATAACAGAGCCTACCAGAAAGGCGATTTTCTGCGCCCGTGACGAGGGAAAGATCATCGTCATCGCGTCCGGCAGACCGATACCCGGCATTGCGGACGTTTCCCGCAGGCTGGAGTTTGCCGAAAAGGGCGGCTATATCATGGGCTGGAACGGCGGAAGGATCATCAACGTGCAGACCGGAGAGGTCATCTCCGAAACCCTGCTTCCGGACGGCATTGTGGCCGAAATAGCCGCCCTTGCCGCCGAATATGATGCGCCGGTGGTGGCTCATACATCAGATACGCTTGTTTCCGAAAGACCGGACGATCCGATCATTCAGCTGGAAGCGAGGCTGAACCGTCTGACCGTCAGCAAAATCGACTCGCTGGCCGGTTACAGCGAAAAAAGACTCTACAAATGCATTGTCACCGGAAGCGATGAAAAGCTCGTACATCTGGAGCGGATTGCGGCACGGCATTTTGCCGGCAGGCTCAGCGTGTACCGTTCCGAGCCGTATTTCCTTGAGATACTTCCCTTCGGAATAGACAAGGCGCATGCCATTGACGTGCTGGCAAAGCATCTGGACATGACCAAGGATGATTTCATCGCCTGCGGAGACGGATTCAATGATCTGTCCATGATTCGGCACGCAGGTCTGGGTGTGGCGATGGCCAACGCTCAGAAGGCCGTCAAGCAGTGTGCCGATTATGTCACGGAATCATGTGACGAGGACGGACTTGTTACCGTTATTCAAAAATTCCTGTTGGCGTAAGCCGTTATCTTAACAAAAGCAGCTTTGATTCAATTCAAGGCTGCTTTTGTTTAATTTTAATAAAAATTTCATTGCAATCAATCATTAAATGGTGTATGATATTTTTAATGTGGATGAATGACGGGGAGGTGATGTGCATGGAGATGAAAGACGCTGTTGTAGCGAGACGTTCGGTCAGGAAATACACCGGCCAGCCGCTGGATGAGCTTCTGATTGACGGACTTGCGGCCTTCATTTCGGAGATAAAACCTCTTCACGACAATATTCCGGTGGACGTGGTCCTGTACGGCAAGGATGATTTTCACAGGGAATTCGGGCGTTCGGCGATGTACCGCGCCACCGATTTCGTTGTTCTGCGTTCCGCCATGAATATTCAGGGATATCTGCAAAACGTGGGATTCATCGGGGAGCAGATTGCTCTGTGGCTCACCCACAAGGGCATTGCCAGCTGCTGGGCAGGCATGGCCAGGCAGAAGACGCAGCCTTCCAGAGGCGAGCTGCCTTATGTCATCTCAATCGAATTCGGCAGGGGGGATAATTCTCCCTTCAGAAGGATGCCGGAGGAATCTCCCCGGAAAAAGCTGCATGAGATCATGCTGAATGAGATCAGCGATCCTGCATTTCTTCCGGTACTCGATGCCGGCAGGCTGGCTCCTTCGGCCGTGAATCTGCAGCCCGTCAGATACTTTACGGTTGACGACAGCATTTTCATCTGCCGCAAAAAGCCTGCCCTGAAGTACGGATATCTCGAAAACATGCAGCAAATCGACGTGGGCGCGGCGATGGCGAATATGTACGTAATGTGCGGAGGCCAATGCACTTTTGTGCGGCAGAGCAATCCTCCCGTGCTGCCGGAGGACTGCATTTACGAATACACCATGCGCCTGAATTAATCAAGTAAAATATTGCATTTGCATTATTTATATTTTCAACCAATTTTTTAATTTTACCGGGAGGTAATGGACTATGGCTAAACGCAGAGTCGGTATTTTGACAAGCGGCGGAGACTGTCCCGGTCTCAACGCTGCCATCAGAGGTGTGGCATACGCTTCATTCAACCTAATGGATGTGGAATTCGTCGGAATCAACGACGGCTACAAGGGACTGATTGACGGTACGTATCATGAGATGAAACCGGACGATTTCACGGGATTGTTGACGCTCGGCGGCACCATTCTTGGCACCAGCCGTCAGCCTTACCGCAATATGCGCGTAATCGAGCAGGACAACGTGGACAAGGTTGCCGCTATGAAGAAGAATTACAGGGACATGAAGCTTGACTGCCTTGTTACACTGGGCGGCAACGGTACCCACAAGACCGCCAACCTTCTCAGCGAAGAGGGCCTGAATGTCATCGGTCTGCCCAAGACCATTGACAACGACATTTACGGCACCGATGTGACTTTCGGTTTCCACAGCGCCGTTGACATTGCCACCGATGTGGTCGACAGAATTCACACAACCGCCAACAGCCACGGCAGAGTCATGGTCATCGAGATTATGGGCAACAAGGCCGGATGGCTGACGCTTTACGCCGGAATAGGCGGCGGAGCGGACGTGATTCTGCTGCCGGAGATTCCTTATGACATCAACAAGGTCATCGAGACGGTGGAAAAGCGCACCGAAAAGAAGAGAAAATTCAGCATCATCTGCGTTGCCGAAGGCGCCATCGACCTTGAGGAATCCGTGATGAAGAAGAAAAAGCGCATCGAAAAGCGTGCCGCCGAGAATTACACTTCGGTCAGCTACCGTGTCGCCGACCAGATTCAGAAGGCCACCGGCATGGAAGCCAGAGTGGTGGTTCCGGGTCATTACCAGAGAGGCGGTTCTCCGTCCGCCTATGACAGAGTGCTTGCCACACAGTTCGGCGCTTACGCGGCGAAGCTCATCAAGGATGAAAACTACGGCAATACCGTTGCCATGATAGACGGCAAAGTCGGACACAATCCTCTTTCCGAAGTGGCCGGTAAGACAAAATTTGTGCCGGTTGACAGTGAAATCATCAAAACCGCCAAAATGACGGGTGCAAGCTTCGGTGACTGACGAATTGACTAAAAATCTGCTTTTGTCACAAACGAATGGTGTGTAATTCGATATGTTGCACAAATAAAGCTAAGAAAAATCTCAAAAATGCGACTAACGGTGAATATTTTTGATTAAAAAATAATTAATCGGCTGAAAACTCAGCATTACTTACAAAAAAGAATTCGCCGTTATCAATTATTTTTAAGAAAATTGCTAAAAAAGCTTGCATTTTAGCATATAATTTGGTATGATATAAGCGTAACCATTTAGTTATTTGGTAATACGGGTTATTAATTTTTTAGGAGTTGAAGCAAAATGAGCAACGAAAAAAACATTTCATCGGGAGGAAATCTCGCACAGCATCTTTTTTACGAAGGTAAAAATGTCCGTGCTTACGAATATCTCGGTGCACACCGTCAGAGCGACGGTTCGGTAGTTTTCCGCACATGGGCTCCCAATGCCAAGTCTATTTCCGTTGTGGGTGATTTCAATGACTGGAATCCTCAGGCCAACTACATGTACAAGTGCAACAGCGGCGGCGTGTGGGAATGTGAAATCCAGGGCGTCGGTGACTTCTGCGTTTACAAGTACTGTGTCGAGTCCAATTGGAACACCATGACACAGAAGAGCGATCCTTATGGCTATCATTTTGAGACCCGTCCGTCAAATGCTACCAGATTTTACGACATTGAGGGTTTCGAGTGGCACGACCAGGATTGGCAGGCCAAGCAGTCTCCCGATAAGCTCGACAAGCCCATGAACATTTATGAGATGCATGCCGGTTCATGGAGAACCTATCCTGACGGCAATCCCTTCGGCTATGTCAAGCTGGCGGAGGAGCTGGTTCCTTACCTCAAGGAAATGAATTACACACATGTAGAGCTCATGCCTATGACCGAGTATCCCTATGACGGTTCGTGGGGATATCAGGTGTGCGGCTACTATGCGCCTACATCCCGTTACGGCGAGCCTAAGGACTTCATGAGATTTGTCGATATCCTGCATGAAAACGGCATTGGCGTTATCACGGACTGGGTTCCTGCTCATTTCCCGAAGGACGCTCACGGTCTCTACCGCTTTGACGGCACACCGACATACGAGTATTCCGACTGGCGCAAGGGCGAGCATAAGGAATGGGGTACCTGCGTATTCGATTTCGGACGCAACGAAGTCCGTTCCTTCCTCATCTCCAACGCACTGTTCTGGCTCGACAAGTATCACATCGACGGACTGCGCGTTGACGCTGTCGCTTCGATGCTCTATCTCGACTACAACCGCAGCAACGGCGAATGGATGCCCAACATCTACGGCGGCCATGAGAACCTCGAGGCTGTTGAATTCCTCAAGATGCTCAACACCGCTGTCAAGGAATATTATCCTAACGCCATGATGATCGCTGAGGAATCCACCGCATGGCCTCAGGTCACAGGCAAGCCGGAAGACGGCGGCCTGGGCTTCACCTTCAAGTGGAACATGGGCTGGATGAACGACTCCATCAGATATTTCTCCATGGATCCTGTTTATCGTTCCTATGATCACAACCTGCTGACCTTCTCGCTGATGTATGCCTTCTCCGAGCATTTTGTACTTGCTCTTTCCCACGATGAAGTGGTTTACGGCAAGGCTTCCATGCTCCAGAAGATGCCCGGCGATTACTGGCAGAAGTTTGCTGGCCTCAGAGCATTCCAGACATACGTCATGGCTCACCCTGGCAAGAAGCTCAACTTCATGGGCGCTGAAATCGGTCAGTTCGACGAGTGGAATTATCAGAAACAGCTCGACTGGAACCTGCTTGAATATCCGATGCATGCAAAGCTCAAGGAATTCAACAAGCAGCTCAACAAGTTCTACCTCGATCATCCCGAACTGTGGGAGGTCGATGATTCCTGGCACGGATTCCAGTGGATTGCCCTTGACGACTATCAGCAGAGCGTCATCAGCTTCCGCAGAATCGACAAGCTGGGCAACGAATTGATCGCCATCTGCAACTTCTGCCCTGTCAGACGTGAAGGCTATCGCATCGGTGTTCCGGTACACGGCAGATACACCCAGATATTCTCCTCCGATGCGGCTGAATTCGGCGGCACCGGCGAGAACAACGGCACAGTGGCCAGCACCGAGGATATTCCGATGCATGATCAGGAGCAGTCCATCGCGGTCAATCTGCCTTCGCTCTCCGTACAGTTCTATCAGCTCTCGGCCAGACTGCCCAAGAGACCGAAGCCTGTAGTGGAGCCCGAAGAGGACGAAGCAGCCGAGACAGCCGAGGCCGCTGAGACAGCCGAAGCTGCCGAAGAAGCTCCCAAGCCTGCTCCCAAAAAGCGCACCACCAGAGCAAAGAAGGCCGCTGCCGAGGAAAAGGCTCCCGAGGAAGCTAAACCCGAAGAGGCTAAGGAAGAAAAGCCTGCAGCAAAGAAGCCTGCTTCCAGAGCAAAGAAAACCACCGCTTCCAAGGCACAGAAAGCCGACGAAGCCGCCGGTGACAAGCCTGCTCCCAAGAAGCGCGCAACAAAGGCGAAGAAAGCCGAGCCTGCGCCCGAAGCAGAGCCTGTCGCAGAAACTCCCGCAGAGTCTGCCGAAGCAAAGACAGACGCACCTGCCGAGGAATAATCCGGCCGGGAAAAGCATAAATATGTCAGGTGCATCAGACGTCTGATAATGATAAATCTTCAGAAGAAACCCAAACAGCTTTACAGCTCACTCAAGGCGGCGCGCGGACTACGCTGCCTTGAGTGCTGTATGTTGTATCATCAACCATAAGCAAAAGAGGCAAAACGCTACGGAAGCTCAACAAGCGATACGCAAGGAGGAATAAACAAGATGTATCCAAAGCAAGAATGTATTGCAATGCTGCTTGCAGGCGGACAGGGCAGCAGACTTTATGCCCTGACCAAAAGAATTGCAAAGCCGGCGGTACCGTTTGGAGGCAAATACAGAATCATAGATTTTCCGCTGTCCAACTGCGTCAATTCCGGCATAGACACCGTCGGTGTCCTGACGCAGTATCAGCCGCTCGTACTCAACGACTACCTGGGCAACGGTCAGCCGTGGGATCTTGACACCATGTACGGAGGCGTTCATGCGCTTCCGCCTTATCAGGGAACACACGGCGCCGATTGGTACAAGGGTACTGCCAACGCTATTTATCAGAATATTCCGTTTATCGAGAGATACAACCCCGATTATGTGGTCATTCTCTCGGGCGACCATATCTATAAGATGGATTATTCCGAAATGCTCGCCTTCCACAAGTCGCACAAAGCCGCCTGCACTATTGCGGCCTATCAGGTGCCGATGGAGGAGGCCTCCCGTTTCGGTATACTCAACTGCCGTGAGGACGGCTCCATCTATGAATTCGACGAGAAGCCGAAAGTGCCGAAGAGCAATAACGCTTCGATGGGCATTTATATCTTCAGCTGGGATAAGCTGCGCAAGTACCTCGAGATGGACGAAGCCAATCCCGAGAGCAGCAACGACTTCGGCAAGGACGTGCTTCCTGCCATGCTGAACGCAGGCGAGAAGATGGTCGCGTGGAAATTTGAAGGCTACTGGAAGGACGTCGGAACCATTGATTCCCTCTGGGAAGCCAACATGGATCTGCTCGATCCCAACGATCCGCTCGATATGTCCGATCCTTCATGGAGAATCTTTACCCGCAATCCTATCATGCCGCCTCACTATGTCGGCAAGAATGCGGACTGCCAGAATTCGCTTGTCACCGAGGGCTGTATTGTCAATGGTAAGCTGGAATTCTCCATTCTCTTTGAGGGCGTACAGGTTGAGACCGGTGCGAAGGTCACCGAATCCATCATCATGCCCGGCGCCAAGGTCATGGAAGGCGCTGTGGTTCAGTTTGCCATTGTCGCCGAAAACGCCGTCATCGGCCCCGGCGCCGTAGTCGGCGAACGTCCAGAACAGATGGAAAACAGAGACGACTGGGGCATTGCCGTCATCGGCGGAGGCGTCAAGGTCGGCGCTAACGCTGTGGTCAAGGCAAAGGCCATGGTTGAAGAGGATATTCCGGAGGTGACAAAGTAATGAGAGGAAATAACGTAGTAGGTATCATTTTTTCCAATATGCATGACGATACCATGCAGCAGGTCACCAATATCAGAACATTCGGTTCGGTGCCGTTCGGCGGCAGATACCGCACCATCGACTTCCCGCTGTCCAATATGGTCAATTCGGGCGTCAACAAGGTAGGCGTTATCACCAAGAGCAACTATCAGTCGCTCATGGATCACCTCGGATCGGGCAAGGCATGGGATCTCTCGAGAAAGAGCGAAGGTCTGTTCATCCTTCCTCCGTTCGGCAACGGCAATCAGATGTACAACAACCGCATCGAGGCTCTCGACGGCATTTCCAGCTTCCTCAAGAACTGCAAAGAGGAATTTGTCATTCTCGCTGACTGCGACATGATCTGCAACCTCGATTTCAAGAAGGTGCTCGACTCACATCTCGACACCAACGCCGATATTACCATCGTCTACAAAAACAGCGAAATGCCCGCCGATCTCAGCGAGCCGGTTGTGCTGGAACTCAACGGTCAGGACAAGGTTACCGACATCGTTGTCGGCAGCAAAAAGGGCGAAAAGGCAACATGGAGCATGGGAATCTATGTCATGAGAAAGGCCTTCCTCCAGAAGACAATCGCCGAAGCCGTCAGCAGAAACCGCAGCAATTTTGTGCGTGACATTCTGCAGAGAGGCGTGCTGGAAAACAAGATCTACGGTTACAGATTTGAAGGCTACGTCGGTACGCTGGATTCCATGCAGTCTTATTTTAAAGTCAACATGGATCTGATGAATATGGAGGTTCTCAAGGATCTCTTCAATCCGATGCGTCCGATTTACACCAAGGAAAGAGACGAAATGCCCACCAGATACGGCCTCGGCTCGGTGGTTACCAATTCCATCATCGCCGACGGATGTGTCATCGAGGGTGAAGTGGAAAATTGTGTACTCTTCCGCGGCGTGCATGTCGGCAAGGGCTCCAAGCTTGCCAACTGCATCATCATGCAGGATACTGTGATCGGCGAAAACACAGTGCTCACCTATCTGGTCAGCGACAAGGACGTTACCTTCAGCGACGGCAAGGCCATGATCGGCACAGAGTCTTACCCGATTTATGTTTCAAAGGGCAGCGTGGTCTGATTTTCCGGCAATGCGTTGAACCAAAATCAACCTGATCCATTGCACAACAGATCTCGATAAGGACGGTTTATTTATTATGAAAGTTTTGTATGTAACAAGCGAGGCTATGCCTTTCGCCTATTCCGGCGGACTCGCCGAGGTTGCGGGAAGCCTCCCTTACGCATTGCGTCAGCGACTCGTGACCTGCCGTGTGGTAATGCCCCTTTATGACGGAATCCCTCAGGAGCTCAAGGACAGCATGAAATTCATTGTGAGTCTGTCGGTTCCCGTAGCCTGGAGACGTCAGTACTGCGGCGTTTTTGAAGCGAGATACAGAGGAATCAACTATTACTTCATCGACAATCAGTATTACTTCAAGCGCAAGGGATACTACGGACATTACGATGACGCCGAGAGATTTGCGTTTTTCTCCCGTGCCGTTCTGGAAATGCTGCCGTATGTCGACTTCAAGCCGGATATTATTCATGCCAACGACTGGCAGACAGCACTTGTGCCTGTATTTTATCATCTTTTCTACTCTAAGAATGAGTGGTTCTACGGCACCAAGACTGTCTTTACCATTCACAATATTCAGTACCAGGGCAAGTACGGCATGGAACTGGTGGAAGAAGTACTCGGCATTCCCGAGAGCGAAAAAGGGCTGGTGGAATTTGACGGCAGCATCAATCTGCTTAAGGGCGCTATCGAAACCGCCAATATTGTCACCACATCAAGCCAGACTTACGCTGAGGAACTGCGTGATCCGTGGTTCTCATTCGGATTGGATTCCATTATCCGTGACCGCTGGTCAAAGATGAGGGGTATTCTCAACGGTCTTGACACTGCCGCCTACAATCCCGAAACAGACGTCATGACATACGCGCAGTACGGCGATGATTCATTCATTAACGGCAAGGCGATCAACAAGCGGGAGCTTCAGCGCAGGCTTTATCTTCCCGAACGCAAGGACGTGCCGATGATCGGCATGGTCAGCAGCATGGTCACACCCAAGGGTATGGACATTCTGCGCGATGTGCTGGAAGAACTGCTGCAATATGCCGATGTGCAGTTTGTGATACTCGGCTCGGGCGACTGGGAATACGAGGAGTATTTCAGACAGATGCAGGAGAAGTACAGAGACAAGTTTGTCGCATGCTTCGGATTCATTCCCGAACTGGCCCGCAAGATCTATGCGGCGAGCGACATGTTCCTTGTTCCTTCCAAGCTTGCCCCCGGATCAAGCGCCCAGATGGTGGCGCTCCGTTACGGCAGTATTCCGATTGTCAGAGAAACAGGCGCTTTGCGTGACACCGTCTCCGACAGCGCAGACGGCTACGGCAACGGCTTTGTATTCCAGGCCTACAACGGCAGGGAAATGCTCAACGCCATTTACCGTGCTCTGGGCGGCTATTCCAACCGTGACGGCTGGTATATTCTGGTCAAGCGCGCCATGAATTGCGACAACAGCTGGGGCAAGCGTGCCAAGCAGTACCACAATCTCTACAAGGAATTGCAGGGCGAACAATAACGAAGTTCTGAGCTGCGGCTGAAAACAGGGCTGGTACAGTCTTGTTTTCGTCCGGGCTTAGTATATCAATCAATCCGTGCGGAAATAGCGGCGATTTTGAGCTGTTTTCCGCACGGTTTTTTTGATCAGGCGAAAAAAACAGATGCACAGCGATTTTGCGTGTCGTGCATCTGTTTTTATTTGTTTTCCTGTGTAAAATCCATGGCTTTTTCGGCGCTGCGGATGAGGTTCATCAGCGAGGAAGCGTAGAGCTGATAATCCCGGTTGATGCTGTCAAAGGACATTTCAAGCGGCCCGGTGTCTTTCAGCGGCTCCATGCCGTCAATTTCCCTGCCGGCGGCCAGCGAACTGATATGTGATTCGATAATGCTCATGGAAGCGTCGGAGAATCCTTTGAAGGTGTTTTCCGAAACAGAAAAGAAGCTGGAGGAATTCTGCTGATTGGCGGAATAGAGCAGGCGGAACATTTTGTAAACCGAGATCATCTGGTAGAGTGAAATCTGGTTGGTTAAATCGTGATTGTCGACCTTCTGCAGCAGATCAAAGATGATGTTGAGTGAATTGGCGATCAGCTTTTTGTTGAGAATCGGCAGGGTAGAGCCCTTCAGGAGATTGTCATCGGCCTGATCCGGCTCAGGAATGTCACTGACCGTAAGCTTCGCTCCGCTGCGGTCGGAAGTCCTGCCCAGCAGGTAGTCGCAGGAAACGCCGTAGTAATCGGCGATTTTAATCAGGAAATCCAATCCGCATTCCCTTGCGCCTCGCTCATAATGCGAAAGCAGCGCCTGAGAAATATTCAAATCCTTTGCCGCGTCCTTTTGCGTAATATTGCGCTCGGTTCGCAGCAACGTAATAATTCGCGGAAAGCTGTCATTCACTGAAAAATCACCTCGGTTATCTCTATGAAATACTTGATTATATGCAAAAATACAGTTATAATAGTATAGAAAGAATTTGTATTTTTTTATTCCGAATAGCATAAATGATAGCATAAACCGGGTGTCATTTCAAGAGTTATTTATAACAATTTGTCATTTGGAGGCAGTTTTATGAAAACTTACCAAATTCATATGATCAGACATGGTATAACTGACGGAAATATTAACGGACAGTACATAGGAAGCAAAGATATTCCGCTCAATGATGTTGGTATTGAACAAATACGGGAGCTTGACGAAAAATACGTTTATCCGGGTGCCGCCGCCTACTTCACCAGTCCGATGAAGCGATGCAAACAGACGATGGAGCTGATCTATCCTGATGCGAAGCCGATCGAGATAGACGCCTTCCGGGAGTGCGATTTCGGTGAATTTGAGGGACTTACCGCCGAACAGCTCAGCGGCAGCAGGGATTTTGCCGAGTGGCTGGCTTCGGACGGACATGCGGCGCCTCCCAGCGGCGAATCCGGTGTGGAATTCGGCAGACGCGTCTGTCAGGCGTTTGAGAAGATTGTCGAAGCGCTCATGTCCACCGGAATTCAATCGGCGCTGCTGATGACGCACGGCGGAGTGATTTCCACCATTCTGGCCCAGTACGGGCTGCCCGAAGCTACCATGTCTGAATGGGCGATGGATCCGGGCTTCGGCTATTCGATCAGAATTCATCCTCAGCTGTGGTCGTCGGCCAAAAAAGTGGAGGTTTATCAGACCATTCCTCTGCCGAAGGAGGACGATGAGGATGATTATGAGTCGGAATACTTTTTTGTGGACGCACCTGAGGAAGAAGCAAAGCCGGAGGAGTGATTCAGGGCAAAAAAGTAAACCCCTTGCGAAGAGAAACCTCTTTGCAAGGGGCTGACAGATGTTCAATTGGTGGTGAAGCAGGTTTGCAAAAATACCTCACGCCAGATACGTGGCAATTTTGCCGAGATAAGCCGCCGCCTGCTGCTCGTCGGCGTGAATACCGAGCGTTACCTCGCTGTTCAGGTCGAGACCGAAGACCGAGAGAATGGATTTTGCGTCAGCGATATATCTGCCTGCAATCAGGTCGATGTCAAAGGGCTGCGTCATAGTGATATTGACAAAATCCTTAATCTCGTTGACCGATGTGAATTTGATGCTTTTTTTAATCATAATTGAATTTCCCCTTCCAAATAAAAAGCAAATCTATGTCAAAGCTGAGGGAGTGATCCGTGAGGAGCGAAACAGAGTGGTTAAATATTTCACTCTCTGCGGTCCCTCAGCTGTGAACATTATAGAGCCTTGTTATTTTTTTGTCAATGTTCAATGCGACAAACTTACGGTCCATCTCATTTGGAATTATATGAAAAATACAAAAATTAGTGCTCTGGTTGTACAATTCGACAAAATAAACTGATCCATTACGGAGGATGATACCATGGAAAGACGAGACAAAATCAATTATTACCTTGACCTTGCCGAGATGGTTTCCCAGAGAGGCACCTGTTTAAGAAGGCGATTCGGCGCCGTGATCGTCAAAAACGACGAGGTGGTTTCGACCGGATATGTGGGCGCACCCAGGGGAAGGCTCAACTGCACCGATATGGGACGGTGCATCAGGGAGGAGCTGCAGATTCCCAGAGGAGAGCGTTATGAGCTTTGTCGCAGTGTACACGCCGAACAGAACGCCATTATCAGCGCATCTCGCAATGAGATGATCGGAAGCTCGCTGTTTCTGGTCGGAGTGGATGCGGTCAGCGGCGAATACGTAGCCAATGCCAATTGCTGCTCCATGTGCAAGCGCATGATCATCAATGCCGGTATAGAAAAGGTCTATATCCGTGACACCAAGGATCAATACCGTGTGGTGGAGGTGCAAAGCTGGATCGACAATGACGAATCGGCGTCCGGCATGTTGGGATACTGAAAATTATTTAATAAATTTAACATTCTGTTATAATTATGTGTTATAATGTTATTGACAAAATCCAAAAATTGGATTATAATCATTTACGCCAAGTCGAATGCCTGTATTAAGAGTTCATATGAACCTATGAATTGCGAACAGGCAAACGGTTTGGCGGAAACATTCAGGAGGTTTTATTTGAATGAAAATCGTAGGATTGACCGATGCTGAGGTCGCCGAGTCCAAAGCGAAATACGGCGACAACAGCATGACCGAGCAAAAGGGCGAGACCTTTTTGCAAAAGCTCTGGGGCAACTTTCAGGACCCGATGATCAGGATTCTCTGCTTTGCCCTTCTTGTCAATGTGGTGCTCTGTGTGATGGGACAGGCCGATTGGTTTGAGCCTATCGGCATTACGGCCGCCATATTGATTGCAACGCTGGTTTCCACTTATTCCGAGTACAACAACGAAAACGCGTTCCAGAAGCTCCAGGAGGAAGCCTCCCGCATTATGTGCAAGGTCTACCGCAACGGCGAAGTCGTGGAGGTGGCCATCAATGACCTTGTCGTGGGCGACTGCATTCTGCTGCAATCGGGCGACAAGATCCCTGCCGACGGCCTGATGATCGACGGTGAACTGAAGGTTGACCAGTCGGTGCTCAACGGCGAAAGCGCGGAAGCCCGTAAAAAAGCCATTCCCGAGGATTACACCGAAGTCGAGGAGCCGCTTGACTTCCTCAATGAATACAAGGTATTCAGAGGCGCTGTGGTCTGCTCCGGCAACGGCGTGATGAAGGTCACTGTCGTGGGCGACAATTCTGTCTACGGTAAAATCGCCAGCGAGCTTCAGGCGGATGACGACAGAGAATCTCCCTTGCAGGTCAAGCTTTCCAAGCTGGCCAACGGCATCAGCAAATTCGGTTACATCGGCGGCGCACTGATCGCGGTTGCCTATCTGTTCCAGCATTTCTTCGTGCTCAATCACTTCAAGGGCGCCGAAATCGCCGCCTATTTCTCACATACCGGCGATGTCGTGCATGACGTGGTCAACGCCGTGATGTTTGCGGTCATTATCATCGTCATGGCCGTTCCGGAAGGATTGCCGCTCATGGTTGCGCTGGTTTCCGCCATGAATATGAACAAGATGCTCAAGGACAACGTGCTTGTCCGCAAGATTGTCGGTATCGAGACGGCCGGCAGCCTGAATATTCTTTTCAGCGACAAGACCGGCACCATCACCAAGGGCAAGCTGGAAGTCGTTACCTTTATCGACGGCAATCTCAAGGCCTACAAGAACATCAATCAGATTCCCGGCATGCTGGGCGACCTGATCACCATGAGCATCAAGAACAACACCGATTCGGTCATTTCCGGCGAAGGCGAGAGCCTCAAAATTGTGGGCGGCAATGCCACGGAACGTGCCGTGCTTGGCTTTGCGGTGGATTCTCCCAAGGTGTATGACGCACCCAAGGTAAGCTCCATTCCCTTTAACAGCACCAATAAATATTCCGCATCCACTGTCGGCAGAGGCGGCAAATACATCACCCTTATCAAGGGCGCACCCGAAAAAATGCTGCGTAAATGCAAATATTTCTACGACCAGAGCGGCAACAGACTTCCGCTCCGGAATTCCGCCGAGATTGACGCCAAGATGGACGAACTGGCCACACGCGCCATTCGTGTGCTTGCCTTTGCGACATCTGACAGCGTCATTACGGACGGAAAGCTTCCCGAGGACGAATGGACCCTTGTAGGCTTTGTCGGCATCCGTGACGAAGTCCGTCCGGAATCCATCCAGGCCATCAAGGAAGTCAAGCGCGCAGGCGTGCAGGTGGTTATGATCACCGGCGACCGCAAGGAAACCGCAGTCGCCATCGCCAAGGACGCAGGCATCCTCAAGAGAGAAAGCGACCTGGTCTTTACTTCAGACGAACTTGCCGGAATGAGTGACGAAGAAATCAGCAAGGTCATCAGAAGGATTCGCGTCATTGCCCGTGCGCTGCCTTCCGACAAGAGCCGTCTGGTTCGCATTGCGCAGGAGAGAAATCTCGTTGTCGGTATGACAGGCGACGGTGTCAATGACTCACCTGCCCTTAAAAAAGCGGATGTCGGCTTTGCCATGGGCGGCGGTACGGAAGTCGCCAAAGAGGCGGGCGATATCGTCATTCTCGACGACAACTTCCTTTCGATTGATAAAGCCATTCTGTACGGCCGCACCATCTTCAACAGCATACGCAAATTCATTATCTTCCAGCTCACCATCAATGTGTCGGCGGTTCTGATTTCCTTTATCTGTCCGCTGCTTCAGATGGATAACCCTCTTACCATCACTCAGATTCTCTGGGTCAATCTGGTCATGGATACGCTGGCGGCTCTGGCGTTCGGCGGCGAACCGGCGCTCAGAAGATTCATGCGTGAAAAGCCGAAGAGACGTGATGAAAGCATCATCAGCCAGAATATGTGGTCGTCCATTATTGTCGGCGCATGGTATACCGTCACGGTCAGCCTTGTCTTCCTTATCGCCGGAAAGAACTGGATGTATGAATGGCGGTTTGACGATCCGGAACACAGCGTACACGGCACCGCCTATTTCGCTCTCTTCATCTTCATTGCGGTGTTCAATGCCTTCAATGCCCGTACCGACGAAATCAGACTCCTTGACAACATTACACGCAACAAGAACTTCCTCAAGATTATGGCGCTTATCGCAGTGGTTCAGGTGCTGCTCACATACCTCGGCGGCAATATTTTCCAGTGCTACGGTCTGAATATCGAGCATTGGGGTCTGATTCTGCTTCTTGCGTTCGCCATTATTCCGATAGACATCATCAGGAAGTGCGTCGTAAAGATGATCAATGCCAGATTGGGATAATTATTCATTTGCTGCGAATGAATATGCAAATTCGCATGAGTAATGTATAATTTTACACCGCTTCAAACAACACACGTTGTGATTTGAATGACTAACAACGTGTGTTGTTTTTATATTATTTAAACAAAATTCACAGAATCTTACGAATGCAGCATTCGCAATGGCTTGACATATAATAACATTTTATGGTATAATTATCAAAATGCAACTAAGGAAGATATACAATATCTGCATAAAAATGAACGGCATTTGCCGGAGGGAGGCCGACAATGACAAACAAGGAATTGAATTTGTATACAACGGGCAAGAGGGAAGTGTGCATTGCCAACGACACGATTTCCGATGTGCTTTTCAAGGAATACGGCGTCAACAGAGGACTGCGTGACATCAACGGCAAGGGCGTTCTTGCGGGTCTTACCAGGATATCCAAGATCGTTTCCTTCAAGGAAGTGGACGGCGTAAAGACTCCCTGTGACGGCGAATTGTGGTATCGCGGCTACAAGGTCAATACTCTGATTGACGAGCTGAGCCATGATGAATTCGGCTTTGAAAAAACCGCCTACCTGCTGCTTTTCGGTCAGAAGCCTACTCCCGATGAGGAGGAGGAATTCTGCCGCATACTCGGCAAGTGTAAGAAGCTGCCTGTCAATTTCACACGTAATGTCATCATGGAAGGCCCGTCAAAGGATATCATGAATTCCATGACCAAGAGCATTCTCACCCTTGCGTCCTATGACAGAGAAGTCAATTCCGCCACGCTGGAGAGCTGCATCAGACAATGCATGGAGTTGATAGCGGTATTCCCGATGCTTGCGGTTTACGGCTATCACGCCTATAATCACTACATGAACGATGCCAGTATGTACATTCACCGGCCGAAGCCGGAGCTTTCCACAGCAGAGAATATCCTGCGTATGCTGCGTCCCGACCGTTCCTACACCAAGCTGGAAGCCAAGGTTCTGGATATCGTGCTGATGCTGCACATGGAGCACGGCGGCGGCAATAATTCCACCTTCACCACCCGAGTAGTCACTTCATCAGGTTCGGATACCTATTCTTCCATAGCGGCGGCCATGTCCTCGCTGAAAGGCCCGAAGCACGGCGGAGCGAACATCAAGGTAATGGAAATGATGGAGGATATCCGTCAGCACGTCACTGATAAGACCGACCGTGACGAAGTAAGAGCCTATCTTTCGAGGATTATTGACGGTGATGCGTTCGACGGCAAGGGTCTGATTTACGGTATGGGGCATGCGGTCTATTCCGTATCCGACCCGAGAGAACGCATACTCAAATCCTACGTGCAAAAGCTGGCCGACGCCAAGCATCAGGAGGAAAATATCACCCTCTATAATATCATCGAAGAGGAAGCACCGAAGCTCATTGCACAGAAGCGGCACATCTTCAAGGGCGTCAGTCCCAATGTTGACTTCTACAGCGGATTTGTGTATGAAATGCTGGGCATTCCGGTGGAGCTTTACACGCCGCTCTTTGCCATAGCCCGAATCGTCGGATGGAGCGCGCACCGCATCGAGGAAATGATAGGCATGAACAAGATCATCCGTCCGGCCTACATGAGCGTGATGGACGAACTCGAATAACGGAATCAAGTATCATACAATCAGCACGGGAGTCAATGCGGATGGCCTCCCGTGCTTTTTAAAATATTAAGCATTGTGATATATATTGTTAATGAGCTGTTAATGAATACAGAGTATAGTATTGTTAATAGAAAGGATTGGTGTTATTATGGCTGTTAATCTGAAAAAAGGCGAGAGGGTCAACTTATCATCCGAAAGCAACCGTGTAAGCGGCGTTATAGTAGGCCTCGGCTGGGACAGCGCCCAGATGGGAAGCGCAAGCGTTGACTGTGACGTATCGGCGATCATTTGCGGCTTTGACGGCAAGGCAAGAGAAGTGATTTATTTTGGCAGAATGCGCAGCGAAAATGATGCGGTCATTTATACGGGCGACAGCCAGACCGGTGAAGGCAACGGCGACAACGAACGCATCTACATCAACTTCACCAAGCTGCCTCAGAGTATAGGCAAGATCGTCATTTCCGCCAATATTTACGATGCCAAGGCAAAGCGCCAGCACTTCGGCATGATCAACAACGCCTTCGTGAGAGTGGTCAACTGGAAGACCGGGCAGGAGATGTGCCGCTTCAACCTGAGCGACAATTACAGCGGAATGACCGGCATCATTGCGGCTGAGATATTCCATACGGGGACGGGCTGGGATTTTGCCCCCATCGGCAAAGCGGTGCAGGAAGCCAGCCGCCTTCAATCCATTGTAAAGCTGTATCAGTAGGCAGCACAACCATTTCGGAGGAAAGAAACGCATGAAATCACTTTTAACGGACAATTCACTTTTTGACAGAATCGCCAACTCGGTCGTGAAGGACGCAAACGGCGACGATGTTCATCTGCCTGAGAATTTCAGGCTGCCTGAGCTTCCGGACGAGAAGCTCGCCAAATTTGCGGACGGAGCGATAGACGGCATCTATATTTACCACACACAGCATCACCCGATTTCTGATGAAGCTAAGGCCTTGCTGGTGAAAGCAATGAAGGCGGTCGGCAAAGGCAACCGTGAGGAAGCGCAGAAGCTTTTTGAGGAACTCGGACAAAAAGCAAGAGCCATTTCGATCATTGACGAACTGCAAACATATATTCTGGAGCACAAGGAGACCGTCCCTGCGGAAAAGGCCTTTAAATATGCCATCTACGCCGCCTTCAATTCGAAGGACAGAGAGACGGTCAAATTTGCCCTGTCCATGCTGGAGCTGCTTCAGGTCAAAGACGATACCATGAAAGAAATGCTGCGTGTGCTGGGTCTTTCGGACGAATTCACGATATTTGTCATATTCATCATGCAGCAGTGGGAGAAGGCCAACGAGGAAATCTTCCGCCTTGCCAGAAAGACAAGCGGCTGGGGACGTATTCACGCTGTGGAACGTCTGATTCCCGAAACTCCCGAAATCAGGGACTGGCTGCTTCATGAAGGCATAGACAATCAAATACTGCCTTCCTACAGCTCACTCAACTGCTGGGAAGGCTCCGAAGCGGAGAATCTGCTTTTCGGCGATCAGATTACGCCCAAGGAATTCGCCGCCATCGGAAGGATCATCGCTGCGCTGCTCGATGAAGGCCCCTGTCCGGGAATATCCGAGCTGGAAAGGGGCGATGAAATCGTCAAGGCATATCTGGTCAAGGGCAAAAGCATGCCGCACGAAGCGATTGACAAAAAGCTGATAGGATCGATTTTGGACATATACGGCGGTACGGACAAAGCCATTACGAAGCTTGCGAGGGCAGTTTCGGCAATGGTTGAGGATGATGCGTAAAGAGAGGGAGCATTGACAATGAAAAAACAGCTTGACAAAGGCACGGATTTAATCCGAGTAGGACTGAGATGGGATTGTGATGCGGATAACAGACTTGATCTGGATTTGTCAGCATTCCTGCTGGACGAAAAGGGACTTGCGCGCAGTGATGCGGATTTTGTCTTTTATAATAATCCCGTATCGGAAGACGAAGCGCTTGTCTACAGCGGCGATGACCGAAACGGCATAGTGGACGGAACCAACGAATCCATATTTGTCGATCTGAATAAAATTCCGCAGAATGTGCAAAAAGCGGTTTTCTGTGTGACATTTGACGAATCGGAAGACGAGCGCTTCTTTGGTGAAGCAGAGAGCGTTGTGCTTAATGCGTGCGCTGTCACCGATCCGTTTGACAAAGGCGGAGAGCCTTTTTGCTCGGTCGATCTGGCAGCCGATCATTCTCAGAGCAGTTCAATGGCGGTGCTGGAGCTCAGCCGTGCCGATGATGCATGGTCATACGAAATGGTGTGCGAGAGTGCCGAATTCGGAATGATCGAGCTTTGCAGCCGATACGGGCTTGCAGTTGAGTAAAAGCGGACAGATAAAATAGATTAACCGGCGTGCCGTCGCAAACTTATGCGGTATGCCGGTTTTGTTTGTGCGATAGAATGAACCGAAAAAAGAGTATTTTGCGCAAAGAGTAAAATTTTTTTCAATGTATATAAATGAAGTATATAAATGAAAAATACCCGGAGCAGTAAAACAGAGGAGAAGGTTAGTGCGTATTGCCGATAAAAGTTCAGGGAAACACAGCATATTCTACAAGGATAAAAAAAGACGAAAAAAACCTAAAAAAAGACTTGACATTGGGACTCAGGTGTGGTAGAATAGCAAAGCTGTCGAAAACGAAGCAGAGAGACGGAGCGAAAAAGCC